>NZ_JAVREN010000060.1:0-30040 GCF_031845405.1 Streptomyces boetiae
CCGGGGGACTGCCGCCGCTGCCGCCGGACTTCCAGCTCCAGGCGCCCGTCCCGGCCGCGCCACCGGCGGCCCCCGCCGAGCCGCAGGGGCCGCCCCTCGCCACCGAGGGTCCCGTGCCCTTCGACGGGCCGGAGAGCGAGGGCGGCGCCGAGCCGCTGCGCTCGGACCACACCGTCGTCTTCAGCCCGGTCCGGCCGCCCGCCGCGGAGGAGGCCGCCGTCGCGGTGGACTTCGCGCGACCGGCCGAGGAGCCGGACGAGGCCGAGGAGGAGCCCGAGGACGCCGCCGTCGGCAGCGCCCCGGAGGCCTCCGACGCCGGGGAACCGCGGAACGCCCCGGAGGCCGCCGACGGCCCGGGCGAGGCCGGTCCCCAGCAGCTGCCGGAGGAGCCCGCCGGGCCGCCGGCGCCCCCGCGCGGCCGGGCGCTGCCCCCGATGCCCGCCCCGGCCGCCGCCCCCGCGCCGCCGCCGCCGCCGCCGGGGGCCCCTGGCCCGGTCGACCCGCGCGGCGGCGCGGCGCGGCCCGCCGAGCCGGCGGACGCCCCGCAGCAGCCGGAGCCGCCGTCGTTCCTCGGGGCGCCGCCGCAGCCCCGGGCGCCGCAGTCCCCGCCTCCCGCGCCCCAACCTGCCGCCGCGGCGGGGCCGTTCACCCCGCCCGTCCCGGAGGAGGGCCCGGCCGCGGGCTTCCCCCCGCCGCAGGCGCAGCCGGGCGTTCCGCAGCCGCAGGCGCAGCCGGGCCCGTGGGACCCGCCTCAGCAGCAGCCCCAGCCCGGCCCGTGGGACCAGTCCCGGCCCGGCGCCTGGGACCAGCAGCCGCAGGCCGCGCAGCCGCAGCCCCCGGCCTGGGACCAGCCCCAGCCACAGCCCGGGGCGTGGGGCGCGCCGCCGCAGCCGCCCGCGCCCCAGCCGCTGCCGCAGCAGGGCCAAGCGCTGCCCGCGCTGCCGCAGGCCCCGGAGCAGCAGCCGCAGCCGCACCCTCAGCAGGCCGCGCCGCAGCCCGGCGCCTGGGACCGGCAGCCGCCGGCCCTGCCGGCGCCGCAGGCCCAGGCCCCGCAAGCACCGCAGGCTCCCCCGGCCCCCCAACTGCCACAGGGCCCGCAGGCGCCCCCGGCCCCGCAGCCCGGACAGGCTCCGCCGCCCGCGCAGCCCCCACGGGCCGGCGGGTGGGACCGGCAGCCCCAGCAGCCCTACGGCTCGCAGGTGCAGCCCGGCGCCCTGGGCTACACGGCCTCCGTCGAGCTGTCCTCCGACCGCCTGCTCCAGGACAAGCGGCGCAACAGGCCGCGTTCCCAGCCGGCCAGCAAGCCCGCCTCGCGGTTCCGGATCGGCGGTAAGGCCGGCGAGCAGGACCGGCAGCGGAAGCTGGAGATCATCCGCACCCCCGTGCTCTCGGGCTACCGCATCGCCGTCATCAGCCTCAAGGGCGGCGTCGGCAAGACGACCACGACCACCGCGCTCGGCGCGACCCTGGCCAGCGAGCGCCAGGACAAGGTCATCGCGATCGACGCCAACCCCGACGCGGGCACGCTCGGCCGCCGCGTGCGCCGCGAGACCGGCGCCACCATCCGCGACCTGGTCGGCGCGATCCCGTACCTCAACAGCTACATGGACATCCGCCGGTTCACCTCCCAGGCCCCCTCGGGCCTGGAGATCCTGGCCAACGACGTGGACCCGGCGATCTCCACGACCTTCAACGACGAGGACTACCGCCGCGTCATCGAGGTGCTCGGCAGGCAGTACCCGATCATCCTCACCGACTCCGGCACCGGCCTCCTCTACAGCGCCATGCGCGGCGTGCTCGACCTCGCGCACCAGCTGATCATCGTCTCCACCCCGTCCGTGGACGGCGCCTCCAGCGCCTCCACCACCCTGGACTGGCTGGCGGCGCACGGGTACGGCGAGCTGGTGGCGCGCAGCGTCACCGTCATCTCCGGGGTGCGGGAGACCGGCAAGCTGGTCAAGGTCGAGGACATCGTGGCCCACTTCAGGACCCGCTGCCGCGGGGTCGTGGTGGCGCCCTTCGACGAGCACCTGGCCGCGGGCGCCGAGCTGGACCTGGACCTGATGCGGCCCCGGACCCGGCAGGCGTACTTCGACCTGGCCGCCCTGATCGCCGAGGACTTCGCGCGCGTGCAGCAGGAGCAGGGCCTGTGGACGCCGGACGGCGGCATCCCGCCGCAGGTGGCGCCCCCGCTGCCGGGCCAGGCGCCGCAGCAGGGGTACGGGTATCCGCAGCAGCCCCCGGCGCCGCCCCAGCAGCAGCCCCCGCCGCCCGGGTACGGCTACCCGCAGCAGACCCAGCCGCCCTACGGCGGGTATCCGCAGCAGCCGGGCCCCTGGGGACAGCAGCCGCAGGGCTGAGGCGACCGGCAGCCCGCGGGGCCGCTCAGCCGGCCTCGCGGGTCCGCTCGCGCACGGCGGCGATGTCGGCGTTGATCCGCTCCATCAGCGCGTCCAGGGTGTCGAACGCCTCCTGGCCGCGGACGAAGGAGTGGAAGTCCAGCGCCACCCGCTGCCCGTAGAGGTCGAGGCCGGTGCGGTCCAGGACGTAGCCCTCCACAGCGCGCTGGGTGCCGTGGAAGTGCGGCTTGGTGCCCACGGAGATGGCGGTGGGCATCCGCTCGCCGTTCTCGTCGGTCAGCCAGCCCGCGTACACCCCGTCGGCGGGGACGGCCGAGTACGGCACGGGCTCGACGTTCGCCGTCGGGATGCCCAGCTCCCGGCCCCGGTGCTCGCCGTGCACGACGACTCCCTCCACGCGGTGCGGGCGGCCCAGCACCTCGGCGGCGCCGGTGAGGTCGCCGTCGGCGATCAGCCGCCGGGCCAGCGAGGAGGAGAACGCCTCGCCCGCCGCGCCCCGTTCGTACAGGTCGACCACGAGCATCTCGAAGCCGTAGGTGCGGCCCAGCTCGGTGAGCGTCTCGACGCTGCCGGCGGCGCGGTGCCCGAAGCGGAACGTCGGCCCCTCGACCACGGCCCGCGCGTGCAGCCTCTCCACCAGCACCTTCACCACGAACTCGGCCGGTGAGAGCTGGGAGAACTCCTTGGTGAACGGCAGCACCAGCACCGCGTCCACGCCCAGGGCCTCCATCAGCTCCGCCCGCCGGGGGTGGGGGGCGAGCAGCGGCGGATGGCTGCCGGGGCGGGTCACCTCCTTGGGGTGCGGATCGAAGGTGACCACCACGGTGGGAACGCCCAGCTCCCGGGCCCGCGCGACGGCCCGCCCGATGATCAGCTGGTGACCCCGGTGCACCCCGTCGTACGCACCGATGGTGACGACGCTGGGACCCCACTCCTCGGGGATCTCCGCCAGATCACGCCATCGCTGCACCGTTCTCGCTCCTCGCCGTCGCTGATTGACCGTCGCCGAACTCCGTGTGCGGCCTGCCGGTCCACGGTACCCGGCGGCCCGTGGCGGCCCGGATGCCGCCCGGCCCCGCCGGGGCTCAGGCGAACACCGCCAGGCTCCTCGACCGCTCCCCCGCCGCCTCGATCAGCGCGACGAAGCGCCCCTCGGGCCCGAAGACCGCGACGGGGCCCGGCGGCAGCTCGGGCGGGGTGGGGACGCGGGCTCCGTGGCCGAGCTGCCGGGCGCGGTCCTCGTCCACGTCCCAGCGGGGGAACGCCAGCGCCGCGGCCTCGTCCAGCGGCAGGAGGGCCCACTCCGCGCGCAGGGCGTCGAGAGTGCGGGCCGCGTCCAGGCCGTAGGGGCCGACCCGGGTGCGGCGCAGGGCGGTCAGGTGCCCGGCGGTGCCCAGGGCGGCGCCCAGGTCCCGGGCCAGGGCCCGGACGTAGGTGCCGGAGGAGCAGACCACGCGCACGTCCAGGTCGGTGACGGGCGTGCCGTCGGCGGCGGCCGTCTCCCGGACGGCGTCCACGGCGAACGCGTGCACGGTGACCGGGCGGGCCGGCAGCTCCACGTCCTCCCCCGCCCTGACCCGCTTGTACGCCCGGCGGCCGTCGATCTTCACGGCGCTGACGCGCGCGGGGACCTGGAGGAGGGCGCCGGTCAGGCCGGCGACGGCCGTGTCGAGCGCGCCGCGGCCCAGGCCGGCGGCGCCGGGGCTCGCGGTGACCTCGCCCTCGGCGTCGTCGGTGACGGTGGCCTGGCCCAGCCGGACGGTGCCCGTGTACTCCTTCTCCGTCAGGGCCAGGTGGCCCAGCAGGCGGGTGGCACGGCCCACGCCGAGGAGGAGCACGCCGGTCGCCATGGGGTCGAGGGTGCCCGCGTGCCCGACGCGGCGGGTGCGGGCGATCCCGCGGACGACCGCGACGACGTCGTGCGAGGTGAAGCCGGCGGGCTTGTCGACGACCACCAGGCCGTCGGGGCCGCCGGTGCCGGTGCCGCCCACGCCGGGTCAGCCCTCCCCGGGGGCGCCGCGGCCCTTGTCGTTCTCGTCCCCGGGGGCCTCGTCGGCCTCGTCGCCCTCGCGGTAGGGGTCCGCGCCGCCGGCGTACTCGGCGCCCGCGGAGGCCTGCCGCACCTGCTCGTCCCGCTCCCGGGCGCGCAGGAAGAGGTCGTCGAGGTTCCGGGCGTTCTCGGGGAGCGCGTCGGGGACGAACTCCAGGCTGGGGGTGTGCTTCACGCCCGCCGCCGCGCCGACCGCCGAGCGCAGCACGCCCTTGGCGCTGCGCAGCCCGGCGGCCACCTCCTCGCGGTCGGACTCGTCGCCGTAGACGGTGTAGAAGACGGTGGCCTCCCGCAGGTCGCCGGTGACCCGGGTGTCCGTGATGGTGACCCGGGTGCCGAGCCGCGGGTCCTTGATGTCCCGGTGCAGCTTCTCGGCGACGACCTCGCGGATGAGGTCCGCCAGCTTATTCGCCCGCGCCTTGTCGGCCACTGGTCCGTCTCCTTGCTCGGTGTGCTGTGCGTGGGGGGACGCTATGCGTCGTGCTCACCGTGGATCCGCCGCCGCACGGACAGCAGCTCCACCTCGGGGCGGGCGGCCACCAGCCGCTCGCACCGGTCGAGGACGTCCGCGACGTGCGCGGCGTCCCCGGCGACGACGGCCAGGCCGATCTTGGCGCGGCGGTGCAGGTCCTGCTCGCCCACCTCGGCGGCACTGACCGCGAACCTGCGTCGCAGCTCGGCCACGATCGGCCGCACCACGGAGCGCTTCTCCTTCAGCGAGTGCACGTCGCCGAGCAGCAGGTCGAAGGCCAACGTCCCTGTGTACATGGGGTGATCGTAACGGTGGGGCCGGGGCCGATCGACGGGTTTCCCCCGCCGCGCGGCCCCGGCCGGCGCCGCGTCAGACGCGGGGCTTCTCCCGCATCTCGTAGGTGGCGATGACGTCGTCGACCTTGATGTCGTTGAAGTTCCCGAGGTTGATACCGCCCTCGAAGCCTTCCCGGATCTCGGTGACGTCGTCCTTGAACCTGCGCAGGCCCTCGATGGTGAGGTTCTCCGCGACGACCTTGCCGTCGCGCACCAGGCGGGCCTTGGTGTTCCGCCGGACCTCGCCGGAGCGGATGAGGACACCCGCGATGTTGCCCAGCTTGGAGGAGCGGAAGACCTCGCGGATCTCCGCGGTGCCCAGCTCGACCTCCTCGAACTCGGGCTTCAGCAGGCCCTTGAGCGCCGCCTCGATCTCCTCGATCGCCTGGTAGATGACCGAGTAGTACCGGACGTCCACGCCCTCGCGCTCGGCCGCCTGCGTGGCGCGCCCCTCGGCGCGGACGTTGAAGCCGAGGACGATGGCGTCGGAGCCGGCCGCGAGGTCGATGTCGGTCTCGGTGACCGCGCCGACGCCGCGGTGCAGCACCCGCAGGTCCACGCCCTCGCCGACGTCGAGCTGGAGCAGCGAGGACTCCAGGGCCTCGACGGAGCCGGAGGCGTCGCCCTTGAGGATGAGGTTGAGCTGCTGGATCTCGCCGGCCTTGAGCACCTTGTCCAGGTCCTCCAGGGAGACCCTGCGGGTGCGCTTGGCGAACGCGGCGTTCCGCTCGCGGGCGGCGCGCTTCTCGGCGATCTGCCGGGCCGTGCGGTCCTCGCCGACGACCAGGAAGTTGTCGCCCGCGCCCGGGACGTTGGTCAGGCCCTGGACCAGGACGGGCGTGGAGGGCCCGGCCTCGGCCAGCGGGCGGCCGGTGTCGTCGAGCATCGCCCGGACGCGGCCGTGCGCGTCGCCGACGACCATGGTGTCGCCGACCCGCAGCGTGCCGCGCTGCACCAGCACCGTGGCCACGGCGCCGCGCCCGCGGTCGAGGTGCGCCTCGATCGCGATGCCCTGGGCGTCCTGGTGCGGGTTGGCGCGCAGGTCGAGCGCGGCGTCGGCGGTCAGGACGACCGCCTCCAGCAGCGCGTCGATGTTCAGGCTCTGCTTGGCGGAGATGTCGACGAACATGGTGTCGCCGCCGTACTCCTCCGCGACCAGGCCGAACTCGGTGAGCTGGCCGCGCACCTTGGCCGGGTCGGCGCCCTCGACGTCGATCTTGTTGACCGCGACGACGATCGGCACGTCGGCGGCCTTGGCGTGGTTGAGCGCCTCGACCGTCTGCGGCATCACGCCGTCGTTGGCCGCCACCACGAGGATCGCGATGTCGGTCGACTTCGCACCGCGGGCACGCATGGCGGTGAACGCCTCGTGGCCCGGGGTGTCGATGAAGGTGATCGCGCGGTCCTCGCCGTTGACGCCGATCGACACCTGGTAGGCGCCAATGTGCTGGGTGATGCCGCCGGCCTCGCCCTCGATGACGTTGGTCTTGCGGATCGCGTCCAGCAGGCGGGTCTTGCCGTGGTCGACGTGACCCATGACGGTGACCACCGGGGGCCGCGAGACCAGGGCGTCCTCGCCGCCCTCGTCCTCGCCGAACTCGATGTCGAAGGACTCCAGGAGCTCGCGGTCCTCCTCCTCGGGGCTGACGATCTGAATCGTGTAGTTCATCTCGTCGGCGAGGAGCTGGAGCGTCTCGTCGGAGACCGACTGGGTCGCGGTGACCATCTCGCCGAGGTTGAACATCACCTGCACCAGCGAGGCCGGGTCGGCGTTGATCTTCTCGGCGAAGTCGGTCAGCGAGGCGCCGCGGGAGAGACGGATGGTCTCGCCCTTGCCGCGCGGCAGCATCACGCCGCCGATGGACGGGGCCTGCATGGCCTCGTACTCCTGGCGACGCTGCCGCTTCGACTTCCGGCCGCGCCGCGCGGGGCCGCCGGGACGGCCGAACGCGCCCTGCGTGCCGCCGCGGCCACCCGGGCCGCCGGGGCGTCCGCCCGGGCCGCCGAAGCCGCCGGGACGGCCGCCGCCACCGCCGAAGCCGCCACCGCCGCCGGGGCGCGGGCCGCCCGCGCCGCCGCCGGGACGGCCGCCGAAGCCGCCGCCACCGCCGCCGCCACCCGGACGGGTGCCGCCGCCGCGGCCACCGAAGCCGCCGCCGCCACCGCCGCCGGGGCGGGGACCGCCCGCGCCGCCGCCGGGACGGCCGCCGGGGCCGCCGCCGGGACGGCCGCCAGCCGGGGGCCGCTGCGGCATCATGCCCGGGTTCGGGCGGCTGCCGCCGGGGCCGGGACGCGGCCCGCCGGGCGCGGCGCCCTGCGGGCGCGGCATGTTGCCCGGGGTGGCGCGCCCGCCGCCGGGGGCCTGCGGACGCGGGCCGGGACGGCCGTCGCCGCCGGGGCGCGTCCCGCCGGCCGGAGCCGCCATTGCCGCTGAACGCGTCGGTCAGCTTGCGTACTACAGGCGCCTCGATCGTCGAGGACGCCGAACGGACGAATTCACCAAGTTCTTGGAGCTTGGCCATGACGACCTTGCTCTCGACTCCAAGCTCCTTGGCGAGCTCGTATACCCGGACCTTAGCCACTTCGCTCCTTCATGGTCCGGGGTCGGTCGTCCGCCGGACCTTCGCTACTTCACGGGCGTACTCATCGCGTACTCATCGAGTGCTCATCGCAATCTCGACCTACTTCCGACTCGCGAGGTACCTGCCGCGCGGCCTTTCCGCGCGGCGCTTTCGTACGGTTCTTACGGTCTTGCCTTTGTACGGCCTTACGGCGCCGTCCGGCCGATCACCCGGCGCAGCTCTCCGCAGTCGAGCGGCCCCTGGACCCTGAGGGCCCTCGGGAACGCCCGCCGGCGGACGGCCAGCTCCAGGCACTCCGGCACGGGGTGCAGGTACGCACCCCGACCGGGCAGCGTACCGCGAAGATCGGGGACACAGCGATCCCCGGCCATCACCACACGCAGCAGGCCATCTCGGGCTGAACGCTGCCGGCAGCCCACGCACGTGCGTTCCGGGCATGCCGACCCTCGTGTCCGGCCAGACACCGCTGATTCTACCTCCCCGGACGCCCGCCCCACCGGGGCGGGCCCACGCCGCGCTCCACGCTCCTGCCTCTCAACGCCCCGGAGGCCCGCCCGCATTCCCGGCGCGGGCGCGGCGGCCGGGCCGCCGCTACGGCGAGGCGGGCTGCTCCGTGTCGGGGCGGATGTCGATGCGCCAGCCGGTGAGGCGGGCGGCCAGGCGGGCGTTCTGGCCCTCCTTGCCGATGGCCAGGGAGAGCTGGTAGTCCGGCACGGTCACCCGGGCCGAGCGGGCCGCCTCGTCCACGACGTCCACCTTGGTGACCCGGGCCGGCGAGAGGGCGTTGGCCACCAGCTCGGCCGGGTCGTCGGACCAGTCCACGATGTCGATCTTCTCGCCGTGCAGCTCGGCCATCACCGCCCTGACCCGGCCGCCCATCGGGCCGATGCAGGCGCCCTTGGCGTTCAGGCCCTGCCGCAGCGAGCGGACGGCGATCTTGGTGCGGTGGCCGGCCTCTCGGGCGATGGCGGCGATCTCCACCGAGCCGTCCGCGATCTCGGGGACCTCCAGCTCGAAGAGTTTCTTCACCAGGTTGGGGTGCGTCCGCGAGAGGGTGACGGAGGGGCCGCGCGGTCCCTTGACCACCCGGACGACGTAGGAGCGCAGCCGGGAGCCGTGCCCGTACTCCTCGCCCGGGACCTGCTCCTGCGGGGGCAGGATGGCCTCCAGCTTGCCGATGTCCACCAGCACGCTCTTGGGGTCGCGGCCCTGCTGCACCACGCCGGCGACGACGTCGCCCTCGCGGCCGGCGTACTCGCCGAAGGTGACGTCCTCCTCGGCGTCGCGCAGCCGCTGGAGGATCACCTGCTTGGCGGTGGTGGCGGCGATGCGGCCGAAGCCCTGCGGGGTGTCGTCGAACTCCCGCGGCGCGGCCTTCTCGCCCTCGCCCTCGCCTTCGGCCAGGTCCGCCAGGTCCTCTTCGTCCTCGCGCGCCCAAACGGTCACGTGCCCGGTGGCGCGGTCCAGGACCACGCGGGCCTGGCGCCGGCTGCCCTCGGTGCGGTGGTAGGCGATCAGCAGCGCCGACTCGATGGCCTCCACCAGCACGTCGAAGGAGATCTCCTTCTCCTGGACCAGCCCTTGGAGGGCCTTCATGTCGATGTCCACGGCTACGCCTCCTTCGCGCTCTCGTCACCGGCGTCCGCGGCCGGCCGGCGGCTGAACTCCACTTCCACCCGGGCGGCGGCCACGTCCTCGAACGCCACCCGCCGGGCCGTGGGCCCCCGACCCTTCTCCCCCGGCACGGAGAGGTCAAGTCCCTTGTCGTCCACACCCGTCAGCCGGGCGGTCAGCTCCCCGCCCTCCCGCAGCCGCAGCCGCAGCAGGCGGCCGACGGAACGCCGGTAGTGGCGGTGCTCGGTCAGTGCCCGCTCCGCGCCGGGGGAGGTGACCTCCAGGGTGTACGGGGCGCCGCCCATCGCGTCGGCCTGGTCCAGCGCGGCCGAGACCGAGCGGCTCAGCTCGGCGCACGCCTCAAGACCCACGCCGCCGTCAGCGTCCACGACCACGCGCAGCACCCGGCGGCGGCCGGCCGGGGTGACGCTGACGTCCTCCAGGTCCATCCCGCGTCCGGCGGCCAGGGGCTCCAGCAGCTCCCGCAGCCTGTCGATCTGGGTGGTGCTCATCCGGGTGACTCCTCGGCCGCGTCTGCTGTTGTCGCGTGCTGCTGGCGACGGCTCCGGCCCGTCCCGGGCCGGGCCCCGCCGGGGCGCCGTCCGTCCCAGCCTATCCCCTGCCGCACGGTGCACCGACCGGCACGTACCGCGTGCGGCGGCCACGGGGGCGGGGGCGCGGCGCGGGCGCGCCGGTGGGCGGGCCGGGGGCGGCGGAGGCGCTGCGCGCAGGTACGCTCACGGGGCGGTGATCTCGGCCGCCGCCGCGGCGGCCGTGCCGGGCGCCGCAGCCACTGGATCCACTCGTCAACTGCACCAACACGGAAGCGCGGGGAAGCCATGTCCTGGGGCATCTCTCCCGGCATGCCCAGACGTACGCTGCTGGCCGGCTGCGCGGCCGGCGTCCTGGCCGGCTGCACCTCGGGGAGCGGCGCGGGCGGCGGCGCAGGGGGCGTCGTCAGCGGGACCGGCCTGCGCCGCAGGGCGGCGCGGGACAGCAGCGCCCTACTGGCGCGCTACGACGCCACGGCCGTGGCCCACCCGGCGCTGGCCGGGGCCCTGGGCCCGCTGCGGGAGAGCGTGGCCGCGCACGTGGCGGCGCTCGCAGGCGCCGGCGGGACCTCCCCGGACGGCGCCGCGGGCGGGGACGCCGCGGCTCCCGCCCCGGCCGGCGCCGCGCCCGAGGTCCCGGGCGAGCCGGAGCGGGCGCTCCAGGCGCTGATCGACGCGGAGCGCGCCATGGCGGACCAGCGGCTGCGCGCGCTGGCCGGGGCGCCGCCCGAACTCGCCCGGCTGCTGGCCTCCCTGGCCGCCGCCGGGGCGGCCCAGGCCCACCTGCTGAGCGAGGCCCGCCCATGACCGAGGACCGCAGCCACGAGCTGGACGCCACCCAGGCCGCGCTGGCCGCCGAGCACGCCGCCGTCTACGGCTACGGCGTCGTCGGCGGCGTGCTCGGGGACGACCGGGGCGAGGAGGTCAGGGAGGCGCACGCCGCGCACCGCTCCCGCCGGGACCGGCTGCGGCGGGCCGTGCGCGACCTGGGCGGCACCCCGGTGGCCGCCGCCGCGGCGTACGCGCTGCCGTTCGAGGTGGCCGACGGGGAGGCGGCGGTGCGCCTGGCGGCCGAGCTGGAGTCGCGGCTGGCCGGGGCCTACGCCGACCTGGTGCTGGCCGCGGTGGGCGAGGACCGCCGCGGGGCTGCCGCCGCGCTGAGCGAGGCGGCGGTGCGCGCGGCGCGCTGGCGCGGGACGGCCGAGGCGTTCCCCGGGCTGGCCGAGTACGCGGGGAGCGGCGGGGGCGGGGAGCCGGCCGGGGGCGGTGAGGGGTGACGGCCGCCGCGCTGCCGCGCCCGCCGGCCCGGCTGGTCCGCGCCCAGGGCGCCTCCTCGGCCGACTGGCTGGCCGGTCTGCCCGCGCTGGCGGGGTCGCTGCTGCGGCGCTGGGACCTGACGGCCGAGCGGGTGGCGGAGCCGGGCGGGCGGGACAGCCTGACGGTGCTGGTGCGTACGGCCTCGGGCGGCCGGGCGGCCTTGAAGATATGCGCGCCCTCGGCCCCCGCGACGCTGGAGGAGGCGGCGCTGCGGCGGTGGAACGGCCTGGGCGCGGTGCGGCTGCTGCGCGAGGCGCCGCGGGAGGGGGCGTTGCTGCTGGAGAGGCTGCACGGGGAGACCTCGCTGCGCTCGCTGCCCGAGGCGAAGGCGAGCCTGGAGGCGGTCTCGGCCGTGCGGCGGCTGTGGGTGGAGCCGGGCGCGGGGCATCCGTTCCCCTCGGTGGCCGAGCGGACGGGGGCGCAGGCGGAGCGGATGCGGGCGGGAGCGCCGCGCGAGGCGGGCGGGCTGGTCGCGGAGGCGCTGCGGTTGCGCGCGGGGCTGCTGGCAGCGGCCCCGGCCGGGAGGCTGCTGCACGGGGACTTCCGGCAGGGGGCGGTGCTGGCCTCGGACGACGAGCGGGCCCGCTGGCTGGCGGTGGGGCCCGAGCCGGTGGTGGGCGAGCCGGCCTACGACCTGGCGCGGCTGGTGCGGGACCGGCTGCACGACCTGGTGGCCTCGGCGGGCGGCCCGGCGGTGACCCGGCGGCGGGTGGCACGGCTGGCGGACGCGGTGGAGGTGGAGCCGGAGCGGCTGCGCGCCTGGTCGCTGTTCCGGGCGGTGGAGTCGGGGGTGCGGAACCTGGCGGCGGGGAACCGGGCCGACGGGGAGATGCTGCTGGAGTTCGCGGGCTGGCTCTGAGCCCGCGAAGCCGCGGGCGGACGGGGCCGGGGGCTCAGAGGCGGCGCAGCGGGAGGACGGCGCCCATGACGGCGTAGGGGCTGGGCGCGGAGGGGAAGAGGACGCGGCGGGCCAGGTCGCGGTAGCCGAGCCTGCGGTAGAGGGCGCGGGCGGGGGACTCGGTGTCGATGGCCGACAGGATCGAGCGCGGCTGATCGGCCGCGTCGGTCAGGCCGGTGATCAGGCGCCGGCCTATGCCGCGGTTCTGGTAGCCGGGCAGCACGTGCAGCTCGGTGACGGTGAAGGAGTCGTCCAGCCAGTCGTCCTCGCCCTCCCGGCGCAGGTAGGGCTCGACCACGCTGGACCACCACTGGGAGCGCTCGTTGGGCATGCCGTAGACGAAGCCCACCAGCTCGCCCCCGGCCAGGGTCGCGCCCAGCGCGCGGGCGCCCGGGTGGGTGACGTGGCGCAGCACGATGTGCCGGCGCACGGCGACCTCGTCCGCGGAGAGCCCGAAGGCCCGCGCCTGGACGCTCAGCGCCTCGTCCACCCGGTAGGCGAGGTCGAGGGGCGCGACGACGACGTCGCGGGCGTCCTGGGCGGCCCCGCCGGGCGTTGGTGTCATGCGGGGAGGCTAACGCGGCGGGCCGGTGAAGTCGCGCCCGGTGCCGCGAATCGGTGGCCGGGCGGCGGCGGGGCGTCAGCCGTCGCGCGGGCGCGGCCGGTTGGGGAACGGCGGGCGCAGCCGGGCGTGAGCGGCGACGGGCCGTCAGGAGGGTTCAGAACAGGACGGTCATCAGCGTCCCGGCGCCCTCGAAGCCGAGGCGGCGGTAGACGGCCAGGGCGGGGGCGTTGAAGTCGTTGACGTACAGGCTGACGACCGGCGCGGCCTCGGCCAGGGCGTGGGGCAGGACGGCGGCGAGGCCGGCGGTGGCCAGCCCCTGCCCGCGCCGGTCGGGGGCGGTCCACACGCCCTGGAGCTGGCAGGCGTGGGGGGTGACGGCGCCGATCTCGGCCTTGAAGACCACCCGCCCGTCCTCCACGCGGGCGAAGCAGCGGCCGGTGCCGACGGTCTCGGCCACGCGGGACTGGTAGGCCAGGCCCCCGTCGGGGGCGTCCAGGGGCGAGACGCCGACCTCCTCGGCGAACATCGCCACGGCCGCGGGGTAGACCAGGTCCATCTCGTCCTTGCGCATCCGCCGCACGGCCGGGTCGGGCCGCACCCCGGCGGGCGCGCTCCGGGTGATCAGCAGCGGCTGGCGGGCGCGAAGCTGGCGGGCGGGGCCCCAGTGGGGCTCCAGGAGGGCCCAGAGGCGGGCGGCCGGCTCGACGCGGCCGACGAGGGAGGAGCAGGTGCGGCCCCGGCGCAGCGCGTGGGCGGCGAACGCCCGCAGCGCCGCCTCGTCGGCGCCGATCGGCACCAGGTTGGCGCCGGAGTAGCACAGCGAGGCCAGCCGTCCGCGTTCGTACCAGCCCCACAGCTCGCCGCCGAGGTAGGGGCGTTCGAGACGGGACTCCAGGACGCGGGTGGTGACGTAGGCGTTGGCCACGGGGTCCCGGTCGAGCAGGGCGAGGGCCTCGCCGAGGTCGGGGGGGCCGAGGACCCGGAGGGTGGAGGTGGTCAGCACGGGCGGCGGTACTCCGGGCTCGGGGCAGACGCGGGGAGGGGTGGCGGGCGGCACTGCCGTGCCCGCACCCTACCCCGCGGGAGAACGCCCGGCGCGCCGGGCGTGGCCCCGGCGGGAGGGCCGGGGCGGCGGCGCGGGCGGGCATGGCGCCGTCAGGCGATGGTGGAGACCTCGGGCTCGCCGGAGGGAACGCCCTCGGCCTCCATCCGCGCGGCCAGCTTCATGGCCTCCTCGATGAGGGTCTCCACGATCTTCGATTCGGGGACGGTCTTGATGACCTCGCCCTTGACGAAGATCTGTCCCTTGCCGTTGCCCGAGGCGACGCCGAGGTCGGCCTCGCGGGCCTCGCCGGGGCCGTTGACCACGCAGCCCATGACGGCCACCCGCAGCGGGACGTCCATGCCGGTCAGCCCGGCGGTGACCTCCTCGGCGAGCTTGTAGACGTCCACCTGGGCACGGCCACAGGAGGGGCAGGAGACGATCTCCAGGCCGCGCTCGCGCAGGCCGAGGGACTCCAGGATCTGGATGCCGACCTTGACCTCCTCGACGGGGGGCGCGGAGAGGGAGACCCGGATGGTGTCCCCGATGCCCTCGCTGAGCAGGGCGCCGAAGGCCACGGCGGACTTGATGGTGCCCTGGAAGGCCGGGCCCGCCTCGGTGACGCCGAGGTGGAGGGGGTAGTCGCAGCGCTCGGCGAGCAGCCGGTAGGCGTTGACCATGATCACCGGGTCGTTGTGCTTGACGGAGATCTTGATGTCGCGGAAGTCGTGCTCCTCGAAGAGGGAGCACTCCCACAGCGCGGACTCCACCAGGGCCTCGGGGGTGGCCTTGCCGTACTTGGCCAGCAGGCGCCGGTCGAGGGAGCCGGCGTTGACGCCGATGCGGATGGGGGTGCCCGCGGCGGAGGCGGCGCGGGCGATCTCCTTGACCTGGTCGTCGAACTTCTTGATGTTGCCCGGGTTGACGCGGACGGCCGCGCAGCCGGCGTCGATCGCGGCGAAGACGTACTTCGGCTGGAAGTGGATGTCGGCGATGACCGGGATCTGCGACTTCCGGGCGATGGTCGCCAGGGCGTCGGCGTCGTCCTGGGTGGGGACGGCGACCCGGACGATCTGGCAGCCGGAGGCGGTGAGCTCGGCGATCTGCTGGAGGGTGGCGCCGATGTCGGAGGTGCGGGTCGTCGTCATCGACTGGACGGAGACAGGCGCGTCGCCGCCGACGGGCACGGAGCCGACGGAGATGCGCCGGCTCGCGCGGCGCTCGGCCAGCTTGACGGGGACGGACGGCATTCCCAGGGAGATGGCTGTCATGTGCTCTCGCGCACCCTCTTCTGCGGCTTACTGCGGCTTCGTGCGAATTGCTGCGGCGCGTCCGCGGGCTGCCGCGGCGTGCGCGGCCCCGTCGTACGGCGGGCCGGGGCGGGCCGTTCGCGCCGCCCGGCCCAGCGGGACGAGCCTACGGCACCTCACCCGGTCAGGCGGACGGGGTTGACAATGTCGGCCGCGAGCACCAGGAGCGTGAAGCAGATGAACACGCCGGCCACGACGTAGGCCACGGGCATCAGCTTGGCCACGTCGAACGGCCCCGGGTCGGGCCGGCGGGTGACGCGGGCGAACGTCCGGCGCACCGACTCCCACAGCGCCCCCGCGATGTGCCCGCCGTCCAGCGGGAGCAGCGGCAGCATGTTGAACAGGAAGAGGGAGAGGTTGAAGCCGGCGACCAGGAACAGGGCGGTGGCGACCTGCTGGCTGGCGGGGATGTCGAGCGTGAAGATCTCGCCGCCGACGCGGGCGGCGCCGACCACGCCCATCGGGGAGTCGGGCTCGCGCTCGCCGTTGCGCAGGGCGGCGTCCCACAGGCCGGGGATCTCGGAGGGGACGTTCAGGAGCGCCTGGACGCCGTCGGTCATGATGTCGCCCATCCGGGAGACGGCCTGGCCGAAGTCCTGGCGGACGACGCCGCTGGCCGGGGAGAAGCCGAGGAAGCCGGCGGTGACGTACTCGCCCTCGACGTAGCCGCCGTCGCCGTCGGTCCGCGCGACCTGGTTCTCGATCAGGTCGGCCCGGAGCTCCAGGGTGCGGCCGTCGCGCTCGACGGTGAGGGTGGCGGCGCCGGTGGTGTCGCGGATGCGCTGCTGGAGGGTGCTCCACTCCTCGATGGGCTCGCCGTCGAAGGCCACGATGGTGTCGCCGGGGCGCAGCCCGGCCTCGGCGGCGGGGGCCGGGGTGTCGCCGGGGCGGCACTCGCGGGGCTCCTCGTCCTGCGCGATGACGCACTCGGAGACGGTGGCGACGGTGGTGGTCTGGGTGCTGATGCCGAAGCCCATGAGCACGCCGAGGAAGATCACCACGGCGAGGATGAGGTTCTGGAAGGGCCCGGCGAACATGACGATGACGCGCTTCCAGGGGGCGCGGGTGTAGAACAGGCGCTTCTCGTCGCCGGGCTGCAGCTCCTCGAACGCGGCGGCCCGCGCGTCCTCGATCATGCCGCGGAAGGGCGAGGTGGACCGCTTGCGCACCCGCCCGTCGTCGCCTGGCGGGAACATGCCGATCATGCGGATGTAGCCGCCCAACGGGATGGCCTTGACGCCGAACTCGGTCTCGCCGCGCTTGCGCGACCAGACGGTGGGGCCGAAGCCGACCATGAACTGCGGCACCCGGACGCCGAACATCCGCGCGGTGGAGAAGTGGCCCAGCTCGTGCCAGGCGATGGAGATCAGCAGCCCGAGGACGAAGACGAGTATGCCGATGATGAACATCAGGGCCGTCATGCGCGCGTCTCCTGCATCGTCCGGTCGGCCGCAGCCGCCTCCTCCGGGCCCGCCGTCCCGGCGAGCTCGCGGGCGCGGCGCCGCGCCCGGCGTTCCGCTTCGAGGACGTCCGGCAGGGTCAGGGGAGTTCCCTCGGGGGCGGTGCCCCGCTCCTCGACGTGCTCCCGCACGACCCGGGCGACGGTGTCCACGATCCCGGTGAACGGCAGCAGGCCGGCGAGGAAGGCGTCCACGCACTCCTCGTTGGCCGCGTTGAACACCGCGGGCGCGGTACCGCCGAGGCTACCGACCCGGCGGGCCAGCGGCACCGAGGGGAAGGCCTCCGTGTCCAGGGGCGTGAACTCCCAGGTGTGCGCGCGGGTCCAGTCCACGCCCGGCGCGGCGTCCGGCACCCGCTCGGGCCAGCCCAGGCCGAGGGCGATCGGCATCCGCATGTCGGGGGGGCTTGCCTGGGCGAGCGTGGAGCCGTCGGAGAACTCGACCATGGAGTGCACGTAGGACTGGGGGTGGACCACGACCTCGATGCGGTCGAAGGGGATGCCGTACAGCAGATGGGCCTCGATGACCTCCAGGCCCTTGTTGACCAGGGTGGCGGAGTTGACCGTGATCACCGGGCCCATCGCCCAGGTGGGGTGGGCCAGGGCCTCCTCGCGGGTGACGGTGGCCAGCTCCTCGCGGGAACGCCCGCGGAACGGCCCGCCGCTGGCCGTGACGACCAGCCGGGAGACCTCGGCGTGGGTGCCGCCGAGGAGGGCCTGGAAGAGGGCGGAGTGCTCGGAGTCGACGGGGACGATCTGGCCGGGCTTGGCCAGGCCGGTGACCAGCGGGCCGCCTACGATCAGGGACTCCTTGTTGGCCAGGGCCAGGACGCGGCCGGCCTCCAGGGCGGCGAGGGTGGGGGCCAGGCCGATGGAGCCGGTGATGCCGTTGAGGACGGTGTGGCACTCGGTGGCCGCGAGGCGGGCGGCGGCGTCGGGGCCGGCGAGGATCTCGGGCAGCGGCTCGCCGGGGCCGTAGGCGGCGGCCAGCGCCTCCCGCAGCTCGTCCGCCCGGCCGGCGCGGGAGACGGCCACGGCCCTCACCCGCAGGCGGTGGGCCTGCTCGGCGAGGAGGGCGAGGTTGCCCCCGCCTGCGGCCAGGGCGGTGACGCGGAAACGGCCGGGGTTGCGGAGCACGACGTCCACGGCCTGGGTCCCGATCGACCCGGTGGAGCCGAGGATCACCACCTCCCGCGGCCCCTCGGGCGGCGCCTGGCCGGGCTGGGGCAGGCGGGGATCGGCGAGACAGAGGGGGCTCACGGTCATTCCCCCATTGTGACGGCTCGGCCGCCGGTTCCTCACCGGCGCGGGCACGGGGGTGTGCGCCCCGCGGCGCGGCGGGGGCGCCGGGCTCGGGGGCGCGCGGCAGGACATGCGGGAGCGCGGCCGGGCGCGGGGTCCTCAGCCCGCCGCGCGGCGGCAGTTCTTGCGGGTGGAGGGGCCCGCGGCCGTCTCGGCGATCCAGGGGCCGGGAGCGGAGGGGTCCAGGACGCCGTCCTCCAGCCAGGCGTGGCCGCCCTCGGCCAGCTCGCGGGCCAGGGCCCGGTCGGCGTCGTCGGTGTTGTGCCACAGGTGGTGGAAGTGGTCGTCCACGCGGAGCCTGGCCTGGCGGCAGAAGGCGTCGGCCAGGGCGTACGCCTCGCGGCCGTGCTCCCCGGCCCGCCGCAGGCGTTCGGCGTGCACGCAGGCGGCGGTGACGGCGTACAGCTCGGCGCCGATGTCCACGATCCGGGCCAGGAAGCGCTGCCGCCTCTCCAGCCGGCCCGGCCAGCGGGACATGCCCAGGAAGGTGGCGCGGGCCAGGCGGCGGGCGGTGCGCTCGGCCCAGCGCAGGTGGCCGGCCAGGTCGGGGTGGCGGGCGACGTGGAAGTCGCCGTAGGCGAGGGGGAGCTGTCCGCGGCCGGTGGCCAGCGAGGGCAGCCACCGCAGGTAGAACGCCCCGGCCGCGGCGACGGCCCGTCGCCTGCGGGTGAGGGAGGCGTCGGGGTCGAGGAGGCCGCCGGCGAACCGCAGGTGGGCGCCGACGGCCTCGCGGGCGACCAGCCGGTGCATCACCTCGGTGGAGCCCTCGGCGACGCGGTGCAGGCGCAGGTCGCGCAGGAGTTGCTCGGCGGGGACGCCGCGCTCGCCGCGGGCGGCGAGGGAGCCGGCGGTCTCGCAGCCGCGCCCGCCACGGATCTGGACCAGCTCGTCGGCGATGCGCCAGGCCATCTCGCTGCCGTAGAGCTTGGCGAGGGCGGCCTCCACGCGCAGGTCGTGGCGGTTCTCGTCGGCCAGCTCGCCGGAGAGCTCGACGACGGCCTCCAGCGCGAAGGTGGTGGCGGCGATGAAGGAGAGCTTGGCGGCGACCGCCTCGTGCTCGGCCAGCGGAACGCCCCACTGGACGCGGGCGGCGGACCACTCGCGGGCGGTCCGCAGGCACCACTTCCCGGCCCCGGCGCACAGCGCGGGCAGGGCGAGGCGGGCGGCGGTCAGGGTGGTCAGGGCGATCCGCAGGCCGGCGCCCTCGGCGCCGACGCGCCGCCCGGCGGGGACGCGGACGCGGTGGAAGCGGGTGACGGCGCTCTCGATGCCGCGCAGGCCGAGGAAGGCACTGCGGTGCTCCACGGTGACGCCGGGGGTGTCGGCCTCGACGAGGAAGGCGGTGGGCCCGCGGCCGGGGACACGGGCGAGGACGAGCAGCAGCTCGGCGATGGCGCCGTTGGTGGCCCACAGCTTCACGCCGTCCAGCAGGTACCCGCCCTCGCCGTCGGGAACGGCGGTGGCGGACAGCCGCCCGGGGTCGGAGCCGGCGTCCGGCTCGGTGAGCAGGAAGGCAGAGATCGCGCCGCGGGCGCAGCGCGGGAGGTAGGCGCGCCGCTGCTCCTCGGTGCCGAAGAGGGCCAGCGGCTGGGGGACACCGGCCGACTGGTGGGCGGAGAGCAGGGCGGCGACGGCCGGGCTCGCGGAGCCGGCCAGGGCCAGGGCGCGGTGGTAGTGGACGTGGCTGAGGCCCAGGCCGCCGTACTCGGGGGCGATGCGCATGCCGAACGCCCCCAGCTCGCGCAGCCCGGCGATCACCTCGTCGGGGACGCGGGCCGCGCGGTCGATGGCGGGGCCGTCGATCCGGTCGGCGCAGAACGCCCGGAGCCGGGCCAGGAACGTTTCCCCGCGCCGCTCGGCCTCCGCGGCGGGGTCCGCCGCGCCCCCGTCCTCGCCCGCCGGGGGCGTTCCCGATCCCAAGTCGGCTCCAGGGTCCGCGCCCAGGCCGTCCTCCGGGTCCGGCGGGCCCTCGGGGGCGGCGCCGGGGCGCGGGTGGACCAGGCCGAGGCGGAAGCGGCCGAGGAACAGCTCTCTGGCGAAGCTGGGGTCCCCCTGGCCGGGCGGCGGGGCGGCCCCGGAGGAGCCGCGGGCGTCCTGTGCGGTGGCGGACATAGGCGCTCACCTCGTCCCGGTGCGTCCCTGTGCGGCTCGAACGAGCCCGGATGCGCGGTGTCCTGTGCGTATGTACCCATTCCTCCGGGCGGGAACCGGCGGGCGGGGGCGGCTGGCTAAAATCCCGCGCGATGACTGCGATGACCTCCACCACGGCGTACGCCTTCCTGCTGCGCCCCTCCCACAACCGGGTCTACGCCCAGGCCAGCCACGAGCTGGCCCGCGCGGAGCTGCGGGTGTTCGGGGAGACGGCGCTGCGCGGCCGGATCGCGGACGTGGACGGCGCCGAGCTGGGCGGGGTGCCGTACGTGACCTTCTCCTCGCCGGGCCTGCCGGAGGGGGACCTGCGGACGCTGGCCGCGCTCTCCTCGCTGCACGCGCTCTTCGAGGTCCGCCAGGACGCGGGGGACGCGGGCCCGCTGCTGCGGCCGGTGGCGCTGACCCGGCCGGACCGGTTCCCCAGCGACCTGCTGACGATCCAGAAGTACCCGGGCAAGACGAACGAGGACTTCACCCGGCTGCTGCTGAACGTCACGGCCATGGCCTGCGACCGCCCCGAGGGGCTGCTGACCGGCGGCCTGCGGGTGTTCGACCCGCTGTGCGGGCGCGGCACGACGCTGAACCAGGCGCTGATGTACGGCCTGGACTCGGCGGGCGTGGAGCGGGACGCCAAGAGCTTCGAGGCGTACCAGAACTTCCTGCGGCAGTGGCTGAAGAACAGCCGCCTCAAGCACCGGGCGGAGAGCGGCGCGGTGCGGCGGGACCGCAGGACGCTGGGGCGGCGCTTCCACGTGGAGGTCGGGGAGTCCAAGGAGTCGTACAAACAGGGCCGGGCCGTGGACCTCACGATGGTGCAGGCGGACACGGCCGCCAGCGGGGAGTTCTTCCGCCCCGGGTCGTTCGACCTGATCGTGACGGACGCTCCCTACGGGGTGCAGCACGGCAGCAGCGACGCGGGCGGGCGCTCGCGCAGCCCGCTGCCGCTGCTGGCCGGGGCGCTGCCCGCGTGGACCCGGCTGCTGCGGGTGGGCGGGGCGATCGGCATCTCGTGGAACACCTATGTGGCCTCCCGCGAGGAGCTGGCGGAGCTGCTGGCCGGCCACGGTTTCGAGGTCCGCGACTCGGAGGCGCACCGCGCCTTCCGGCACCGCGTGGACCACGCCATCCTGCGCGACCTGATCGTGGCCCGCCGCGTGCGCTGACGGCTTCCGCCGGGGGCCCGCGCCCCCGGCGGAAGCCGTCGGCGGCGGTCAGAGGTCGAGGCCGGTCAGGACCATCACCCGCTCGTAGGTGTAGTCCTCCATGGCGAAGCGGACGCCCTCGCGGCCGGTGCCGGAGTCCTTGACGCCGCCGTAGGGCATCTGGTCGGCGCGGTAGGAGGGGACGTCGCCGATGACCACGCCGCCGACCTGGAGGGCGCGGTGGGCGCGGAAGGCGGCCTGGAGGTCGTGGGTGAAGACGCCGGCCTGGAGGCCGAAGGAGGAGGCGTTGGCCGCGGCGAAGGCGGCCTCCTCGCCGTCCGCCCTGGCCACGGTCATCACGGGGCCGAAGACCTCCTCGCAGGAGACCTTGGCGCTCGCCGGGGCGTTCTCCAGGATCGTCGGCCGGTAGGCCGTGCCCTCCCGCTTGCCGCCGGTCAGCAGCGTGGCGCCGGCCGCCACCGCCTCGTTGACCCAGCTCTCGACGCGGCGGGCGGCGTCCTCGTTGATCAGCGGGCCGACGTCGGTGGCCTCCAGGCCCGGGTCGCCGGTGACCAGGGCCTCGGTGGCGGCGACCAGACGCGGCAGCAGGCGGTCGTAGACGGCGGCGTCCGCGATGACGCGCTGCACGGAGATGCAGGACTGGCCCGCCTGGTAGTTGGAGAACGTCGCGATCCGCTGGGCCGCGAGGTCCAGGTCGGCGTCGGAGGCCCAGTCGGCGAGCACGAGCGCCGCGCCGTTGCCGCCCAGCTCCAGGGTGACGCGCTTGCGCGGGACGGAGTCGCGGATGGACCAGCCCACCGGGACGGAGCCGGTGAAGGAGATCAGCGGCAGCCGGGGGTCCTGGACGAGCGCGGGCATGGCCTCGTTGGGGACGGGCAGCACGCTCCAGGAGCCGGCCGGCAGGTCGGTCTCCGCCAGCAGCTCGCCCAGCAGCAGGGCGGAGAGCGGGGTGGCGGGGGCCGGCTTGAGGAGGATCGGGACGCCGGCGGCCAGCGCGGGGGCGACCTTGTGGGCGCAGAGGTTGAGCGGGAAGTTGAAGGGGGCGATGCCCAGCAGCGGGCCGTAGGGCACCCGGCGGGTCAGGGCGAGGCGGCCGGTGCCCGGGGCGTCGGCGTCCAGCCGCTGGAGGGTGCCGCCGTTGAACCGGCGGGCCTCGTCGGCGGCCCAGCGGAAGACGGAGGTGCAGCGGGCGACCTCGATCCTGGCCCACTTCAGCGGCTTGCCGTTCTCCGCGCTGATGAGGCGGGCGATCTCGTCTGCCCGCTCGCCCAGGCGCCGGGTGACGTGGTCGAGGGCGGCGGCCCGCAGGTGCGCCGGGGAGGCGGCGAAGGCGTCGGCCACGCCGGCCGCGGCGGCGACCGCCTCCTCGGTCTGCGACGCGGAGGGGACGCCGACCGTGGCCAGCCGGGCGCCGTCCCAGGGGGCCGTCACCTCCAGGGCGTCCGCCCCGGTCTCCCTGCGGCCGGCGAGCCAGAACGGGTGGTGCGGGGGTGTCGCGTTCGCCATCGCGGGTGCCGCCTTCCTCGGTGTGCGGGCGTGTACTCGGGTGCTGCGGACCCACCGTAGGGGCTCGGGCTCGCCGGGCGGGTTGTCCGGCGCGGCGGAATCCGCGCCCCGCGCGCGCCGGGATGGCGAAGAGGCGCGCCGAGGCGTTATTGACGAGCACATGTCATCGCCGCGAGCATGGCGCCACCCTCACTCCCGTCGCACCCACCTACCCCTTCAGGAGCTGCGATGCGCATATCCGGACGCGGCCGGCGGACCACCTTCTCCGCCGCCGCGGTCATCGCCCTCGCCCTGGCCCTGCTCTTCGGCGCCGGCCAGGCCACGGCCCTTCCCGCGGACCCGGAGGGGTCCGTCCGCCAGTACGCCGTCGCCGGCGTGGACACCGCGGCGGAGCGCACCCGGCTGGCCCGCACCGGCACGGCCATCGACGAGGTGCGCGAGGACTCCGTCGTCATCACGGCCGACCGCGCCCAGGCCGGGCGCCTGTCCGGCCTCGGCTACCGCCTCACCGCGCTCACCGCTCCGGCCGAACGCCGCGGCGGCCTGCCCGGGGCGGCGGCTCCCGCCGACTACCACACCTACGGCCAGGTGCTCACGGCCGTCAACGCCGCCCGCGCCCAGTACCCCAGCCTGGTCAGCAGCCGCGTCATCGGCCGTTCGTATCAGGGCCGGGACATCGTCGCCATCAAGATCAGCGACAACGTGGCCGCCGACGAGGCCGAGCCCGAGGTCCTGTTCACGCACAACCAGCACGCGCGCGAGCACCTCACCGTCGAGATGGCGCTGTACCTGCTGGACGAGCTGACCACCCAGTACGGCACGGACCCCGAGATCACCCAGCTCCTCAACACCCGCGAGGTGTGGATCATCCCCTCGGTCAACCCCGACGGAAAAGTCTACGACCAGGAGTCCGGCTCGTTCCGCAACTGGCGCAAGAACCGGCAGCCCAACTCCGGGACGACCGCCGTGGGCACCGACCTGAACCGCAACTGGGCCTACCGCTGGGGCTGCTGCGGGGGCTCCTCCGGCTCGCCCAGCAGCGACACCTACCGCGGCCCCTCGGCCGAGTCCGCGCCCGAGACCCGGGTCGTGGCGGACTTCGTGCGCTCGCGGATCGTGGGCGGCCAGCAGCAGATCACCGCGCACATCGACTTCCACACCTACGGCGAGCTGGTGCTGTGGCCCTTCGGCTACACGTACGCGGACACCGCCACGGGGCTGACCCAGGACGACGCGGCCACCTTCCGGGCCCTGGGCACGGCGCTGGCCGACACCAACGGGTACACGCCGCAGCAGTCCAGCGACCTGTACATCACCGACGGCTCGGTGGGCGACTGGATGTGGGCCGACCAGGGCATCTTCTCGTTCACCTTCGAGATGTACCCCACCTCCGCCTTCGGCGGCGGCTTCTACCCGCCCGGCAGCGTCATCCCCCGCGAGACGGCCCGCAACCGCGAGGCCGTCCTGACCCTGCTCCAGTACGCCGACTGCGCCTACCGCATCATCGGCGCCGAGGCGCGCTACTGCGCCTGACCGGCCCGGGCCGGGCCCCGCGGGGCCCGGCCCTCCTGCGCGCCCCGTCCCAGCCCGCCGTCCCGCTCAGGGCACGCGCGGCTCCTGCGGGGTGGCCTTCAGGGCCAGCCACAGCTCCATGCGCGTGTCCGCGTCGTCGAGGGAGCGGTCCAGGATCTCCTCGACGCGGCGCATCCGGTACCGCAGCGTGTGCCGGTGGACGCCGAGGTCGGCCGCCGCCGCGTCCCACTGCCCGTGGTGCGCCAGCCACGCGCGGAGCGAGGCCACCAGGTCGCCGCGCCCGTGCTCGTCGTGCTCGCGCAACGCCCGCAGCATGCCGTCCGCGAACGCCCGCACCGCGTCGTCGGCCAGCAGCGGGACGAGGGACCCGGAAGCCACGTCGTCGTGCTCGACCAGCGTCCGCCCGCGCCGCCGGGCCACCAGCAGCGCCTCGCGGGCCTGCTGGTAGGCCGCGTCCGCCGAGGACGGCCCGGTCGGGGCCGAAAGACCCAGCGTCAGCCCGTCCCCGCGCCCGCCCGGCTCCTCGCGGGCGTAGGCCAGGCAGGCCGCCAGCGCCGCGCCGCCGTCAGCGGCGATCAGCACCAGGCCGTCGCCGTCCGGCGCGGCCAGCACGTGCTCCCCCGCCCGGGCCGCCGCCGACCTGGCGTCGGCCAGCAGGGCGGCGGGCACCTTCTGCTCGGCGCCCGGCGCCTGCGCCAGCACCACCCGCAGCGGGGCGTCCAGCAGCCCGCCGTACAGCGCACCGGCCACGGCCCGCGCGTGGTCCGGCTCGCCGCTGACCAGCATCCGCAGCACCGCGCCGTCCAGCCGCTCCTCCGCCTCGCGGAAGGCCGTGGACCGCTCGTGGAGCAGGGTGAGCACCGCGACGGCCGACTGCACCGCGTAACGCTCGGCCGTGCCCAGCGCCGCCGCGGTGCCGAACGCCAGGACCGCGCGCGGCAGTCGGCCGGTGCCGATCGACTGGAGCTCGATGCGGTCCTCCTCCGCGCCCGAGCCGACGACCGCGCTGGCCGGGCCGGGGCGGGCCGCCAGCTTCCGCACCTCGGCGGCGGCGCGCTGCGCCCGGCGGGCCGCCCACTCGGGGGCAACGGCCGTGGCGGCGCCCGTCAGGTCGTACAGCGCCGCCCAGCCGCCGACCTGGGCCGCCAGGCGCTCCAGCAGCGCCTGCCGCCCGCCGTCCGAGAGGGCCGCGCGGGTCAGGTCGCGCTGGGCGGCGAACCCGGCCGTGACCGCCTGGTACTGCTCGGCGGCGATGGCGGCCGAGACCGCCTTGCTGATCGCGATGAACGGCGTCGGCCGCGGGACCTCCAGCAGCGGCAGCCCGCCCTCGCGGGCCGCGGCCAGCAGCGCCGGCGGCACGGCGGGGTGGGTGACGCCGACGCCGAAGCCCAGGCCCACGACGCCCGCGGAGCGCAGCCTGCGGACGTACTCGCGCATCCGGTCCGCGTCGTCCACGGGCAGCTTCAGGCCGGTGGTCAGGAGGAGTTCGCCGCCGTCCAGCCAGGGCACCGGGTTCGCCAGCTCGCTGGCGTGCGCCCAGCGCACCTCCGCGTCGAGACCGTCCTCGCCCGCGCGCACGGCGAGGCGGAGCGCGCTGTGCTGGACGAGGGAGCCGAGGGTGGGCGGCATGGGGTGGTCACCTCACCTCGGGCACGGCGGACACGGGTCGTTACCTCACGGTAGCGCGGAGCGGCGCGCGCGTCCGCAGCGTCGGCAGGGACGGGTGCGCGGGGACGGCGGATTCCGGCCGCCGCACGGCCGTTGCCCGAACCCGCCGCCCCCGGCTCAGCCCAGCCGCACCAGGACCGGCGGCCCCGGCTCGCCCGTGACGGAGGTCACGGAAAGGACCGCGTGCCGGGGCGGGACCCGGTGGGCCAGCTCGGAGGCGGACCAGCGCTCCCGCTCGACCCGGCGGACGGTGACGGACTCGGTGGCCGCCTCCCGGCCGGTGAACAGCTTCCGCACCCCGCGCACCGTGCGGCGCATCAGCCCGCCGCTGCGGTCGGGGGTGCGCGTGGTCTCCTGGTCCTCCCGCCACTCCGTGCCCCAGGCCCGCGCGAAGTGCTCCGCGTCCCAGGTGGTCATGCCGGAGAACGCCATCCGGCAGCCGACCGCGCCCAGCAGCCCGGCCCGCAGCTCCGGCGGCACGTCGTCCAGGGTGCGCAGCGCGAGGACGGCCCCCGCGTTGGCGGGCCGCAGATGGGTGAGGCCGCGCACCGTTCCTGCGGTGACGGCGGCCGTCGCGTCGTCCAGCACCAGGCAGGCGAACAGCGACCGGTCGGGCCGGACGGCGGCGGCCCCGGTGAACTGGGCCAGAATCAGCCGGTTGATCATCCGCCGCGCCTCGGTGTGCCCCGGCGAGGGAAGGTCGATGCGCACCCGCAGCGGGTGGACCAGCGCGCCCAGCGAGAACAGCGGCGTCTCGCGCGGCGAGGCGGGCGAGAGCCCGGCCCGGTCCAGCAGCGCGAGCCGGTCGGCCAGGTGCGGGCCGAGGTCGTCGGGGCGCTGGGCGCGCCGGGCCCAGGCGTCCAGCTCGCGCTGCTGGTCCTGGGCGCCGGCCAGCGCCAGGTCCTCGCGGAGCGTGGCCAGCAGCGCGGGCGCGCCGTCCAGCATGGCCCGCAGCTCGGGAACGCCCGGCAGGCGGCCGTAGGCGGCGTGGTAGGGGCCGATGAGCTGCACCAGCACGGCGGCGGCCTCGGCCGTGTCGGAGCGGGTGCCGCCGAACAGGGCCTCGGCCAGCAGCGCGGCGGCCTCGTCGGTGTCGGCCGCGCCGCCGTAGGGGTCCAACTGGTGGGTGGAGCGCGGGTCGCCGATGCGGATGACGATGTCGAAGGCGTGGTCGGGGCCGAGCGCGGCGCTCGCGGTGCCCACGGCGACGACGGCGGCCTGCCCGGCCAGCGCGTGCAGGCACAGCGCCTCGGTCACGGGGCGGATGACGCGGCCGGTCTTGCCCGAGCCGGGCGGGCCCACGGCCAGCAGGGAGGTGCCCAGGACGGCGGGGTCGAGGGCGACCTCCTCGCCCCGGTAGGCGTAGGGGTTGCGCTCCTCGTCGGGGGCGTGGCCGATGAGGACCTGCCGGGTGAGGAGGTCGTGCCGCGCGGCGCGGACCGGGAGGTCGCGGTCGCCGGAGGGGTGGACGAACGCGGCCGCGCCGCGGTCCCTGACCGCCTCCTCGAAGGCCGGAAGCGCGGTGGGGCGGGCCCGCACGGCGCTCCAGGCGTGCGTTATCCGGGCGTAGTCGAGGTCGCTCATGGCGCCCTCGCGCACGTCGGCCACCAGCCGGTCGGCGGCGGCGCCCGCGCCCGCGGCCCGCAGCTCGGTGAACTCGCTCAGCCGCGCCCGCTCAGCCCGCTCCTCCGCACTGGCGGCTCCCCCGGCCCGGCGCAGCATGAGGCCGGGCGGATAGCGCCGCGCGACGGCCCGCCAGTCGCCGGCCCAGCCGAGGACGAGGACGATCAGAGCGGTCCACAGGAGGTAGTGGACGTTGTAGGCCAGCCGGTAGCCGAGGTTGTCGGCCAGCTCCCAGGAGTCGGGCACCACAGCGTAGAGCGGCTCCAGCCAGAAGTCCCACTGCGGGGCGGTGAAGGTCAGCCGCCAGAAGGCGAACGCCGCGACGCCCGTAGCCAGCACGCGCAGCGTCGTGCGGCGGGGCAGGGGCTCGATGTCCTGGCGGCCGAACGCCAGTCGCAGCCACGAGGGGCGCCAGCGGCGCCAAAGGCGGGGGCCGTTGCCGATCCGGGCGAAAGCGTAAATCAGCAGGCAGGCGATCAGGTAGTCGTAGAAGTACAGGACGGTGAAGCCCGCCGTGTTGGCGCCCCACGAGGCCAGCCCGAGCCAGCCGATGAGGTCGATGTAGCCGTTGTCGAACAGCGACCACACCAGCCAGCCCACCAGCGCCGCCAGCAGCGCGCCGCCGTGCAGCTCGCGGTCGCCCATCCGGTCCGGGTCCTCGGGCGGCTTGGGCACGTGCCCGGCGCGCCAGATCCCGGGGCGGGCGGCGGGCCGGGGCGTGTGCAGCCAGCGGACCAGCGGGGGCCCCTCATCCGCCGGGGGCTGCCGGGGTGCCGGGGGGGCGCCGGGGGGTCGCGGGACGGCCTCGCGGGAACGCTCGCCCCCGGCGCGCCCGCCTGTCTCCCGCGTGTCCCGCGGGCCGTTGCTGCTCATGTGCTGCCAAGCCCCCTGATCAGGCCACCGGCTGACTCTGCGTCGGCGTCCCAATCTAGACCAGGCGGCCCCCTCGGCGGCCCGGCCCGGGAGAACCGGCCCCCGCACCGGGACAACGCCCGCCCTCCCCCGCCGCGCCCGCGCGGGCCGGGCCCCGCTGCCGCCGTGGACAAAAAACGGCCGAAGGCACTCCGTCGCGGCACATCCCGGCCGGTGGCGGGCGCCCCTAGCCTGCCAGGGACGGCACGCACCCACCCCCGCAGAGGAGTCCGAGATGAGCGACACCGCCCCGACGCCCGGCGGCCCCTCCCTCCCCCAGCGCCGCCTGCTGCGCACCGAGATCCCCGGGCCTCTCTCGCGCGAGCTGATGGCGCGCAAGCAGGCGGCCGTGGCCTCGGGGGTGGCCACCGTGCTGCCGGTGTTCGCGCGGCGGGCCGGCGGCGGCATCGTCGAGGACGTGGACGGCAACGCGTTCATCGACTTCGGCTCCGGCATCGCCGTCACGGGCGTGGGCAACAGCGCCGAGGCCGTGGTGCGGCGGGCCGGCGCGCAGCTGGAGCGCTTCACGCACACCTGCGTGATGATCACGCCCTACGACGGCTACGTGGAGGTCTGCGAGGAGCTGGCCCGCCTCACCCCGGGCGACCACCCGAAGAAGTCGCTGCTGCTGAACTCCGGCGCGGAGGCGGTGGAGAACGCCGTCAAGATCGCCCGCAGTCACACGGGACGGCAGGCGGTGGTGGCGTTCGACCACGGGTACCACGGCCGCACCAATCTCACGATGGCCCTGACGGCGAAGAACATGCCCTACAAGGAGGGCTTCGGGCCCTTCGCCCCGGAGGTCTACCGGGTGCCGATGGCCTACCCCTACCGCTGGCCCACCGGCCCCGAGCGCTGCGCCGAGGAGGCGGCGGCGCAGGTGACCGACCTGATCGAGAAGCAGGTCGGCGCGCACAACACCGCGGCCATCGTGGTCGAACCGGTGCTGGGCGAGGGCGGGTTTATCGTCCCGGCGCGCGGGTTCCTGCCGCGGATCGCGGAGTTCGCGCGGGAGCACGGGATCGTGCTGGTGGCCGACGAGATCCAGTCGGGATTCTGCCGCACGGGGCAGTGGTTCGCGTGCGAGGACGAGGGGATCGTGCCCGACCTGATCACCACGGCCAAGGGCATCGCCGGCGGGCTGCCGCTGGCCGCCGTGACCGGGCGCGCGGAGATCATGGACGCGGTGCACGCCGGCGGCCTGGGCGGCACCTACGGGGGCAACCCGGTGGCCTGCGCGGCGGCGCTGGGCGCGATCGAGACGATGCGGGAGCTGGACCTGGCGGCCCGCGCCCGGCGCATCGAGGAGACCATGCGCCCTCGGCTGGCCGAGCTGGCGGCGAAGCACCCGCTGATCGGGGACGTGCGCGGGCGCGGCGCGATGCTCGCGGCCGAGCTGGTCCGCCCCGGCACCAAGGACCCGGACCCGGCCGCCACCGCCGCGATCGCCGCCGCCTGCCACGCGGCGGGCCTGATCGTCCTCACCTGCGGCACGTACGGCAACGTCCTGCGCTTCCTTCCCCCGCTGGTGATCGGCGAGGACCTCCTGACCGAGGGCCTGGACATCCTGGAGAACGCCCTCGCCGGCCTGTGACCGCTTCGCTAGCTTCCCCCGGCCCGGCGACCG
>NZ_JAVREN010000061.1:0-28878 GCF_031845405.1 Streptomyces boetiae
ATGTGTTAAGCACGCCGCCAGCGTTCGTCCTGAGCCAGGATCAAACTCTCCGTGAATGATCCATAAGCAAAACAAAAAACTTGGCGTTGACTATCCAAAAGCACGCTGTTGAGTTCTCAAGGAACGGACACTCACCCGGAACTCACGTTCCCGGCGGCTTCCCTTCGGTGTGCCACCACTCTAGAAGCAATCCCCACCGGAAAACAAATCCGGCCTCCCGGCAGCACGCCGAAAGAGACCCTCACGGGCCTGGAACTGAAAGAGAGTGTTGGCGGTGCTTCCACCTGCCATCCGTCGGCCCCGATGGGCGCGGCGGCTTGGTGGCAGCTCGAGCAACATTACGGCCCGGTGGCCGGGGCGTCAACTCGCGGTGGCCGGGGTCACGCGGCCACGGGCGTTTCCGCAGGTCGGTCGCCCGCGGCCACGTCGCCGGTCTCGCCGGCCTGTGCCGCGCGGCGGCCCAGGATGAAGACGTAGGCGAGGAAGGCGAGTTCGGCGGCGACGCCGATGGCGATGCGCGCCCAGGTCGGGAGGCCGGAGGGTGTGACGAAGCCCTCAATGGCTCCGGAGAGCAGGAGGACCGCGGCGAGGCCGATGGCCATGCCGAGCGCCGCGCGGCCTTCTTCGGCGAGGGCGGAGAGGCGGGTGCGCGGCCCCGGGTCGATGACGGTCCAGCCGAGGCGGAGCCCGGTGCCTCCGGCGACGAACACGGCGGTCAGCTCCAGGAGTCCGTGCGGGAGGATCAGGCCGAGGAAGACGTCCAGGCGGCCCGCCGAGGCCATCAGGCCGACGCCGACCGCCACGTTGAGGGCGTTCTGGAGCAGGACCCACAGGACGGGCAGGCCCAGGAAGGCACCGAAGGCCAGGGACATGGCGGCGACCTGGGCGTTGTTCGTCCAGACCTGGGCGGAGAAGGCGGCGGCGGGGCTGCTGGAGTAATAGGTCTCGTAGGCCCCGCCGGGGCGGGTCATCTCGCGCAGGTCCTCGGGGGCGGCCATGGCGGCGCGGACCTCGGGGCTCTCCGCGATCCACCAGCCGAGGCACGCCACCAGGACGGTGAAGAGGAGGGCGGTGGGGACCCACCAGTGCCGGGCGCGGTAGCAGGCCGCGGGGAAGCCGGCGGTGAAGAAGGTGACGGCGTCGCGCCAGGTGGCGCGGCGGGTGCCGACGACGGTGCTGCGGGCGCGGGCGACCAGGGTGGTCAGGCGGCTGGTGAGCGCGGGGTCGGGCGCCGAGGACTGGAGCTGGGAGAGGTGGGTGGCGGTGCGCCGGTAGAGGGTGACCAGCTCGTCCGCCTCCTCGCCGGTGAGACGGCGCCGGAGCCGGAGGAGGGTGTCGAGCCGGTCCCACTCCGGTCGGTGGGCTGCGACGAACACGTCGAGGTCCATGGGGAGAGCTTGTCAGACCCCGGTGACAGACTGGTGGGCACAGGCGGAATCGCGTTCGAGGAGCGGCGGGTCAGCTGATGAGTCACTTGGTCACAGGCGATGCGGTGGTGCTCGGGCTTCAGCCCGCGCGGCTGCCGAGCCGGGCGATGGCCATCGCTCTGGATCTGGTGGTCATTCTCGGCGGGTACCTGCTGCTGTCGGTGGTGCTGCTGAGCACGGTGCTCTCGCTGGGGACGGCGGCGACGATGGCCGTGCAGGTGGCGCTGGTTCTGCTGCTGCTGGTCGGCGGGCCGATCGCGGTCGAGACGCTGAGCCGGGGGCGTTCGCTGGGGAAGCTGGCGTTCGGGCTGCGGGTGGTGCGGGCCGACGGCGGGCCGATCCGCTTCCGGCACGCGCTGGTGCGGGGGGCGATCGGGTTCATCGAGATCCTGGCGACGCTGGGGTCGGTGGCCTGCATCGCGTCGCTGGTGTCGGCGGAGGGGCGCCGTCTGGGGGACGTGTTCGCGGGAACGCTGGTGGTGCGGGAGCGGATCCCGGCCGGGCGATCGGCGCCGCTGCCGCCGCCTCCGCCGATGGTGGCGGGGCAGTTCGCGTCGCTCGATCTGTCGCGGGTGCCGGACGGGCTGTGGCTGGCGGTGCGGCAGTTCCTCTCGCGGCTGGGGCAGCTGGACGCGCAGGTGGCCTGGTCGATGGCGGTGCGGCTGGCCGAGGACGTGATGGGGCGGGTGGGGACGCCCGCGCCGGCCGGGATGCACCCGGCGGCGTATCTGAGCGGGGTGGCGGCCGAGCGCCAGCGCCGGGAGGCGGAGCGGGCCTTCGGCCGGGGCGCGGCGGCCGGTCCTTTGGGCGGCGGAATGCCCGCCGGGCCGGCGGGTCCGGTGATACCCGGGGCGACGCTGGGCCCTCCTCAGGGGATACCCGGCGCGCCGGTGCCTCCCGGTGGTCCGGCCTGGCCCGATGGCGCGGTGCCGCCGGGGATGCCTGGGGCGCCCGCGCCGCCGTACGTGCCGCCGGCCGGGGAACGGCCCTCCGGGCCGCCGCCGCAGGGGCCGCCCGCGGGGGGCGGCGGGTTCACTCCGCCGTCCTGAGGGTGGAGGGCGGGGTGTCCAGCTCCTCCAGTTCGATGCCGGGGGCGGCGAGGATCACGTCGCCGGAGAGGTGGAGGGTGCGGCGCTCGCCGGTCTCCAGGTCGTCGACGTGGTAGGTGTCCACGGCCAGGGTGCGGCCGTCCTCCGCGTGGTGGGTCTCGCGGCCGGCCAGGGTCCACCCCTCCTCGCGGGTGCGGGGTGCGAGGGCGGGCGGGGCGAAGTCGGCGAGCCGCAGGCGGGCCGAGGCGCCGGGGGCGCTCAGGCGCAGGAGGTGGGCCATGGCGACGAGGAAGGCCGGGGAGGTCCCGGCGAAGGCGTGCGCGGGGGCGTTGCCCTCCCGGGCGTCCGCTCCGTCGGCGGCCATCCGGACCCAGCTCAGTCCGTCGAGGGTGCCGCCGCGCACCTGCCAGTCGGCGGTGCGCAGGTGCAGGCGCACGGGCCGGCCGAGGGCGTCGAGGGTGAGGTCGAGGGAGCCCGTCGGGGCGCCGTCGGGGCCGACGGTCTCCGAGACGTAGCGCCAGCCCGTGGGGCCCGGGGCGCACTGGAAGCGCTCCTGGCCCTCGGGGGTGGTGTAACGGCCGCGCGGCATCGGTGAATTCGGTGAGGGGAGGTGGCCCGCCCGGCCGCCGGGGCCGACGGCCGGACGGGGGTGGATCAGTAGCGGTAGTGGTCGGGCTTGTAGGGGCCCTCGGCCGGGATGCCGAGGTAGGCGGCCTGGTCGGGCGTCAGCTCGGTCAGGCGCACGCCGAGGGCGTCCAGGTGAAGCCGGGCGACCTTCTCGTCCAGGTGCTTGGGGATCGTGTAGACCCCGGTGGGGTACTCGCTGGTCTTGGTGAACAGCTCGATCTGGGCGATGGTCTGGTTGGCGAAGCTGTTCGACATGACGAACGACGGGTGCCCGGTGGCGTTGCCCAGGTTGAGGAGGCGGCCCTCCGAGAGCACGATGATGTTGTGCCCGTCGGGGAAGGTCCAGGTGTGGACCTGGGGCTTGATCTCGTCGCGGACGATGCCGGGGATCTTCGCCAGGCCGGCCATGTCGATCTCGTTGTCGAAGTGGCCGATGTTGCCGACGATCGCCTGGTGCTTCATCCGGGCCATGTCGGCGGCGGTGATGATGTCCTTGTTGCCGGTGGCCGTGATGAAGATGTCGGCGGTCTCGACGACGTCCTCCAGGCGGGCGACCTGGTAGCCGTCCATGGCGGCCTGGAGGGCGCAGATCGGGTCGATCTCGGTGACGATGACCCGGGCGCCCTGGCCGCGCAGGGACTCGGCGCAGCCCTTGCCGACGTCGCCGTAGCCGAAGACCACCGCGACCTTGCCGCCGATGAGGACGTCGGTGGCGCGGTTGATGCCGTCGACGAGGGAGTGGCGACAGCCGTACTTGTTGTCGAACTTCGACTTGGTGACGGAGTCGTTCACGTTGATCGCCGGGAAGAGCAGGGTACCGGCGCGGAACATCTCGTACAGGCGGTGAACGCCGGTGGTGGTCTCCTCGGTGACGCCGCGGATGTCGGCGGCGAGCTGCGTCCACTTCTGCGGCGTCTCGGCCAGCGTGCGGGTGAGCAGCTCCAGGATGACCCGGTGCTCGTCGTTCTCGGCGCCGGCGGGGTCGGGGACCCGGCCGTCCTTCTCGTACTGGGCGCCGTTGTGCACCAGCAGGGTGGCGTCGCCGCCGTCGTCGAGGATCATGTTCGGGCCGCCGGAGGGAGCGTCCGGCCAGGTCAGGGCCTGCTCGGTGCACCACCAGTACTCCTCCAGGGTCTCGCCCTTCCAGGCGAAGACCGGGATGCCGGCCGCGGCGATGGCGGCGGCGGCGTGGTCCTGGGTGGAGAAGATGTTGCAGGAGGCCCAGCGGACCCGGGCGCCGAGGGCGACGAGGGTCTCGATCAGCACGGCGGTCTGGACGGTCATGTGCAGGGAGCCGGTGACCCGGGCGCCGGCGAGCGGCTGGGCCTCGGCGTACTCCCTGCGGATCGCCATCAGGCCGGGCATCTCGTGCTCGGCGAGGGTGATCTCCTTGCGGCCGAACTCGGCGAGCGAGAGGTCGGCGACCTTGAAGTCCTGAGCGGTAGCGCTCGTAGTCATGACGGGCTGCTCCTCACAGCGAGGCATTGGCGGACAGGATGCGAGAGGCGGGCGCGGCCCTCCCAGGGTGCGGGCAGGCGGCGTCCGGCCGTTCGCGATCCGTCGGAGGGCCTTCTTACCCCTCGGCCGGGACGGCCCCGGAGGGCGCCCGACTGCCATCAGCAGCGACGTTGACTTCGCCGCCGAATGTACACCGGGCCCCCGGGGGCCGCTCAAGGCGGACCGGGGATCCTGGCCGATTTCGGCTAGGCCAGGCCGGCGGTCGCGCGGAAGAGGGTGCCGGGGCCCGAGGCGGTGACGTGCTCGGACGCGGGCACGAACGCCGACCGCCCGCGTTCCAGGGCCAGTTCGGTGCCGTCCGCGCCGCCGGGTCCCGGGGCGCGCAGGGTGATCCGCCCGTCGGTGCACAGCAGGATCTGCGCGGAGCCGGCGGGCAGTTCGCGCGGCGCGGAGCCGGGGGCGAGCACGTGGCGGGCGAGGCGGAAGTCCTCGGCGGGCGTGGGGTAGACCTCCTCGCCGCTGCCGTCGGCGGCGGGCACGGGCCGCAGGAGGCCGGGCTCGGTGGCCTCGAAGCGGACGACGCGCAGGAGTTCGGGGACGTCGACGTGCTTGGGGGTGAGGCCGCAGCGCAGGACGTTGTCGGAGTTGGCCATGATCTCCACGCCCAGGCCGCGCAGGTAGGCGTGCGGCACGCCGGCCCCCAGGTAGAGGGCCTCGCCGGGCTCCAGGCGCACGGGGTTGAGCAGCATGGCGGCGATGACGCCGGGGTCGCCGGGGTAGTGCCGGGCCAGGGCGGCGTAGGGGGCGAACGCGCCGCCGAGCCGGTCGGCGGCCTCGGCGGCGCGGGCGACGGTCTCGGCCATGGCGGCGGGTTCGGCGGTCAGGACGGCGGTGACGACCTCGCGCAGGGCGGCGTCCTCGGGCCGGGCGCGCAGGAGGTCGGCGTAGGGCTTGAGGGAGCCGACGCCCAGCTCCTCCAGGACGCCGGCGGCCTCGGCGACGGGCCGGAAGCCGCACAGGCCCTCGAACGGGGTGAGGGCGCAGACGAGTTCGGGCTTGTGGTTGGCGTCGCGGTAGTTGCGGTGCGGGGCGTCCAGGGGGATGCCGAGGGCCTCCTCCTCGGCGTAGCCGGCGCGGGCGCGTTCGCGGTCCGGGTGAGTCTGGAGGGAGAGGGGCGCGTCGGCGGCGAGGACCTTGAGGAGGAACGGCAGGCGCGGGCCGAGGGCGTCGACGGTGGCGGCGCCGAGTTCGCCGCGCGGGTCGGCGGCGATGGCGTCGGCGAGGCTGAGCGGCCCGCCGCCCCGGTCGACGCGGGAGGGCCCGGCGGGGTGGGCGCCCATCCACAGCTCGGCCTGGGGCTCGCCGGTCGGCGGGGTGCCCAGCAGGCCGGGGATGGCGGTGGCGGAGCCCCAGGCGTAGGTCTTCACGGTGTTGTGCAGGCGGTCCATCGTGCGGCTACTCCGGTGTGCGGCTTCTTCCGGCGGTACGGGTCCGGCGGGCGTGCGTGTGGGGGCGTGCGTGTGGGGGCGTATCAGGTCGGCGGCGACCGGGCCGCGGCGATGGCCGGGCGCCCGGCGAGGCGGCGGGGCAACGGCCGGGGCGGGGGCCGGCCGCACGGCTACGGGGTGGTGGCCAGGGCCAGGTAGACGGCGGTGAAGTCGAGTTGGGCCAGCAGGCCGGCGGCCGTGACCAGGGGCGTTCCGTCTCCCCCGGCGTCCAGCTCGTGGACGGCGGCGCCCTGGGCGAGTGCCTGGTCGCGGGCCAGGTCGGCCGGGTGGGGCGCGGCGCCGGGCGGGGCGTCCTCCGGGCCGGGGTCGCGCAGCAGGACGACGCGGGCGCGCAGCGGGACGGGCTCGTCCACGCGGTCGCGGAAGAAGTCGTCGGGGTCCCCGGCGGGGGTGAGGCTGCCTCCGAGGAGCGCGGCGTGCTCGGCCGGGGCGGTGGGCAGCGCGGCGGCGAGCGCGGGCCGTCCCGCGAGGGCGGTGAGGGTGGTGGCCGCATGCCGGGCGGCGGCCCAGGCGACGCCGCCGGTGCTCCACAGCAGCGGGAGGTCGGCGGCGAGGTGGGCGGCCAGGCCTTTGGCGGGGTTGTCGTGGGTGCGGGTGGAGGGCCCGCAGCGCTCGGCCGCGGCGTCGAGCCGGGCGGCCAGGGCCTCGACGTCCTCGGCCCCGGCCGGGAAGAGGCCGAGGCGCCCGCCGAGCAGCAGCAGCGGGGTGACCAGCGCCCAGGCCGGGCCGGGGGCGGCGGGGTGCGCGGGCGGCTCGTGGAAGGGGGCGGGCGCGTGGGGCAGGACGAGGTTGCGGCGGCGGGCGGTGGCCTCGGCCAGGGGCGAGCCCTCGGGGGCGACGGTGGCCACGGACAGGCCGCGGCGGAAGGCGTTCTCCAGCAGCAGGACCAGGCCGGGCTCGGTGCCGTCGGCGGTGGCCAGCAGCAGCAGGTCCAGAGGGCCGGCCCAGCGGGGCAGCGGCCAGCCGAGGGCGGCCGGGTCGGCGGAGGGGCCCTCGGGCGCGAGGCGCGCGATGCGGACGGTGTCCTGGACGAGGGCGCTCAGCAGGTCCGCGGCCAGCGGCGCGGCGGGCCCGGGGCCGGCCAGGAGCAGGGTGCCGGGGCGGCCCTCGGGCGCGAGGCGGGCCAGCGGGGACTCCTCGGCGGCGCGCGCGGCGGTGCGGACGTGGGCGCCCGAGGCGGCGGCGGCCCGCAGCAGGCCACGCGCGTCGGCGCGGAGGAGGGCCTCCGGCGCGTCGAGCAGCGTTTCGTCGATCATGGGAACTCCGGAGGCCGGAAAGGGCCGGGCGGGCCGACGCGGGAGGCGGCCGGGGGGTGCGGCGCTCAGCCGCTCCGGCGGGCCTCGTCCGCGAGCAGCACGGGGATGCCGTCCTGCACGGGGTAGGCCAGGGCGCAGGTGTCCGCGGTGCACACCAGCCGCTGGTCGGTGGTCTCCTCGCGGAGCGGCGCGTGGCACACCGGGCAGGCGAGGATGTCGAGCAGAGCGGCTTCGACGAGCGGCGGCATGGCGTCCCTCCGGCGTGACGGCTGTCGACGGTCACCCTACCCGCAGGCGCGCCACCCCGGCATCGGGGCCGGGGTGGCGGTGGGTGTCGCGGGGCTGTGGGTGGGACCGACGCCGGTCAGGCGCGGACGATGGCCAGCACCTCGTCGCGGAGCTTCTCGACGGTCGCGGCGTCGCGGGCCTCGATGTTCAGCCGCAGCAGCGGCTCGGTGTTGGAGGCGCGCAGGTTGAACCACCAGTCCTCGGCCGTGACCGTGAGGCCGTCCAGCTCGTCGAGGGTGGTGCCGGGCCGGTCGGCGAACGCGGCGCGCACGGCCTCGGCGCGGCCCCGCTGGTCGGCGACGCGGCTGTTGATCTCCCCGGAGGCGGCGTAGCGGTCGTACTCGGCCACCAGCTCGGAGAGCGGGCGGTCCTGCCCGCCGAGCGCGGCCAGGACGTGCAGCGCGGCGAGCATGCCGGTGTCGGCGTTCCAGAAGTCGCGGAAGTAGTAGTGCGCCGAGTGCTCGCCGCCGAAGATCGCGCCGGTGCGGGCCATTTCGGCCTTGATGAACGAGTGGCCCACGCGCGTGCGCACGGGGGTGCCGCCGTGCTCCCGGACCACCTCGGGGACGGAGCGGGAGGTGATGAGGTTGTGGATGACGACCGCGCCGGGGTCCTTGGCCAGCTCGCGGGCGGCGACCAGCGCGGTGATGGCGGAGGGCGGGACGGGCTCGCCGCGCTCGTCGACCACGAAGCAGCGGTCGGCGTCCCCGTCGAAGGCCAGCCCGATGTCGGCGCCGGTGGCCCGGACGCGGGCCTGGAGGTCGACGATGTTGGCCGGGTCGATGGGGTTGGCCTCGTGGTTGGGGAAGGTGCCGTCCAGCTCGAAGTACATCGGGTCCAGGTCGACCGGCAGCCCCTCCAGCACGGTGGGGACGGTGTGGCCGCCCATGCCGTTGCCCGCGTCCACGGTGACCTTCAGGCGGCGGATGCCGGAGAGGTCCACCAGCGAACGCAGGTGCTGGGCGTAGTCGCCGAGGGTGTCGCGCGTACCGAGGACGCCCGGGCGGTCGGCGGGGGCGGGCGCGCCCTCCTCGGCCCAGCGTTCGACCAGGGCGCGGATCTCGGCCAGGCCGGTGTCCTGGCCGACGGGGGCGGCGCCGGCCCGGCACATCTTGATGCCGTTGTACTGGGCCGGGTTGTGGCTGGCGGTGAACATCGCGCCGGGCAGGTTCAGCGCGCCGCTGGCGTAGTACAGCTGGTCGGTGGAGCACAGGCCGATCTCGGTGACGTCCGCGCCGCGGGCCGCCGCGCCGCGGCCGAAGGCGCGGGAGAGGCCGGGCGAGGAGGGACGCATGTCGTGTCCGACGACGATGGCCGCGGCGGAGGTGACCTCCGCGAAGGCCGCGCCGAACAGCTCGGCGAGGCCCTCGTCCCACTGGTCCGGGACCACGCCGCGGATGTCGTACGCCTTCACGATCTGGGACAGATCCGGCACGGCTAACCCCTTGTCTCGAAGTCCTGAGGGTGTGTGAGAGCGGAAAGGCGGGCGGCGGGTGCTGTCTGGAGCGCGCCTTCTCAGCGTAGCCGCCGCGTTTCCGGCGTCCCGTCAGGGCTCGGGCGAGCGGAGAATCCGCAGGTGGCCGCGGCGGGCCACCTCCATCGGGTCGGCGCCGCGCGGGGCTTCCTGGCGCGGCGGGGTGCGGGCGGCCTCGCGGACCGCGTCGGCGAGCGCCTCCAGGTCGTCGGCGGTGTGCCGGGCGGCGGCGGGGTCGACGGCGAGCCGGACCACCTCCCAGCCGCGGGGGGCGGTGAGCCGCTCGGAGTGCTCGGCGCACAGGTCGTAGCAGTGCGGCTCCGCGTAGGTGGCGAGCGGCCCGAGAACGGCGGTGGAGTCCGCGTAGACGTAGGTCAGCGTCGCCACGGCGGGGCGGGCGCACGCGGTGCGCGAACAGCGGCGGACGGGGCTCACGATGTCGGACCGTACCGCACTCCTGAGCGGGAGGCGAAGGAACGGCACGAGGCGGCCGGCGACCGTGTCGTGCGGGCGTGAGACGGGCGACGAACCCGCCCCGGTCACCGGAGGGGCTCCCGTCCTCTATGGTCGGATGCGATGGACACATCCAGCAGCGTCCCCCCCGCCTCGCCGGGCCCTGCCGGGCCCCGCAGGCACCGCGACCGGCACGGCCGCGGCATGCGCGGTCCCCTCGCGCCGCCGCAGGTGCCGCTGGCGCTCTCCCGCGCCGACACCTTCGACTCCCTGGTGAACGACTCGGCCGAGCGGCTGCGGCGCCGGCTGCCGCAGCTGGCCGGGGTGGAGTTCGAGGTGCAGGAGGTGCCGTGGCTCACGGGCGGGGCGGAGGCGGGGGCCTCGCCGGACGGGGTGCCGCTGGGCGGGGTCGTGCGGGCGCGGCGCGGGCGGCCGGACCGGGTCGTGGTCTACCGGCGGCCGGTGGAGCTGCGCGCCCGGGACCGCGAGGAGTGCGCGCAGCTCGTCCACGAGGTGTGCGTGGAGCAGGCGGCCGAACTCCTGGGCCTGGCCCCGGAGTCGGTGGACCCGAAGTACGGGCAGGACTGACGGCCCGCGCCGCCCCGGGCCGCGCGCCCCGGCGGGCTCACGCGCCCCGGCGGGCTCAGCGGGTGAGGACGGACAGGTCCTGCTCCGTCTCGGGGACGGAGACCGCCGAGCGGTCGTCGGGGAGGGTCTGGATGGTCAGCGAGGTGTCGCCGCCCTCCCCCGAGGTCAGGGTCCTGGCCGCGTGCACCGTGCCGCCCCGGGTCTCGACGGTCAGGGAGTAGAACCCGGAGGTGCCCTCGGGCGGCTCGGGCGTGACGGCCAGCGTGGAGCCCGCCGGGACGGTGTAGGACTCCGTGACGGGCTCGCCGCCGTCCGTGCCGGCGGAGAGGGTGACGTCCACCTCGGCGGCCTCGCCGGGGGCGGTCAGGGACAGGGTGGTGCCCGATGCGGTGTTCCCCGTCACCGTGGCGCGGCGCTCGACGGCGGGCGTCGCCGGGATGAACGCCAGCTCCCGGGCGGCCTCCTCCCCGTCGCCGATCGTGACCAGCGCCGCGGCGGCCAGCGGGACGGCCCGGGACTCGTCGGAGGGGGTGAGGATCAGGGAGCCGGCCTCGCCCTGGGTGACGTTGCGCAGGTCCACGGAGGTGAGGGAGCCGGCCCGCACCGAGACGGTCTCGAACCCGGCCGGGGTCAGGGTGCCAGAGGGGCTCGCGAGGCCGACGTCGAGCGTGGCGTCCTCCTCGCCCGGCACGAACACGACCAGCCGCACGGAGCGGGCCTCGGCCGGGATGCCGGGCAGCACGGCGGTCCCTGCGGGGGCGGCGGCCGGGGGGAGCCAGTCGGCGCCGAGCGCCTCGTCCACGGCCTCGACCTGGGCGCCGATGCGGCCGGTGCGGGCCGTGACGCGGACGGCGAGGTCGTCGTGCGTCCCTGCGCCCAGCGTGGAGAGCCGGACGGGGACGGAGGCGCCGCCGGGGACGGTGATGCCCTGCCCGGCGTCGGCGGTCAGCCGGCCCTCGGCGCCGTAGAGGTCGATGTCGACGACGGTGGCCTCCTCGTCCGGGTTGGTGAGGTGGACGTAGTCGGCGCGGGAGTCGGCGGTGCTGGCGCCCGCGAACCAGAACTGCGTGTCCGGGGCCTGGCAGGAGGTGCCGAGCAGGCCGCGGCCCGGCCCGGAGGGGACGCTGGTGGACTGCTGCACGGTCCAGCCGGGGGCCAGGGCGCCGTGCGCGGTGCCGGCCAGCGCGGGCGCGTCCGCGTCCCCGACCCGGGCGGTGGCGGGGGCGCCTGGCTCGCCCAGCGCGAGGAACGGCTCGGCCGCCCCCTCCTGCTCCTCCTGCTCCGGGGCGTTCTCCTCGGCGTCCTCGCCCCCGGCGGGCGGCGTCTCGGTGCCGGGGACGTACTCGGGGGCGGGCAGCAGGAACGCCGAGGGCTCCTCGCCGTCCCCGTCCTCGCCGGAGCCCTCGCCCGGCGGGGTGTAGGCCGTGTACCAGGTGGTGGCCGTGTCGGATCCGGTGGGCCGGGGGCAGGTGAGCGTGACGCGCTCGACCGGCCGGGGCGGGCCCTGGTCCGGCGCAGCGACCTCGCCGGCCTCGCCGGGGCGCAGGCCGGCCAGGCCGGTGAGCGCGGCCAGCGCGAGGACGGCGACGAGCAGGGAGCGGGGGGCGCTGTTCATCGGGGGCTGCTCCCGTCGCCGCGGTCGGCGGGGTGATCGGAGGAGTAGTCGGCGGGGTAGTCGTAGGGCTGGTCGTCCCAGGTGCCGTAGGGCGGCTGCTGCGGGATCGGCTGGTACGGCTGCTGGTAGTCGTAGTCCTCCGGGTAGGGCTGCTGCCCGGCGTACTCCCCCGCGTCGCCCTGCTGCCCGGCGTAACCGGGAACGTCCGCCTGCTGCCCGGCGTAATCCGGCGCGTCGGCGTGCCGACCGGCATAGTCCGGACCGTCCGCCTGCTGGGCCGCGTAATCCGGAACGCCCGTATGCCCCCCGCCGTACTCCGACGCGTCGGCGTGCCCACCGGCGTACTCCCCCGCGTCCGCCTGCCGCGCCGCGTAGCCCGCGGCGTCGACCTGCTGCCCGGCGTAGTCCGGAACGTCCGCCTGCCGACCGGCGTAGTCCGACGGGTCGGCCTGCTGTCCGGCGTAACCCGGGGCGTACCCCGGCGGTGCCGGGGACGGCGGCGCGGGAACGCCCTGGGCGGGGACCGTGCCGTACGCGTCGGCAAGGACCTCGGAGGGCGCCGGGGCCGCGCCGGCGGAGGCGGCTGCGGCCTCGCGGCGGGCGCGGCGGCCGGTGGGCGCGGCGGCCGGGACGGGCCGCTCCTCCTCGGGCAGGTCGTCGTCCAGCTCGCCGCGCCGGCCCGGCAGGGCCAGCACGCACAGGACCAGCAGGGCGAAGCCCTGGAGCCACACCCACAGGGTGTGGGTGAGGGGCGTGTCGTACGTCACGTCCAACCGCCCGCCGCCCGGGGGGAGTTCGAAGCCCTGGGCCCAGCCGTCGAGGGTGACGGGCGTCAGGGGCCCGCCGTCGAGCGTGGCGCGCCAGCCGGAGGAGGCGGCGTCGGCCAGCCGCAGGACGCGGCCCTCGGGCCCCTCGGGCAGGTCGGCGTGGACCTCCACGGCCCCGGCCGGGACCGGCAGCGCCTCGGGGGTCTCGCCGGAGGCGCCCCCCTCGGCCGCCTCGCCGGCGGGGGGAACGACGGAGACGCGGGAGATCTCGCGGTCCACCCGCCACAGCGCGCCGCCGTCCTCCTGGCTGAGCCGCAGCAGTCCGGGCGTGGTGTCCAGCACGCGCTGCACCTCGGCCGGGGTGCCTTCGAGGACCAGGATGTAGCGGACGGCGAACCCGGCCAGCGCGACGGTCTGGTCGGCGCCCGAGCCGGCGGTCAGCTCGCCCACGGTGCGGCTGAGGCCGTCGTTCTCCCCGACCAGGCCGGTCAGCTCGGCGTCGCCGAGGCGGGCGCCCGAGCCGCGCACGAGCGCGTAGGAGAGGCGGCCGGCCGGGGCGTCGCCGCCCTCGCCGCCTGCGAGGACGAGGGTGCGGGCCTGGTCGCGGGTGGTGCCCTCGGCGGCGACGAAGGCCGGGACCTGCACGGCGCTGCCGCGCTCCAGCGGCCCGTCGGCGCCGCCCAGGACCCACCCGGCGGCGGCCAGCAGCGGTCCGGCCACCGCGGCGGCGGCCACGGCGGCGGCGGCGGGCTGGCGCCAGCCGAAGCTCTGCGCGGCGACGCGGAAGCGGGCGCCGTCGGCGCCGAGGACGGCGGCGCTCAGCAGGGCGAGCCCGCCGACGAGGGTGGCGGGGCCGGCCCAGCGGCCGGTGTCGGCGTCGGCCCAGACGGCGAACGCCAGGGCAGCGCCCGCGGTGATCCAGGCGGCGGTCAGCGCGGTGCGGCGCTCGCGGCGCAGGAGACCGCCGAGCGCGGCCAGCAGAACGCCCGTCAGCAGCCAGGTCGCGGGGGTGCCGGGGCCGCCGGGGTTGGCGTTCAGCAGCTCGAACGGCCCGGCCTGCGCGGTCTCGAAGGGCAGGCCGGGCTCGGCGAGGAAGTCGCCGGGGCTGAAGAGCACCGACAGCGACCAGGGCGCGAGCACCACGAGGGGGGTGAGGACGACGGCGCCCAGCCGGGCGGCCTTGGCGCGGGCCAGGGTGGCCGCGTCGGCCAGGGGCAGGGCGACGGCGCAGGCAGCGAGCAGGACGGCCAGCGGCCAGATGGCGGGGGTGAACGCGGTGCCGGCCGTCAGCAGCAGGGCGCAGGCCCAGGTGGCGCGCCAGGAGCCGCGGCCCTCCTGCCCGGCGTACCCGGCGGCGGAGACGGCGGTGCGGGCCAGCGGGGGCAGGAGCACGGCGAGGACGGCGGTGCCGATGCGACCGCCGGCGACGGCGCCGGTGACGGCGGGCAGGAAGGCGTAGGCGACCGAGCCCCAGGCCCGCAGCAGCCGGGAGGCGACCAGGGGGCGGGAGGAGAAGTAAGCGCTGGCGCCGGCGAGCGGGACGCAGCCGGCGAGCAGCAGGGTCAGGGCCAGGTCGGTGGAGCCGAGCAGGACGGTGGACAGCAGGGCCAGGAGGCCGAGGTAGGGCGGCCCGGTCTCGGTGCCGCCGGTGCCGACGGGCTGCCAGGTGCTCGCGTACCGGTCCCAGAGGGCGCCGGCCTCGGCGGGGGCGGGCAGCAGGGAGCCGCCCAGGAGGGAGCCGCCGCCGATGAGGTCGCGGCAGGCCAGGAGGGAGGCGAGGGCGAGGCCGAGGAAGAGCATCGGGCCGGGGCGGCGGGCAAGCCGCTTCAGGCGGGCGAACTGCTCGATCTCGAGGGAGTCGGCCTCGTCGTCGGTGGGCCCGGACTCGACGGCGCCGTGCCGCCCGCCGCCGGAGGAGGCGGGTTCGGAGCGGCCGGAGAGGTTGCTGAAGACCTGCTCGACGGTGGTGCGCAGGGTGGCCAGCGGCGGGGGGAAGAGGGGCCGCAGGTCGGCGGGGTCGGTGCGGGGGTCGGCGGTGCGGCGCCTGCGGCGGCGGGCCGCGGCGATCCGGCCGGGCATCAGCAGGGTGCTCAGCAGGCCGGCGGCCTCGTCGAGCGCGCGGCCGGGGAGCTTGCCGACGAGGTAGGCGAGGATGCGCAGCAGGGTGCCCAGGACGAGGCGGAAGAGGATCCAGGGCAGCGCGCGGCCACGGGCGTTCACCAGCAGGGCGTAGGCGGCGGCGGCCTTGTCGACGCGGTGCGGGCTGCCGCCGAGGCGGCCGGCGCAGTCGATGCCGCGGCGCTCGCGGGAGGCGGCCTCGGCGTGCCGCAGGACGGCGGCGGGGGCGACCAGGACGCGGTGCCCGGCGGCCTGGGCGCGCCAGCACAGGTCGACGTCGTCGCGCATCAGGGGCAGGCGGCGGTCGAAGCCGCCCAGCCGCTCGAAGACGTCGCGGCGGATGAGCATGCCGGCGGTGGAGACGGACAGCACGGGACGGACCTGGTCGTGCTGGCCCTGGTCCTGCTCGCGGCGGTCAAGGCCGGTCCAGCGCCTGCCGCTGGGGGCGATGGAGACGCCGGCCTCCAGGAGCTGCCTGCGGTCGTACCAGCCGCGGTGCTTGGCGCCGACGATGGCGGCGGAGGGGCTGGCGTCGGCCTGCCGCAGCAGCTCGGCGAGGGCGTCGGGCTCGGGCGCGGCGTCGTCGTGGAGGAGCCAGAGCCAGTGCACGGGCTCGCCGTGCGGCAGCTCGGGCAGGTCGTAGGTGCTGGTGTCCCACGTGCGGGTGACGGGGTCCCAGGCAGGGGGCCGCTTGAGGTAGGGGAGGTCGTCGGGCGTGAGCTTGGGGGCGGTGCGGGCGGCCTCGGCGACGGCCGTGCCGAAGCCGGTGCGGCGGGCGAGGTGCAGCACGCGCTCGGCGCCGAGGGCCTCGCCGACGAGGGTGGCGGAGGAGTCCGCGCTGCCGGTGTCCGCGGCGATGACGTCCTGGACGGGCCGGGTCTGTCCGAGCAGGCCGCCGAGGACGTCGGGCAGCCAGCGTTCGCCGTCGTGCGAGACGAGCACGGCGGTGACGACGTGCCTCGGGAATTCGGGGTGGGCGGCCTGGTGCTCCGCCGCCCGCTGGCTGTGCACGGACATCGAGGTGTCGGCCCCGGTTCGCTGGACGGTGGGGACGTGGCCGCGGTGCTCAGGCGGTGCTCGGGCGGCGGCGGTACGTCTCGGACAGCCCACACCCTAGCGGCTGGGGCTGACGGAGCCCGATGGGTCGACGGCGGAAGGCCGCGGGGGGCCGGGCCGGGCGGGCGGCCGGTGATCGGCCGGCGGCCGGCGGGAGGTCGGTCGGCGCCGACGGTCGGCGGTCGGCGCGCGAGAAAAGCGGTCAGGCCGGGATCAGACGGCGGCCTTCTTCAGACGTCGGCGTTCACGCTCGGACAATCCGCCCCAGATTCCGAACCGTTCGTCGTTGGCGAGCGCATATTCGAGGCATTCCGAACGCACCTCGCACGCGAGGCAGACCTTCTTCGCCTCGCGTGTGGAGCCGCCCTTCTCCGGGAAGAACGACTCGGGATCGGTCTGGGCGCACAGCGCGCGCTCCTGCCAGCCCAGCTCTTCGTCCGCCTGGTCGACCAGCAGTTGTTCGAACAGCTCGGTCATATGCGCGCCCCTCGTCTTCTTTGCGTCCCCGTGATGCCGTCGTTATCGATTGCCGTCGAACGACACGAGTGAAATTACAGGTGGGCCGCTCAGTGGCAGTCAAGCCACGATCTGCCATTCACCCGATGATTCACCCTGAGGCACCACAGCCGTACGGAAAGTGTTCAAATCGCCACAAACTATGCTCGATCACGCGGCTGAGCCGTTCTCATCCGGTCGTTTGGCACCCGGTTCGTTCCCCTCTCGTCAAGGAGGACGACCCGGACGCCGGATGCGTTGCACCCCGCGCCCGGCCGCGATCGGCATCACAGCCCGGTCACGGACGGGCAACGGCAGCCAGCCCTGGATGGAGCGGCACCTGTCCCGGCTTCCGGGCGCATAAACCTTTCGGCGCCCCGAGGGCCCGGAAGTGGTGAAAGAATGACGCCGGGCGTACGCCCGGTTGACCACCGGACCGCGCGGCCCCGCCAGGACTTCCGTCCGGGCGTTCCCCCGACGGCACCACCCCCACTTCATGGACAACGACAACGAAATCGCCGGGGATCCCTCGCAGATCCCGCACCTGCTGCCGCCCGTCCCCGAGCACCCCTCGACCGTCGCGGAGTTCGCCGCGCTGGCCGGGTCCCTGGCGGGCGACCGGGAGTGCTGGGCTCCCCTGGTGCGGTACGACGCGGCCAGCCGCTGGTACCACCGGCTGCGCACGGGCCCGGGCTACGAGGTGTGGCTGCTGAGCTGGGTGCCGGGACAGGGCAGTGGACGGCACGACCACGGGCCCTCGCACGGCCTGTACACGGTGCTGGCCGGCGCGCTGACCGAGGACACGGCCGGCCGGGGCACCCGCGTTCTGACGCCCGGTTCGATGCGGTTCTGCCCGCCGGGCCATGTCCACGAGGTGGTCAACGCCGCGCTGGAGCCCGCCGTCAGCCTGCACGTCTACTTCCCCGGCCTGACCGAGATGCGGATGCACCCGCGCTCCCAGGCGCAGGCGCGGCCCGTGACCGGCGGTGTCCTCGCCTGCTGACAGACTGGCCGCATGCAACGCATCGTGGCTCTCTCCGGCGGCATCGGCGGCGCCCGCTTCCTGCGCGGACTGCGGCGCGCCGCCCCGGACGCGGACATCACGGTCATCGGCAACACCGGTGACGACATCCACCTGTTCGGGTTGAAGGTCTGCCCCGACCTCGACACGGTGATGTACACGCTGGGCGGCGGCATCCACGAGGAGCAGGGCTGGGGCCGCGCGGAGGAGACGTTCACGGTCAAGGAGGAGCTGGCCGCGTACGGCGTCGGTCCCGCGTGGTTCGGCCTGGGCGACCGGGACTTCGCCACGCACATCGTCCGCACCCAGATGATCGGGGCCGGGTATCCGCTCAGCGCGGTCACGGAGGCGCTGTGCCGCCGCTGGGAGCCGGGCGTGCGGCTGCTGCCGATGTCCGACGACCGGGTCGAGACGCACGTGCTGATCGAGGACGGCGAGGGGCGGCGGGCCGTCCACTTCCAGGAGTACTGGGTGCGGCTGCGCGCCGCCGTGCCCGCGCACGCGGTGATCCCGGTCGGCGCGGAGAGCGCCCGCCCGGCCCCCGGCGTGCTGGAGGCGCTGGCCGGGGCCGACGTGATCCTGCTGCCGCCCTCCAACCCCGTGGTCAGCGTCGGCACCATCCTCGCCGTGCCCGGCATCAGGGAGGCCATCGCCGGCTCCCCGGCGCCCGTGGTGGGCCTGTCCCCCATCGTGGGGAACGCCCCGGTGCGCGGGATGGCCGACAAGGTGCTGGCCGCCGTCGGCGTGGAGGCGACGGCCGCGGCCGTCGCCCTGCACTACGGCCCGGACCTGCTGGACGGCTGGCTGGTCGACACGGTGGACGCCGAGGCGGTCAAGGCCGTGGAGGCGGAGGGCATCCGCTGCCGTTCCGTCCCGCTGCTGATGACCGACCCGGAGGCCGCCGCCGCGATGGCCCGCGAGGCGCTGGCCCTGGCGGCGGAAGCGACCGCCGCGTGAGCGCCGCCGACCCGGCCGCGCCGCCGCCTTCGTTCCGCGTCTGGGCACTGCCCGGCATCCCCGAGGTCCGCGAGGGCGACGACCTGGCGAAGCTGATCGCCGGGGCCGCCGCCGGGCCCGGGCTGCCGGGCCTGGCCGACGGCGACGTGGTGGTCGTCACCTCCAAGGTCGTCAGCAAGGCCGAGGGCCGCCTGCGGCACGCCGAGGACCGCGAGGCCGCCGTCGACGCCGAGACCGCGCGCGTCGTCGCCCGGCGCGGCGCCGCGCGGATCGTCCAGTCCCGCCTCGGCTTCGTGATGGCCGCCGCGGGCGTGGACGCCTCCAACACCCCCGCCGGGACGGTGCTGTTGCTGCCCGAGGACCCCGACGCCTCGGCGGAGCGCATCCGGCGCGGGCTGCGCGCCCTGCTCGGCGTGGAGGCCGGCGTGATCGTCACCGACACCTTCGGCCGCCCCTGGCGGGAGGGCCAGACGGACGTGGCGATCGGAGCCGCCGGGGTACGGGTCCTTGACGACCACCGCGGCACGATCGACCCCCACGGGAACGCCCTGGGCGTCAGCGTCACCGCCCTCGCCGACGAGCTGGCGGGCGCGGCCGAGCTGGTGAAGGGCAAGACGGACGGCCTCCCGGTGGCCGTCGTCCGCGGCCTGGCCCACCGGGCAGCGCCCGACCCGGCCGCCGCGCGCCCGCCCGCCGCCCGGGACCTGATCCGGGACGCGGCACAGGACATGTTCCGCCTGGGCACCTCCGAGGCGGTGCGCGAGGCGGTCACGCTGCGGCGCACGGTGCGGGAGTTCACCGACGCGCCGGTGGACCCGGGCGCGGTGCGGCGTGCGGTCACGGCCGCGCTGACCGCGCCCGCGCCGCACCACACCGTGCCCTGGCGCTTCGTGCTGCTGGAGTCCGAGGAGGCCAGGCGGCGGCTGCTGGACGCGATGCGCGAGGCGTGGATCGCGGACCTGCGGCGGGACGGGCTGGGCGAGGAGGCCATCGCCCGCCGGGTGCGGCGCGGGGACGTCCTGCGGCGCGCCCCCTACCTGGTGGTGCCCTGCCTGGTCGCGGAGGGCGCGCACGCCTACCCCGACGCGCGGCGGGCCGGGGCCGAGCGGGAGATGTTCGTCGTCGCGGCGGGCGCCGCGGTGCAGAACCTGCTCGTCGCGCTGGCCGGCGAGGGCCTGGGCTCGGCGTGGGTCTCCTCCACGATGTTCTGCCGCGAGGTGGTCCGCGCCGAGCTGGACCTCCCCCCGGCGTGGGACCCCATGGGCACGGTCGCCGTGGGCCGCCCGGCGGCTTCCCCGCGCCCCCGCCCGGCGCGCGACGCGGGGGCGTTCATCGAGGTCCGCTGACCGCGAACCGCTTGCCGCGGGGCGTCGCCCCGCCGGGCCGGCCGGGCCGCTCCGCGCGTGCGCGCGGCGCGGCCCCGCGTGCGACCCGCTCCGCGCACGCCCCCTCGCCCCGGCACCCCGGGGAATGGCGGCCACGGCCGCCCCCGGTCGCGCAGTGGGCCTCCGGCCGGCACGGCATCAGCACAGGCCGGACTCCCCGGGCGCCGCCGGGTGAGGACTTCGCCGGCCTGGCGCAGCCCGGACCTGTGAGCCCTGGGCCGAAGCGCCTCCCGGACCGCGGAGCGAAAGCGCCTCCGGACACCGGGGCGGACGCCCCCTCGGGCGTCACGCGGCGGCACCTCCGATCCGCCTGCGCGCGGACGCCCCGAGCGTCCCGCCGCGCCCCTTCCGGGCGCACGCCCCGGCCCGGGGCGGCGTCAGCCGCAGGTCGAAGGCTCCTCCTGGTCCGGGTGGGCAGCCCCCCGTTCCGCGGGGCGGGCGTCGTCGGGGGCGGGCGGCGCGTCCTCGGCCGGCGGCGAGCGGTCCTCGCGGAGGGCGGCGAAGAGGCGGTCGGCGGCCTTCTCGTCCCAGACGACCGTGGAGCCGAGGCCGGGGACCGAGCGGCCGGGGTCCGCGATGGGGACCGAGGTGAAGTCGACCGCCGAGGCGCCGAATCCGCCGAAGAGGCGGGCCAGTTCGACCAGTTGCTCGGGCCCGAGCCCGGGGTCGGCACGCAGCGAGTCGAGCACGGCGCCCACCGTGCGCGTCAGCCGCGCCGGGTCCAGCAGCACGCCCCCCGCGACGGCCTGCCGCAGAAGGGCCGTCAGGAAGCGCTGCTGACGCTCCATCCGCCCCAGGTCCCCCGTCCCGTCCGTGTGCCGGGCCCGGACGTAGGCCAGGGCGGCGGCGCCGTCCAGCCGCGTCGTGCCGGCGCGGAGGTCCAGCCCGGCCTGCGGGTCCCGCAGCGGCTCGGGGGTGCACACCTCCACGCCGCCCAGCTCGTCCACCGCACGCAGGAAGCCGGCGAAGCTCAGCTCCAGGTAGTGGTCGATCCGCAGCCCGGTCAGCCCCTCGACCGTGCTCACCATCAGGGACGGCCCGCCGTGCGAGAGCGCGGCGTTGAGCTTGTCCGGGTGGGCCTCGTGGCGCTCGCCGGTGGAGGCGAAGGTGTGCGTGGGCAGGGTGGCGTAGGAGTCGCGGGGCAGGCCGACGACCGTGGCCCGGTCGCCGCGCTCGGAGACGTGCAGCACGAGGACCGCGTCCGCGCAGTTGCAGGAGGCGTCGCCGACGTGCAGCCGGCCGCGCTCGGCCGCCGACAGGCCCTCGCGGCTGTCGGTGCCCACCAGCAGGACGTTGAGGCCGCCGCCGTCGCCGGGCCGTTCGGCGTCCCGCAGGCTCCCGAAGGGGTCCACGCGGTGCACGCCGCGGTCGGCCGAGGTGACCACCGCGTGGCCGATGCCGCCGGCGGCCAGCACCAGGGAGGCGAGCCCGGCGGCCAGGCGCACCCCCCACCGGGGTCTGCGCCGGCGCTCCGGGCGGTTGGGGTGACGGCTGCGGTGACGGCCGGGGCGGCCTGCCCCCTGCGTCGCGGCCATGACTTCCACCTCCCGCCGTCACCGTATGGCAATACGATCAACGGCCTTGGGGTGGCGCGCGCCGGGGTCCCCCGATCGCGGTAACGTGAGCCGGTGACCAGCAATCCGACGACCCCGGCCGTGTCCGTGATCATGCCGGTGCTGAACGAGGAACGGCATCTGCGCGACGCGGTACGGCACATCCTGGAGCAGGACTACCCCGGGGAGATCGAGGTCGTGATCGCCCTCGGCCCCTCCACCGACCGGACCGACGCGATCGCCGGGCAGTTGACGGCCGAGGACGCGCGGGTGCGCTGCGTGCCGAACCCCACCGGCCGCACCCCGGCCGGGCTGAACGCCGCGATCGCCGCCTCCCGCCACCCCGTGGTGGTCCGGGTGGACGGGCACGGGATGCTCTCGCCCGGCTACATCGCCACGGCCGTGCGGCTGCTGCACGAGACGGGCGCGGCCAACGTCGGCGGCATCATGCACGCGGAGGGCGAGAACGCCTGGGAGCGGGCCGTCGCGGCGGCGATGACCTCCCGGATCGGTGTGGGGAACGCGGCGTTCCACACCGGCGGCGAGGCGGGCGAGGCCGAGACGGTCTATCTGGGGGTCTTCCGGCGCGAGGTGCTGGAGCAACAGGGCGGCTACAACGAGGAGTTCATCCGCGCCCAGGACTGGGAGCTGAACTTCCGCATCCGGCGGGCGGGCGGCCTGATCTGGTTCTCGCCCGAGCTGCTGGTCTCCTACCGGCCCCGGCGCAACGTCCGCGAGCTGGCCAAGCAGTACCGCAACTACGGCCGTTGGCGGCACGTCGTGGCGCGCTACCACGCGGGGTCGATCAACCCGCGCTACCTGGCGCCGCCCGCCGCGCTGCTGGCGATCGCCGCGGGCACGGCCGTGGGCGTGCTGCTCACGCCGTGGGGCCTGACCGTTCCGGCCGGGTACCTGGCGGCGATCACGCTGGGCTCGCTGCCCGCGGGCAAGGGCCTGCCGGTCTCGGCCCGGCTGCGCATCCCGCTGGCGCTGGCGACGATGCACCTCTCCTGGGGCTGGGGCTTCCTGACCAGCCCCCGCAAGCTGGCCCGCCGCGTCATCGCCTCCCGCCGCGAGCCGGTCACCACCCCCCGGTAGACCCCTTCCGGGGGCGGCGGGACCGGCTTCCGACGCCAGGCGTTCAACGTCCGCGGCGCGGGCGGCCGTTCACCACGTGTAGGCCGGGTTGACCTCCATACAGTCGTCGTTGGCCCGGCCGGAGACCATGTCCTCGGGGACCGGGGGCGGGTCGTCCTCGCCGCCCGTCCCGGGGTCGGCGGACTCGCCGCCGCCCGCGGCGGCGTCCTCCGGGTAGGCCAGGCCCTCCCGCCAGTCCGCGCCGATGATCAGCGTGATCTGCGAGACCTGCGGCGAGACGCGCAGCGCCCCCTCGGGGACGCCCAGGGCCTCGGCCACCGCGCGGGCGTTGGCCTGGTCGGCCGCCTCCGGGTAGAGCACCGTGGTCTCGGCCGAGGAGGAGAAGGTGGTGGCGTCCGTGGAGGCCAGGGCGAAGCCGAGGCGGCGCAGCTCCTCGGTGAGGGCGGTGGCGCGGCCGTTGACCGGGAGGAGGACGTCGGTGCCGGTGCCGTTGCGGACGGAGACCGAGATCTCGGCGGCCGGGTCGGGCTCGGCGGCCGGCTCCTCGGTGGGCTCCTCGCTCTCCGAGGCGGCCGGGGGCTCGGCGTCCGGGTCGTCCAGCGGGATGTCGTCGCGGACGAGGGAGAAGATCTCCTCGGAGCGCTCCGGGTCGGGTACCAGGGTGATCTCGGGGTTGTCCGGGTCGGGCAGCGAGGGCATCGTCACCATGTTGACGCGCTCGTTCGGCACGGAGCGCAGGTCGGTGCCCAGGTCGTAGAGGTCCTGGACGGAGCCCAGGGCGTTGTCCACGGTCAGCGCGTTCGTCGCGGCCTCGGCGAGGTCCATCAGGCGGCCGGGGTTGGTCAGCGAGGTGCCGGCCTGGAGCTGCTCGACCATGTTGCTGAGGTAGATCTGCTGGGCGCGGGTGCGGGGCACGTCGCCGCCGTACTCGAAGGCGTGCCGGGTGCGCAGCCAGGCCAGGGCCTGCTCGCCCTCGACCACGGTGGTCCCGGCCTCCAGGCGCAGGTGCGAGTCGGGGTCGTCGACGTTGGCCGTGACGCAGACGGGCACGCCGCCCACCGCGTCGGCCATGTCCACCACGCCCGCGAAGTCGATCATCATGAAGTGGTCGATGGGGATGCCGGTCAGCAGCTCCCAGGTCGCGACCACGCAGCCGGGCCCGCCGTGGCCGAGGGCGGCGTTGATCCGCTCCTTCTGAAGCTCCGGGTAGACCTCGCCGGTGTCCGGGTCGGTGCACTCGGGGATGGTGACCATGGTGTCGCGGGGGACGCTGATCACCGAGATGTTGCTGCGGTCGGCGGAGGCGTGCAGCAGCATCTGCACGTCGGCGCGCTGGCCGCCCTCGCTGCCGCCGCCCAGGGACTGGTTCTCCTCGCCGGTGCGGGAGTCGGAGCCCAGCAGCAGGATGTTCAGCGGGACCTGGCCGGCCGCGTTGGGCTGGGAGCGCTCAAGCTGGTTGTCGCTGAGGTTGAGCGGCTCCTTGTCGATGTTGCTGTTCAGGTACCAGATGTAGAGGAAGCCGGCGGCGGCCACCCCGACGATGAGCAACGCCAGGCCGCCCGAGGCCCACACCAGGGTGCGGCGCCACCGGGGCTTGGGCTTCTTGCGGCTGCGCCGGGCACGGCGGGCGGCGGCCCGCCCCGGACGTTCATCCGGGCCGCTCGTGCCGGTGGGGCGCGGCCCCGGCGGGGGAACGCGCGGGACGCCCCGGCCGTCCGTGCCGCCTCCCGGCGGCGGGGCAGCGCTGTGCGCGGAGTCGCCTCCGGCGGGCACGCCCGGTCCCCCGTCGTCCCCTCCGCGTATACCGGTCCTCCGCACGAGAACCCCCCGATCTTCGCGTTGGCTCATCGCCGCCCGGACGGGCGGTCTCGCTACGACGCGCAGACTTCGTCGTCCGCCGTCATGCTGGGCACGTCCGCCGGGCGCTCGGCGGGAACCTCGATCGGCTCACCGGCGCCCCGGAAGTCGTTGCCGAGGACGAGCCTCATGGGCTCGTCGCCGGCGTCGGCGGACTGCTCCTGAAGGGCCGCGTCCGGCAGCCCCATCATCTCAGCCAGCCGCGCCGCCTGGTCGGCCTGGTCAGGACCGTACTCCAGGGCGGTGGTCTCGGTGGGGCTCGGCGCGTTCCCCGCGTTGGTGGCCAGCAGCACGCCCTGCTCGTTCTGGAGCCAGGCCAGAGTCTCCTGGGCCGCCCCGATGACGTCCCCGCCGTTGTAGACGTCGACGCGGACCTCCTCCGGCGGGGCCATCGGCTGCTGCTCCGCCTCCCGGTCCGCCTCCTGTCCGCCGCGTCCGTCCTCCTCGGCCGTCATGGAGATGTCCTCCTGCAGCATCCGGAAGATCGGCTCGGCCCGGGCCTCGTCCAGCACGACGGTGGCCCGCGCGCCCTCGGGCTCGGCGGGGTTGTCCACGACGGGGAGCGTGACGAAGCTCATGTCGGACATGGGGACATCACCGACGTCGCGGGCCAGGTCGTACAGCCGCCGGATGCTGCCTATCTCGGTGTCCACGGTGAGCGAGTTCGTCGCGGTCTCGGCCAGGTCCCACATGCGGCCGGGGTTGGTCAGGATGCCGCCCTGGGTGATCTGCCGGGCCATGGAGGCGACGAACTGCTGCTGGAGCTGGATGCGGCTGAGGTCGCTGCCGGTGCCCACGGCACTGCGGGTGCGGACGAACGACAGCGCCTCCTCGCCCTCCAGCACGTGGTCGCCCGCGGGGAGGTTGAGGCCGGACTTGCGGTCGTTGATCGGCTCCTCCAGGCAGACCGGGACGCCGCCGATGGCCGTGGAGATGTCCTTCACGGCGTTGAAGTCCGCCATGATGAAGTGGTTGATCTCCACGCCGGTCAGCTCCTGGACCGTGCGCCACACGCAGCCGGGGTCGCGCCCGCTGGCGCCCATGCTCTGATTGAAGCGGACCTGCTGCGAGCCGGGGATCGTCTGCCGGCCGCCGTCCTCGGTGCGCACCTCGCAGTCCGGGATGTCGGTGATCAGGTCCCGGGGGATGCTCAGCGCGGTGGCGTTGGTCCGGTCCTCGGAGAAGTGCATGAGGATCGTGGTGTCCGCGCCCTCGCTGGCCTCGCCGCCGTACGCCTCGTTGCCGCCGCCGGTGCGGGTGTCGGTGCCGATGAAGAGGATGTTGACCGGCTCGTCGGACTGGAAAGGGTTGTCGAAGCCGGTGTCGACCCGGTCGAGGTTGCCGTTGAGGCGGTTGTAGACGTACCAGGCGCCGGCGCAGCCGACGACCATCAGCATCGCCAGGGCGCCGCCGGTCCACATCAGGACGCGACGGGTGCGGCTGCGCTTCTGCCTGGCCTTGCGGCGACCGCGGCCCGGGGCGGCGCGGCGGTCGCGCTGGCCGGGAACGCCCTTCTCGCGCGGCCCGCGCGCGGGGGCCTTCTCGCCCGGGGAAGCGGCGGGGCGGTCGCCGGGCGGCCTCGCGCCGGGCTTGCCGCCGGGGGCGGCGCCGGAGGTGCCACCCGGCCTGCCGCCGGGGGCCGGTGCGGACGGAGAGCGACGCTGGGGCGGCGCAGTGTAACGCGGGTCCCGCGCGGAGGACGACGGGCCCGGGCGTCTGTCGCGCCCGCCGCCCCCGGCCTGCCGGGGACCGGGGAGCCGGAGTTCGTACGTACCGGTCTCCGGGTTGAACACCCACTGATCCGCGGGGTCGATGCCGCCCCCGCCTCCGCGTCCCTGCGCTTCCACGTACTCGTGCGCCCTCCGTGTGCCTTCCGAGGATCAGACGGCACACACTAGCCGCCAGGTTCCGCGGGCCGCGATTACGGTGACGGATTCCACCCGTTCAAGGGGCGGTAATGCTCCGGCTACTTCCCCATTTTTGGGGGTTTTATCGCCTTGCTCTTTACCCGCTCATGGTTTTCGGCGGGGTTTTGTTCGCCGGTGCGCGCCCGGCGGAGCCGCCTCGGGGCGGGGCTGGGGCGGGGCCCGCGGGCTCAGGTCTGGAGCCAGCCGGAGGCGGCGGCGGAGAGCACGGCGGCGGCGAGGGCTGGGGCATGGAGCGGGGGCCTGCGGGGGGGGCGGCTCCGGGCGGACCCCGCGGTCCCGGCGGGGCAGGGTGGGGGCGCGTGGCCCGCGGGGGCGGGCCGCTGGGGGGCGAACTGACGCGGCACCCTCATGGCGCCCGCCCCGCCCGCCTCCGGCCCGCCGCGCTCGCGCTCATACCGGCATCCTGAACGGCCGCGGCGGGCGCGGCCAGCCGTCAGTCCGCGAAGTGGGTGACGCGCTCACTCTCCCGGCGCGCGGCCAGCGCCGCCGGGTCCAGGCCCGCGGCGTTGCGGCACAGCACCACCGAGGCGCCGGCCGCCAGCGGGGCGAAGAGGCCGGCGGAGAGCCCCGCCCAATCCCCGTATCCCGCAAGGGACATGAGGCGGCAGCCGGGGCCCAGACCGCGCGCGGCGGCGTCGGCGCGGGCCCGTTCCACCACCTCGGCGCCGGTCAGCCGCTCGCCGCCGACCGCGAGGGCGGGGTCGCCCGGGCCGGGCGGGTCGTAGGCGGCGAAGGTGTCGGGCTGGCCGGGCACGGTGGCCGCGTAGTCCGTGAACCCCTCGGGGACCTGAGGGAAACGCCCGCCCAGGGGCCGCAGCGCCAGCGCGACCCGCTCCCCGCGGCAGGCCCCGGCGGCGGCCAGCGCCTCCTCCTCCGGGCCGCTGACCGCCAGGTCCGCGGCGGCCGGGTCGCCGCCGACCTCGGCCACCACTCCCGTGGCGGCGCAGGCCAGCAGCCACACGGCCGTCTGCCAGTGGGCAGGCAGCAGCAGGGCCAGGCGCTCGCCGCGCTGGACGGCCAGCTCGTCCTGGAGGAGGTTGGCCGTCTTGGCGACCCAGTTGGCCAGGGTGGCGGCGGACAGCTCGACGCGCTCGCCCGTGGCGTCGTCGTAGAACGTCAGCAGCGGGCGGGTCGCGTCACTGGCCAGCACGGAGCGCAGCAGGTCGGCGGGGGTGCGGTCGGCGATGTTCACCCGCGTCAGCGTACGCCCCGCCGGCCGGGGGACCGTCAGCCGTGCGGGCGCCGCCACACGCCGCCCGAATGGACAGCTTTATCACGCTATGTTCAAGATCGTTGCTATGCGTTCACTTCATGCCTCGCGCGCGGCCCGGCCGGGCCGCGCGCCCCGCGCCCCGCGCTCCCTCCGTCCCTCCCGCGTCTCCCGACTTCCCCGCTCCTCCCGTCCCCGCCGGGCCCTGCTCGCCTCCGCGATCGGCGTCGCCCTGGCCGTTCCCCTGGTGCTGCCGCAGGCCGCCGCGGCCGGGCCCGCCGCCCTGCCGCACGGCGGCGCCGCGCCCGAGGCGGCGGCGCGCACCGGGGGCGTGCAGTCCCTGGCCCTGCGCCCGCTGGAGACCGACACCCGCGGGGGCGGGGAGACCGCGGCCCCGCTCGGCGCGCAGGGGCTGCCCTCCACCGACACCGAGCCGTTCTCCCTGGTCGGCGTCGTGTGGACCGACCCGGCGGCCGAGCTGCACGGCACCGTGGAGGTGCGCACCCGGCAGGCCGGGACCACGACCTGGTCCGATTGGCAGAGCCTCGACGCCCAGGCCACGCACGCCCCCGACCCCGGCTCCTCCGAGACGGGCGGCACCGCGCTGCGCGGCGGGACCGCGCCACTGTGGGTCGGCCCCTCGGACGGGGTGCAGGCCCGCGTGGTCCCCGAGGAGGGCGATCAGGCCGCGCCGCTGCCCGAGGGCCTGAGCCTGGAGCTGGTCGACCCCGGCGAGGCCCCCGCGCAGGAGGCGGCCGAGGACGACGACGGCGACGAGGGCGACGGCAGCGGGGAGGAGGGGGAGGCCGAGCAACGGTCGGGCGCGGCGCAGGCGGGGGAGTTCGAGGGGCCGCGCCCGCCCATCGTGATCCGCTCGGGCTGGGGGGCGGACGAGGGCCTGCGGGAAAGTGGCTTCGTCTACACGGACACCGTGAAAACGGTCTTCGTGCACCACACCGCCGGCAGCAACAACTACTCCTGTTCCGAAGCCCCTTCGCTGATCCGGTCCATTTATCGCTATCACGTCGAGAGCCAGGGCTGGCGCGATGTCGGCTACAACTTCTTTGTCGACAAGTGCGGAACGATTTACGAGGGCCGGGCCGGGGGCGTGGCCGAGCCCGTCCAGGGCGCGCACACCCTCGGGTTCAACCACAACAGCTCCGGCGTCGCGGTCCTGGGCACGCACTCCAGCACCGCGCCCAGCTCCGACGTGCGCGACGCGCTGTCCCTGCTGACCGCCTGGAAGCTCGGCCTGCACGACGGCAACCCCTCGGGCACCCGCAACCGCACCTCCAGCGGCGGCTCGTACGCCTCGGGCACGACGATCCGCCTCAACAACATCTCCGGCCACCGGGACGGCTACGCCACGGACTGCCCGGGGGACCAGCTCTACGGCCTCCTGCCGGCGGTCCGGAAGCGGGCCTCGGAGCTGCAGGGGCGGTGAACGGCCGGGGCCGGCGTCGAACGGCCGGGCGGGCGTTCCGCGTTCAGGCGGGCGTTCGCGGTCGGGGCGGCTCAACGGCCGGGCGGGCGTTGGTCGCCGGGCGCGCGCTCGGCGGCCGGGCGGGGGCCGGGCGGGGGGGGCGCGCGGCGGGGGCCGGGCGGCGGCCGGGCGGGGGCCGGGCGGGGGCCGGGCGGGGGGGCTCGCGGCGGGGACAGTCGCCTGACGCGTCTTGCCCGCCGAGCGACG
>NZ_JAVREN010000062.1:0-28435 GCF_031845405.1 Streptomyces boetiae
AACGCCTCGCCAACCGCTGGGAACGCCGACTCGACCTGCACAACGCCCTCGTCTCCCTCGCCAGCGGCCTCATCTGCTGGCGACGCCTGAAACACCACACACCATGATCGTGTTACGAGCTCTAAGGGCGCGGCCCAGTCGGCCGAGGCTCAGGTGGAGGCCGCCCGGGAGCAGGTGGCCTTGATGCTGAGGCAGATCGAGGGGGAGGAGGCGGACCGCAAGGACGCTCGTGGGCCGCAGTTCGTCATCGAGTCGGGGTACACCGACACGTCGGACTCCAATGTTCCGCGTGGGGTTCTCGTTCTGCGGCAGACCGGCGGTCCGGCGCTCGGCAGCGTCACGGTAAGCGCGTCCGGCGAGGGCGTGGACGGGATGCGCGGCGAGCCCTACGAGGCCCCTTTCTCGGGCTACGGCCGCGCGGAGAGTGTCGACCTCGGCCCCATGGCCGCCGGCGGCACCGCCACCGCCTACGTCGACCTGGACTATCACACGGTGGAGACAACGGTTCTTCTCCACCTCCGGTGCCGGTCGCTCGACGGTGCGGACAGCTGGGAACGATCCGCAGCGCGGCAGATCGAGCGTCGGCCCGATCCTCCTCCTTCCTGGCGCACTCGCCGGTGACGGCCCCTCGTCGGCGTCCGCGGGGCTCGGCGGCAAGGAGGTCAGATGCGCCAGGTGCGGATGCGGTCGGCAGCGGTGTAGATGTCGGCGCGGCCGTCCAGGATCTCGCGGGCGAGGTCGACCAGGGCGCCGTAGGGCGGGTCGATGCCCTCGCCGGAGATGTGCATGTACGCCACCGCGGCCGAGCAGGCGAACCGCACGCTGCTGGCCGGCAAGGGCTTGAGGAGGGCAAGGGTGTGCAGGAGGGCGGCGGCGCGCCAGGCGGGGTCGGAGTCGGTGCCCAGGCGGGGTGGGTCGACGCGGTGGCGGGCGACGGCGGCGACTAACGCGGAGAAGTCCGCGACGGTGGGCTGCTTGGGCAGGACCTCTTCGTGGCGCTGGAGCAGCCAGGGAACGTCGATGTAGATCACGGGCGGCATGGGTCAGGCGGCCTGCGTCCCGGTGCCGGGGAGCTGCTGCTCGTCGTCGGGGAACGCGGCGGCGAACTCCTCGGCGTGCCGCTCGAAGAAGGTGCGGAAGACCTGGGCGCCTTCCTTCAGCGCGCGGTGGCGCTCGATATCGGCGGTGGTGGCCTCGCGCACCAGGGCCTTGAGAGTCACCCCGCGCTCGGTGGCGATCGCGCGGAGCGCCTCGAGCTCCGCCTCGCTGAATTCCACGTTCAGGGCTGGCATACCCACAACGGTAGCGTCCCGGTACCCCACCGACAATCCCCCCAGGTCAGTGGACTAGGAGCTGGGTACCTGCCCTGGGTGTAGGGCCGCGCCGGGCGGAGCGGGGGGGTTCCGGGGCCGGGGCAGGGGAACCGGCCAGCCCCACCCTGGCCGGGCGCCAGGCGCCCGCACAACGCCTTGGGAAAGTCCCTGCGGCCGGACCCGCCGGGCCGGTGGAATACAGGGCCATGAGCCGAACCCGCTTACCGCGCCTGTCCCTTCCCGCCCGCCGTGCCCGCGCCGCGGGCGCCGCCCGCGCCCGCCGCCAAGCCGGTGAACCTGCCCGACGACCTGGCTGCCGGATCTTGGCGCCGCGCGGGCGCCCACAGCGCCCCGGCATCCGTGGCGGGCATATGCGACCTCAACTGTTGCTCAAACGGCCGGCTGTTCCCATGCCTCACTTCTATGGTCCAAGCAGTTTCGAGCCAGGGAGTGTGTATGAACGCGGGCGAGCTCGCAGCCAGTGCTGTGAACCTGCTGCTGACCAGCGCGAGCACGGGCGTCGGTACGGGAGTCGCCGAGCTGGTACGGGCCCGGCTGGTCGCCACCTCGCAAGGCCAGCAGGTCTTGGACGGGGTCGCGCAGCAGACGCCGGGATCGGTGACGGCGATGCGGGAGCTGATCACCCAGGTGATCAACTCGGACCCGGACTTCGCAGCCCGGCTGCAGCAGGCGGTGGCTGCCGCCCCCAGGGATCAGAACGCTGGCAGAGACACCAACTACATCAACGTCAGCGGCACCATGCGCCGCAGCCAGATCACCGTTGGCCCGGTCACCGTGAACAACACCCGCGGCACCCGGATCGCGCTGGCGGTCGCCGCGGCAAGCGCCGTGGTGGTGCTGACGCTCGGCGGGTACGGCGCCATCCAGCTGATTGACGGCGACGGAACCGCCCCGCCGGCAGACTCCACCGACCCTGGAGGAGCCGCGGGCGTCCAGGGGAACCCGCAGGAACCGACGGAGACCGGAGCGGGCGCCCCGGCAGGCGCACCTGGGGCGTTCCCGATGCCGGAGGGCGCCTGGCTCGTTACGGTGGCCTACAACGTCGAGGACGAGTACACGCGGGATTACGGGTTCGTCAGCTACGTACCGGAAACCGGCGAGGCGATCACCAGCCCCCTGGTCATGCACGATGAGGGAATGGACTGGGAACCGGAGCCGCTGGGGGTCTCCGCGGACCTCCAAACAGTGCTGCGCAGCGTTGAGCTGAATGACGAGGAAAGGGCCTCGGGCGCCATCCCCCTCTACAGTCTCGCTGACGGCTCGGAGCAGGCCGTGGATCTGCGGGGGATCATCAACAACGCTCAGATCCAACCCCTCCAAGTCATCTTCGACGGCACCGACCCGGACATCCTTCACGTCGGCTGCGCCGACGGGTCCGTCTGGAGGGTGAACATCACGGCGGAGACCGCCAGCCGGTCCGCTGAGACCATCACCAGCGCCGAACTCGGCCGGCTGAACTCCTGGTCCTTCGCCGAAGACGGCAGCGGCAGAATCGTCGGCTCTGAAGACCCTGACGACGAGTCCGACCTGCCTGGAGCGGACCAGCTGGACTACAGGGAGACGGGACAGCTCCCAGACCTGCCCGGCGCAGGAGCAGAAGTGCAGACAGACGACGGCACGGTGTGGGCATTCGGCGTCGACACCTCCAGTTCCGCCACCATGCTGCGGGGCTACCGGCTCCCGGCCGGCGCCGACACCTGGGAGCTCACCGAACTGTCCTCACCCATTTCCCTTGAGCAGGGCGGGGAAAGCAGCAGAGTCCGGTTCGCCCGCCCCGCCCTCGCGCCATAACGCGGTACGCCCGCACCGGCGAGCCCGCCGGGCGGCCAGGGTGGTCAGTAGGGCTGGACGCGGGTGAGGACGCAGTGCGGAGGGTCCGCGTGCGCGACGACGACGTACTCCGCCACGCCCAGCGCACCGTCCGGCCCGAGCGCCAGGCGGCGCTGCTCGGGCCACTTCGCCGAGGCGCTGTGGCCGGGGACGTCGCCGCGGTGGGTGTTGATGGCGACAGTGGCGGCCAGGACGGCGGAGAACAACTGCGGGTCAGTCGCCGGGTCCAGGAGGAAGCTCTCGGCTTCGGGCGCGAGGTAGCAGGGCCAGCCCTCGCCCGGGTCGACGTCGGGGCCGTCTAACGGGTCACTCAACGGGCAGCCCGCGTGCCTGGCGGCGGGCGAGCACGGAGGCGACGCTGGCCAGGGGCAGGGTGCCGTCCAGCGCGGCCGCCGTGACCCGGTCGGCCTCCGGGTCGGTGTCCAGCATCGCCTCGCACCACCAGCTGCGCAGCACCGCCTCGGCCTTCTCCAGGGGGGCGGTGCCCAGCTCGCGGTAGAACTCCATCCTGCGCGCCGGCGACAGGGCGGCCGCGATGCCGTCGGCGGTGCGCGGCACCCGCTCCCTGGGGTCGCCGTGCGGCTCGCCCTGACGGGCTGGCGATGCGCTCATACCCCTCATTCTCCCGTCTGCGGCGTACCGGTGTCGAGACAGGCCATCGGGTTCGCCTGCTGCCCCGGGCCTGGGGTGTTCCCCGGGACAGCAGGCGGCCGCGCTACAGGTTGGCGTCCCAGGGTGACGGGCGGGCCATTGGGGCGGATGGGGGTGGTGGGGGTGCGCACGCTCGGGAGCAGAACTGCGGCGGCAGGTGGAGGACGGCTGCCGTCGGCGGCAGGTCGGCCCCGCACCCCTCGCATGCTCCGGCGGCCTGGCGGATGCGGCGTGCTGCGCGTTCGGCGACGCGCAGGAGCCGTAGTTCCTCGCGGGCCATCGCGTGCCGGACGGCGAGGGCCCGGTCGGGGTCCCAGAACTCCTCGTCGAGGACTTGAGGATCCTCGAAGCAGGCGTGGAGGAAGGCGGTGCTCACCTCGCGGAAGGCCCCGCGGGGCACGGCCGCCTGGACCAGGAGGTCGGCCTCGTGGCTGCCTTCACCACGCTCCGGTGTCTGGCCGGCCTCCTCGTACAGGGCGTACCCCCAGGTCTGGGCCATCGCCACCAGGTCCTCGCTCCGGCAGGCGGCCAGATGGGAGGAGCAGTACACGATCGCCCAGTTCACCATCTGGCTGCCGCATCGCGGCGTCCGGCACAGCTCGTTGGCCATGTCCTGGCTGAGGACCAGCTGGAAGCGGCGCGCGCCGCAGGCGACGACGGCCGCGTGCCCGGAGCGGACGGACTCCAGCACGAGGCGGGCCTGTGGCCCTTCCTCGGAGAGGGCGCCGGCCAGCGCCAGTACCGTGCCGAAGGGGACGGGCTCCCCTAGCAGCTGGGAGGCGAAGACGTCGGGGGCGAACGCGTCGCCATCCGGGCCGCCAGCGGGCCAGGGGGGCGAGGTGCGGGGGAAGGTGGCGCATTCGGCCAGCAGCTCCGCGAGCCGGAAGCCCCGCCCGGTCCGCTCGCGCGTCTCCCGGGCCAGCCGGGTGTAGCGCTGCCCGGTGTCCCGCTGCGCCTGGCGCAGCTCCGCCTTACGCTTCTTGTCCTGGCCCACGGCGATTCCTCCCGCGGCATGCCCACGCCCATGCCGCAGCAGGGATTGATACTCAGTCAGGGGGCGCGCGAGTCGGTGACCCTTGTCCGCGTGCCTGGTGGCGTGGGTGCTCATCCGGGCCGGGAGTCTGGCAGGCGCGTGCTGCCGCAAGACGGCACCCTAGCGCATCCCCGCAGTCGGCCAGGCACGGCGGCAGTCAGCCGGGGTGCTGGCGGCGGGCGCGAGGGGGCACAAGTCCCCGCAGGTGGTCGGCAGTCGGGGCTAGGCTCTGCGCATGTCCGAGGACGAGCGCCCCGATGCTGTGGAACAGCTCACCACTGCGCTGCGTGACTTTGTGGGAGCTGAGGGAGTCCTTGCCCGCGCACAGCGGACCCGGGAGCGGGCGGAGGCGGTGGTGATCGAGCGGGTGGCCCAGTTGCGTGAGGCGGCGGAGGCTGTCCATGACCCCGTTCTCATCGCCGCCGTGCGGCATATCTACTGGCAGCAACGCGGCATCGGTTCGCGTGCTTTGGCGGATGCCGCTGGTCTCACGGTGAACGAGATGCTGCAGGCGATCGGGCCCTGCCCGTCCGGCGTTCTGTGTGCTGCCTGCGGGCAGGACATCCCTCGTACCAGCCGCTCGTGGACTTCTCCGGGGCGCTATGGCCCGCCGCTGTGCTCGGAGTGCGAGTCGGCCAAGCGGGATCTGCAGACGCGGGGGTATCAAGTTGAGCGGCTACGCGCGAACCTCATCGGCGCGGCGCCCGTCGAGGCAGCGGCCCGGGACTGGTACGCCGCGGCGGCCCTGGTGCTGGAGTACCCGCCGGTCGCCCAGGGAGTCTCCAGTGGAAGCGAACGGGACCGTCAGGAAGGTGTCTGGACGGGCTGGAACAACGCCCGCGCCGTCAAGGGACGCCTTGATGAGCAGGCGCCGGAGGCCGGGGCGCCCTTCGCTGTCGCCGCGGCATCCGCGAAGAAGCTGCTGGACGCGGCCTGGGTGGTGGCCGGCTGGGACTCTGCCCGTACCCGGGATGTCCTGGACCCGATCACCGAGGACTCCGCGCACCTCCTTCTCACTCGTCTCCGGCGGGCCCTCACGGCGGCCGTGGACGTAGCGAAGCAGCGTGCTCAGCAGGTTTTCCAGGACGACCACGTGCCGAGCGAGGACGAGATCAGAGCCCTGTGGGACGCCCCGTTCGTCTGGTGGGTCGGCCCTGGCCATTGACCTGCTGGCGTCATCCGCGAGGGACGCTGCCAGGGAGACCTGCCCCGGGAGAGGCCTCCCTGGTAGAGCACGTCATTCCCCGACATGCTTCATGAGTGCCTCCCAGAGCTCGGCGTCGAGGTCGATGATCTCGCTGAGCAGTCCGCGGACGTCACCGTCACCGCCGCCGATCTGCTCCAGCATGCTGTGCAGGTTCCACATGAGGCGGTGAGGCATGGCCACCAGGCGAGTCGGCCGTGTCACTCCCTGAGCGGTCACGCGCCAACCGAGGTGCAGCGTGGGGTCCTGGTCGTGCGTGATCTCCTCGATCGGTGTCGCGGCGTCACCGCCGGCAGCCCGGGCGTGCGCGACGAACTCCTCCAGCTCGCCCAGAGTCAGGCCCTGGTTCCACAGCAACTCGATGTTGATAGCCATGAGTTCCCTCCCGTAGTCGTCTCACATCCAAGCAGGCGGCGCCGGGATCAGAGTCCGGCCGGTAATGAACAGCCGCCCCGGCCGGTTCTGGTCCACCCTCCAGGTCACCGCCGGTTACCCGAGTTCGACGTCGAGGTAGTCGATGTCGGTCATGGTGACGTCCAGGCCTGCGGCGCGGCGGCCGCGGTCCTGGAAGTAGGCGTAGGCGAGGCCCTCGGCGAGGATCTCGCTCAGCTGGTCCTCGGTCTTCCCTGCCTGGTAGGCGGCCAGCAACGCGCGGGCGGTCCAGGGATCGATCTGCTCGGTGATCCGCCGCATCCTCGCGTCGTCCGTCGACCCCGCGGCGGCGCGGAACCCAAACCGCGCGCGCGTTTCCACCGTGATACCGACCTGCCCGGCCCGGCGGATCGCGCGTTGCCGCACCCGCGGCTGCCAGTCGCGGCGGGCCTCCCCCTCGAGCGCGGCCGCCAGGCGCGGGGTCGGGCGGCGCACCTCCCCCTTCAGGTAGCGCTCGACCTGCCGCTGCGAGCAGCCCAGCCGGGCCGCGGCGCGCTTCGTCGAGCCATTCTCCGCCCGGACGATGATCTCCATCCGCTTCGTCGGGGACGCTGGCAGCGGGCGGGTGCTCGCGGCCTGCAACGCAGCCTCGATGCTGTCACCGATAGCGCCCACGGTTATTCGTCCCCCCCCGAAAGCGTCGTTCTTGATGTGGCGGGCAGGGTTCGCATTCTGCTCCATCAGATGGGCCGCCCACCAGAATTCGCGGGTGCCTTCCAGCTTGACCATTCCCGGGGAGACCCCGAGCCGGAAAACACCGGGTAGCGGCTTTCCGGTGGCCGGGTCGCGGGGCAGGAGACCGAGCGGGGAGGGGCTAGGACTGGGGTAGACGACGCAGTCGGAGAGGACCGCGAGGGGGTAGATTCCGGCGTCGGCCATTTTCCGCATCTTGCGGTGCATGTTGACCCGGGCGGAGCTGATGACGGCGGCACGGATGTCGGGGCGCCACGTCGGGCGCTCCAAAGCGAGCCACCGCTCACCGGGCCGGTGACGCACGCCCTGCGGGCGTTCGCGGAGCTTCCCGATGCCGCCCTTGACGGTGGCCTTGATCGCGGAGAGCACCGCCGCCATCGCCGGGTCGGCGGCCTTGTGGCCGGCCATCGCCTCGAGGAACGCCTCGTCGTCGAGGTCGGTGGTGACGCCCAGGCCGGCCATCGTCTGCATGTAGGCGTCCCGCAGGCGGGTGTACCAGGGGTCCAGGTACGGCCCGGCCTCGGGGCGGATCCACGCCTCCAGCGGGCGGACCTCGTAGCCGAGCTCGGCGGCGTAGGCCACGGTCGGGGTCGCGTACCAGGCCGGACCCGACGGGCGGCCGCCGTGCGGCGTGAAGGGCGACGGGAGGCGCGGGTCCAGCTCGATGCCGGAGAGGTCGACGTACCAGGCGCCGGGCAGGCGCTTGTCGAAACGGGGGCCGTCGGTGTGCAGCGGCTCGCCCAGGCCGACCGTGAGGCGGTTGGCGGCCGCGGCGAACGCCATGTTGACGTCCAGCCCCACCGCCCACGGCAGCGCGCACTCCTCATCGGTCAGCAGCTCCGGCGAGCGGACCCACTCGTAGGCCTCCTCATCCAGGACCTGGTCCTCGGGCCGCCCGACGGCGACGGGGTGCTCATCGGGGGCCTCGGGCGGCGCCGGGTCCACCGGCTGCGTCAGCGAGCCGGGGACGGGGCCGGAGGTCCAGCCGCCGGCCCCGTCCCGCACCGCCTGCGTCGGGGGCCGCAGCGCCGTCATCAGCTCCAGCCCGCACACGGCCGTGGACCCGCGAGGGGTCAGTACGCGGGCGGCGTAAGCGCCGAGTACCCGGGCGAGTTCGGGCGCGGGAAGCTCCTCCGCGCCGGGCCAGGCACGGGCGTCCAGGGCGTCCCAGGGGAGGACGGCGAGCTGCACGCACTGCCGCCGCCCCCCGGCCTCGAGGGGACGATAGACACGCGCCCAGGGGCCGAACCCGCGGCGGCGGCGGCGTGCCGTGCCGCGGCAGGCTGGGCGCTCCGGTACTCCGGGAGGGGTCCCCGTATCGGATCGCTACCGTCGTGGCATGACCGAGACAGGAAAGCCGGGAGACCAGCGGAAGCGGCCGTCCCGGCCATGGCACAACCGCGTCCCTCCCCAGGCTCCGCCACGCAGCCCGATGCCGTCGCCGGAGGGAACGACCTACGGCCAGGCACTCCTGGCCACGGCAGCGTGGAGCGCCGTGTGCGTGGCCTTCCTGGCGGGCGCGCTGGCGGGTTCCCCGCCGTCGGAGGAAGAGGCCAGCAACCTGGTCGCCAACCTGATCGTCGTCCTCGGCGGCAGCACCTTCCTCGGCGCCTTATTCACCTGGCGGATCACCCGGAAGCGACGCCGACCGTTCTGGCACGTGCTGCTGATCGCGCTGCCGATGTTCGCCATTGCCTACTTTCTGGCCGACGCCTTCTACTTCGCGTCTCAACGGAGCCCGTGACGGTTGACGCCCCGTCCGGCCCCAGCCGCCTCCTCCGGGTCCCAGGGGCGCGCAGCACGCCCTCATGCCCTCCTCCGTGCCGCGGCACGGCGCGGGGTGCTGACGGTCTCGGTGGTCACCATCATCCACATCGACTAGCACCGCGGGCCCAGCGGTCAACCTCCGCATGCTCGCCAGCCGACCCTTGCGGCTGTGGCCGTACGACCCCCGAGGTCCAGCCCGGCCGCGACATCCTGGAGTTGACCGCGGGCGCCATCCGCGCGCTCATGCCCCCGGCCAGCCCGCGCCTCGGAACGGCCGGACGGCCCGCCGCGTCCAGGTGACGGCGGATACGGCCAGCCATTAGGCGTACCAGTGGCGTTCCTGGCTGTGTACACGCAGCCGCGGGCGTTGGGGACCTGGCGCGCTCCAGGGGCGCCCGGGCGGGGGCTGGTGGCGGACGTCCCCGCCACCAGCCCCGCTCCCGCCAGGAGCGGCGGAAGGCCCCGCCCGTGCGACGATCCTCCCCCGCCTCCGGGCGGACCGGAGTACGGGAGGGCCGTCCCGGCCCTTCCACATGGCTGGGCCGGGACGGTGCCGCCGGGGCTGGACTATCAACCGCCTGGGCCTGCCCGGCTTCTCCTGAGTCATGCTGGTCCGCGGGGGACGTGCCGAAGGCCCATCTCCGACGTCCGGCGTTGGCCTTGGGCTGCCGGAGGGTGCCCGCTGCCGGGGGGAGGGTTCAGTCCGGGCTGGGAGGGTCGAGCGGCTGGCAGCCGAGGCGTTGGGCCTCGGCGGCGACGTAGTCGCGCAGGAGGGCGGTGTTGTCGGTCTCGGAGTCGTTGCCGCCGTGATACTGCACGAGAAAGGCCACGTCCTCGTCGTACAGGCCGGTTTCTTCGTGGCATCGGGCGAAGTAGGACGACCGGTGACGACCGATGGTCCCGGAACCGGTGTCGGTGGAGAAGCGTTCGTTATTCTCCCGCCGGTCGTAGTAACCTCCCCAGTTCGGCTCGCCCCCCAGCAGCGTGACGAGGCCGGGGTGGTCGACCGTCGTCAGCCGCAGCTGGAACTCGGACGAACCTCCGTAGAGTTCGCAGACCCGCACCGGGTCGTCGCCGGAGAATTCCGGCAGCCGCTGGCCCCAGACATCTTCGATGAGCGACGCGGGTGCCGTCAGGCCGGGAATGCCGCAGAGGTTCTCCCGCTGGGAGCCCGAGAGCTCCGATACCTCCTGGAGCGCGGGGAGGCTTGCGGTACGGGGCTCGGGCAGCGGGGCGCCAGGACAACCGAGTTCCGCCAACGCGGCGTTGGCCAGCTGGACCACCGTACGGGCCATGAGTTCCCGGGCGCGGACGGCCTCCTGCGGGGTGTCATATCCTTCGACGGGCCGGTCGAAGGTGTCGATGATCTCGACGATGGCCGGGCCGTCGAGATCGCTGCCGTAGCACTCCGTGGGCAGGGCCACCCACGCTTCGCCGGGGGAGGCCATACCGGTCAGGCCCCCTCCCAGCCAGGCCATCTCGGAGTTGAGGAAGCGCTGCTCCCAGGCGGCCGGATTGAAAGCGAAGGGTCCCGTGTCCGGTCCCGGGGCCGTCCCCCTGCCGTGCAGGCGAACTTCCAGCGCGTCGTTATGGTCCCGGATCAGGCATGATCCTTCGGGCGCCACGTGGGTCGGGTAGTCCGTGACGCCCTGTTCCTGAACGTCCGTCCACGCGTTGTCACCCACCAGCCGGGCGACGTCGTTCTGGCTCAATGCCCCCCAGCACTCCCGCTCCTCCCCCGGGAAGATCACGCCCGTCTGCCAGGCGACGCCCCCTGCGCCGGCCAGCACACCGGCCATCGCCGCAGCCAGCAGCGGGGCACGGCGGCGCAGCCAGCGCCCGGCACGCCGCGCGCGAGGCACGGGTTCCGGGGCGGGTTCGGATAAGGCTTCCTCCGTGTCGTTCTCCGCCATGGCGGCGACTCCCCTCACGGGGCCGGGACCCCCTGTCCCGGCCGTCGGCCGAATTCTAGGACCCGGCCGGAAAGCCCCGGGATAGCCGCCGCACGACAACCACACAACCGCCCCATGGCCTTGAACTCCCGGGCCCACGCCCCCGCCCAAGGGCAGGGGAGGTGGCCGGCCGCTTCGCGTGCAGAATCCAGGCGCAACCTCGGGCGCCCGGCCGTACCCGCGCGGATGACTCGCGCCCCCGGTGTGAGGTTCGGGAATGGTGGCACCTGCCAGTCCGGGCTCGTGTCACCGGGAGAACCGGAACGCTGTCACCATGATCGGCCATCCAACAGCGCTCTGATCAGCACAATCCGCCCGCCCACTGCTGACACCTCAAGCCGAACACCGCAGTGACACCCACGCTGAACCTCACAATCAGGCCACCCCTGGCACCGCGAACGGGTGGCGGAGGCACCACCGCGAAGAGAGGGTGCGGTGGTGACGAGAGCATAGTGGCACTACTTGCTCATGCTCCAGGGAAATGACCCGGGATACGGGCGCCATCCCATCTCGGCACTTGGTGAATATATAGTGCGCACGGGGGACATCCCGAAGTTATCCCAGTCGATATCGCGACCTTTATAATCCTGTTCAGGCCAGAGCCCTTCAGGGATAACCGGCTCCGCTTCCTTATGCTCGTCGATTATCCAGGCCACGACGGGAATTACCCATACCGACTGAGGAGAATCTTTCTCTTGGGCTAGACACCACTCTTGCACCCAGCCACTGCTGCTAACAATTCCCAGAGAATCGCTCACTCGTCTCCCCATGGATTGATTTCTCGCGGATTGATCAAAGGTGATCACAGACGCCAGGTGCGGATGCGGTCGGCGGCGGTGTAGACGGTGGCTTTGCGGGCCTGGATGTCGCGCACGAGGTCGACCATCGCGCCGTACGGGGGATCGATGCCCTCACCGGAGAGGTGCATGTAGGCGGCCGTGACCTGGCAGGCGAACAGGCTGTTGCGGTAGGGCAGCGGCTCCAGGCGGACCAGGGTGTGCAGGAGGGCCGCGGCGCGCCAGGCCGGGTCGGGGTCGGTGGTGGCGGGGCGGGGGATGCGGGTCTTGTGGCGGGCCACCGCGGCGACTAAGGCGGAGTAGTCGGCGACGGTGACGTCCTCGGGGACGGCCTGCTCCTGGACGTCCAGGAGCCAGGGGATGTCGATGTAGAGGGTGGGGGCCATCAGGCTGCTTCGGCTCCCTGCTGGTGCCGGGCGGGCGGGGCTTCGTCGGGGAAGGCCTCGTCGAACTCCTCGGCGTGCTGCTCGCCCCAGCCGGCGGCGAAGCGCACGAACTGCAGGCGCTGCTGCTCGCGCAGCGGGAGGTCGTGGACGTACTGCTTGAGGGATTTCCCCTCGGCGGCCGCGGCCGCGCGGACCGCTTCCATCTCGTCGTCGGTGAAGGTGATGTTCAAGGAAGGCACCCCCCAATGGTACCTGACAGGTACCTGAGGGTGGGGTGGCTCAGTCGAGGTCGGCGCTGGCGAGGGTGACCGCGAGCGCGAGGTGCGGGACGGCGGCCAGGCACAGCTCCGCCGCCGTGCTCGGGTCGGACGCGCCGCGCGCCTCCTGCAGCGCCAGCAGGCCGGCCAGCACGGCGGCGTCGACCGCCTCGTCGAGAACCTCGCCCGCGGCCAGCTCGCCCCCGGCCGCCAGCTGGAGCACCAGGGCGGCGGCCTCCTGCGGGTCGTGCCGCCACCGCTCGGCGACGAGGCCGCCGGCGCCCGCCAGGTCCATCGCGGCCGCCTGCTCCACGGTCGGCAGCGGCACGCCGTGCTCCGCGGGCGGGCCGGCCCCTTCCGCGCGGGCTTCGCCGTTCCCGAACGGCTCGGTGGTCGGCACGGGCCGTGGTCAGCCCCGCGCCGAGCTGCTTCGCAGGCCAGGCATATGCGCGGGGAATCCACTCCGCGCGACGGGGACACGGCCTGCTGAAGCAACTACGGTATGACAGTCACTGAAAACAGGGGGTTAGCGTGGACGTTGGTGAACTGGCATCGAGCGCAATCCAAATGCTCATGACCAATGCGAGCACAGGCGCGGGCCAAGCCGTCGCCCAACTCGTCAGCTCCGCCCTGACGGGGACCGCACAAGGGCGCCAGGCCTTCGACGGAACCCTCCAGCAAGACCCCGCCGCGGCAGCCACCGCGCAGGGCCTTCTTCTTCAGGCGCTGCAGAGGGACCCGCAGTTCGCCGCCCGGCTCGAGCACGAGCTGCGTACGCAGTCAGCGGGCAGGGACGCTATCCACGCCAGCATCCAGAACAACAGGATCCGCGGTCACCTCTCCCTGGGGCCACTGACGATCAGCAGCGCTGGCAACGCCCGTCTGGCGGTGGTGGCGTCAGCCATCGTCGCCGTGGCCGTTGTGGCCCTTGCCACCTATGGCGGGCAGCAACTGGTCGTGGAGGTCATCGCACCGCCCGCCGAGACCGCCGCCGGCACACCGCCGCCCGCGCCCGAGGAGACCGGTCCCGCCGAGGAGGTGGCCGAGACGCCCCAGCCCGAGACCATGCCCCCCACACCAGAATCCATCGACGAAGAACCAACCATTCGAGCCGATCCGGACGCGGCAGCCATCGGCGAGACGATCACTGTCACAGGTGCTGGATTCGCCCCGGACGAGCGCGTACGAATCAGCTGCGGCGCCAACGTCTTCGACGCCACGAGGAGCATCCGCGATGCCACGGCGAACGAGGACGGAGCGATCAACGTTCAGGTCATCATTCCTGATTACAGCCCCCTCGACGTAGGAGAGTCCTTCTACATCTTCGCCGACGGACTGACCAGCGATATCGAGACAAACACACTCGTCTACCTCACCGGCGATGGCACCTGAGGACACCGATCTGAGCTGCGCATCTTCGGGATTTTTTTGCGACCTTGGCCGGGCCGGGAGAATCAGGGCGCGGGCCCTCTACAGCCCGATGTCGAGGTAGTCGATGTCCTGCAGCTCGACCTCGAGGCCGTCGGCGCGGGTGCCGTGGCCGCGGAAGTACACGAAGCCGAGGCCGCCGCCGAGGAGGGCGGCCAGGACGTCCTCATCAGCGCCGGCGGCGTGGGCGGCCAGGAGGCTGGCGGTGTCGTCGGGGGTGAGCTGCTCGGTGACGCGGCGCAGGCGGGGATCGTCGGTGGATCCGCCGGGGGCGGTGAAACCGAAGCGCGCCCTCGTCTCCACGGTGATGCCGGCGCGGGCGGCCTGCCGGATCACGCGGGCCCGGACGCCCGGCTGCCAGGAGCGGCGGGCCTCGCGTTCCAGGGCGGCGGCCAGGCGGGGGGTGGGGTTCTTGATCTGTCCGGCGAGGTAGCGCTGGACGGTGCGCGGGGAGATGCCCAGCCGGGCGGCGACGGCGCGGGTGGAGCCGCGCTCGGCGCGCAGCAGGACGCGCATGCGGGCGGCGGCGGTCTTGGGCAGGGGGCGGGTCTGCGCGGCCTGGAGGGCGGCCTCGATGGCGTCTGCGATCGTGCCCATTCCTTATTCGCCCCCTTCGGGGATGTCGTCTTTGATGTGGCGGGCGGGATTTGCCTTCTGTTCCATCATCTGTGCGGCCCACCAGAATTCGCGGGCCCCTTCGAGCTTGACCATGCCGGGGCTGACGCCGAGGCGGAAAACACCGGGCAGCGGCTTCCCCTCCGGCGTGCGCGGGAGGAGATCCAGCGGCGAGGGGCCCGGCGAGGGGTAGACGACGCAGTCGGACAGGACCGCGAGGGGGTAGATTCCGGCGTCGGCCATTTTTCGCATCTTGCGGTGCATGTTGACCCGGGCGGAGCTGATGACGGCGGCACGGATGTCGGGGCGCCACGTCGGGCGCTCCAGCGCGGGCCACCGCTCCCCCGGGCGGTGCCGCACGCCCTGCGGCCGCTCCCTCAGCTTCCCGATGCCGCCCTTCACGGTGGCCTTGATCGCGGCCAGGACGGCCGCCGCGCCGGGGTCGGCGGCCTTGTGGCCGGCCATCGCCTCAAGGAACTCCGGCTCGGTCAGGTCGGTGGTGACGCCCAGGCCGGCCATCGTCTGCATGTAGGCGTCCCGCAGGCGGGTGTACCAGGGGTCCAGGTACGGCCCGGCCTCGGGGCGGATCCACGCCTCCAGCGGGCGGACCTCGTAGCCGAGCTCGGCGGCGTAGGCCACGGTCGGGGTCGCGTACCAGGCCGGACCCGACGGGCGGCCGCCGTGCGGCGTGAAGGGCGACGGGAGGCGCGGGTCCAGCTCGATGCCGGAGAGGTCGACGTACCAGGCGCCGGGCAGGCGCTTGTCGAAACGGGGGCCGTCGGTGTGCAGCGGCTCGCCCAGGCCGACCGTGAGGCGGTTGGCGGCCGCGGCGAACGCCATGTTGACGTCCAGCCCCACCGCCCACGGCAGCGCGCACTCCTCATCGGTCAGCAGCTCCGGCGAGCGGACCCACTCGTAGGCCTCCTCATCCAGGACCTGGTCCTCGGGCCGCCCGACGGCGACGGGGTGCTCATCGGGGGCCTCGGGCGGCGCCGGGTCCACCGGCTGCGTCAGCGAGCCGGGGACGGGGCCGGAGGTCCAGCCGCCGGCCCCGTCCCGCACCGCCTGCGTCGGGGGCCGCAGCGCCGTCATCAGCTCCAGGCCGTTGACGGCCGTGCTGCCGCGCGGGGTGAGGACGCGGGCCGCGTAGGCCCCGAGGACGCGGGCGAGTTCGGGCGCGGGAAGCTCCTCCGCGCCGGGCCAGGCGCGGGTGTCCAGCGCGTCCCAGGGGAGGACGGCGAGCTGCACGCACTGCCGCCGCCCGCCGGCCTCTAGGGGACGGTAGACCCGCGCCCACGGCCCGAACCCCCGCCGCGTCAAGCTCCACCCGGCAGCGACCAGGTCCCGGACGACCGCATGCTCCTCCGGCAGGCGCAGGCCCCGCCGGTCCTCCAACTTCGGCGGCAGGCCCAGGCCTTCGGCGGCGGCCGCGGTGACCACGACGAGCGGGTCGGCATCCCGTCCGGCGCGGTGCAGACGCCCCTGCCCGAGCCCGGCGCCCAACGCCCACTCCACCAGCTGCCCGACAGTGGCCGCCGGGCACTCCAGCGTGCGGCCGTCCGCAAGGTGCGCGGCGCCGTGGCCGTCGAGGACCGCGAGCGGCCCGGCGGGGAACCGCCCATCCACCGCCACGGCCCCGGTCGCGGGCGCGGCCGTCGCCGGGGCCTTCGCGGCGCGGGCCTTGCCTGGGCGCCGCGGCGACGACGTCGTCCTGGTCCCCGCCGCCGCGCCCGCGGAGGCCTGCGCCGCGGGCGGCAGGGCTGCCACGGGTCCCTGCTCCTGGACGTCGCCGCCGGCCGCCGCGGCCGCGCCGGGCGCCGCCTCGGGCGAGGCCTGCGCGGCGCCCTCGCGGCCGTTGGCAGTCGGGGTGCTGACCTGCGGCGCAGCAGAAGCGGAGGCGGGCGCGGGGAAGCGGGCAGCGAGGCCCTGGAGGAGGCGGGCGTAAGCGGCGCGGCGCTCCCCGGACGGCTCCGACCGGCCCGTCTCCCACCCGGCCACCGTGCCGCTGCTCACGCCCAGGGCCCGGCCGACCGCCGCCCGGGCCAGCCCGGCCGCCGTCCGCAGCCGCTCTCGCTCCCCGGGCTCGGGGAGCGGCGCGGCCTGCTCCAGCAGCGCGTCGACCGCCGCGAACAGATCAGCCTCCTGGCCGCCTTCGGGCTTGGGCATGGGTACCCCTCCTACTCGTCGTTTGCGGTGGAGCGGAAGAGAGCCCGGTCGCCGTCGACGCGCTGAAGCAGGCCAGCAGCGGCGAGCTTGCGCAGGATGTCCCGCGCGCGCTTCTCATCAACCGTGTGACCGACCGCGTGCAGGGCTGCGACGGCGCGCTGGGCGTCCCAGTCACCACCCTCGGAGCGGATTCCCTCGGCGAGGCAGTCCTTCTGGCTGGCCAGTTCGCCCTGCTGGTGGGTGGCGACAGCAGCCTGGAACGCTGGGAGGGCCTCGCTGCGGACGCGGTAGCCGGCGACCTTGCCGAACCCGGGGCCTTCGGCGAGGACGGGAGGGAGCTGGTCGGCGACCCACCAGCCGCGGCGCACACCACGCTTCAGTGCGGCCTTGAACGCACCGCTGGTTCCGGTGAGTCTGCCCTCCCCTCCGGGGCCGCGCAGAACGTCGGCCGGTACGTAGCCGTCATCGCGGGTCGCAGCCTCCCGCAGGATGCGCTGCGCCGTCGCAGGCAGGGACAGGTAGTAACGCGAAGCGGTCTCCGGGTCCGTCCAGCCCGTGGCGGGTTCGACGGGCTGCAAGGTGCCGCCGTGTTTGGCCAGAAGGCCCAGCAGGGCCTTCTGGAAGTCCGGATCGGGATCTTCGACGATCACGTGGAGACGCACGTCATCCTCCGACGAGAAGACAAGAGTAAGCATGAGGCTGATGAGAGGAACCGTACCGCCCCGACCGCTCGTCTAGCAACGCCGTACTCTCGTTATTCTTGGCACGAAAAACGAGGGGTCGCAGCCCTGGCGGGATTGGCCCGCGCACGCCGGGCGCAGGCGACGCCGCGACGGGCCCCGGGGCAAGCTCGTCGCCCACGTCACTTGCCTTAGGCCTCGTCACAGTGCGAGCCCTTCGTTTCATCGCTTCCGGTCGTCCCTGACCCCAGGTCAGGATCCAGTAATCGAGGGGCTGACGGCGGCGGGCTCGGGGGGCCGGCGAGTTGGACGTGCATCGCCTGCGCCTCCGCCCCCTTCCCGCGCTTGCCGCTCCCGGCGCTTGGGTGTGCGGCCTCCTCGGGTCCTGTCTGGTGCTCTTCCCAGGCACGGACGGCCGCGCCGCGCCAGCCAACATCCTCGGCGGCCCCAGGAGGCACTTGGCCGCAGGAAGCCAGCCGGTATGGCTCCCCCCTCTCCTCTCTCCTCCGTCGGTCAGGGTCGGGTCTCGCCTGTGAGCTTCCGGATGCCCGGCAGGCGCCGCCATCGGGCAGTGCGGGCGGTCAGGGCCGCCCGCACTGCCTGCTCGAACTGGTGCAGGGCCTCAGTGAGTTCCTCACCCTTCTGCGCGGCCGAGGGCACGGCTTCCAGGACGCGCTGCGCGGTTGCGGCGACCGCGGGGTCGGCGTTGCGGGTCAGGGGGAGGGCAGCGGCCGCGACACGGGCGATGGCCGCGGGCAGGGCTATGCCGATCAGCGCGGTCTTGGCGTCCCGGTCGTTGCGGGCTGCAGCACGGACGAACTCCGCTGCGCCGGCCAACACGCACAATCCTTCCCGGGCGGCGGTGAGCCGGGCCCTGGCGTAGCCCCCGGCGGCGGCGCTCGCGGCCTGGGTGATCAGGCGGAACCGTTCGCGGGGGCCGTCCCACTGCAGCCGAAGGGTGATGGCAGCCGCCTGCGCCTCGGTGACCGCCAGGATCAGTACGTCGGCTCTGGCCTCCAGGTCGGCCCGCTGCGCGGCGGCGTCGGCCCGGGTCCGGTTGCGGCGCTGGGTGAAGGAGGCCAGCAGCCAGGCGAACACGGCGACAGCCAGGGCCCCGGGGTCCACCAAGGCACCGACCGTGCCGGAAAGGAAGTCGATCATCCGCCCAGCATGTCGGCAGACCGGCAATGACGATGCCGCTTCCCCGGTTCGCGCCCCGCAGTGTCCGCAGCCGCAGCGGGCCAACGGGGCGACAGCGAAACACTGGCAGCGGAATCATGTCTCCATGGGGCGAATGTCAGGCCGGATGGTCGGCGACGAGGAGTACGTGGCGCGGGTCCGGCGGCACAGGCCGAGTGCGTTGCTGCCGCTGATCGCGGGGGCGTCGGCGAAGTACCACCTGGACACCTGGTGGAAGAGTCCGTACCGCAAGTACACGCCGTGGTCGCTGGCCGACGCGGCGCGGGTGTCGCTGGCCTACGGCAATGAGCACCGGCAGGGTGCGACCGAGGCCGATCTGTTGCGGATCCTGGACATGTACGGGCAGTTGGATGACCACTTCGTCCGGGGCACGGCCGATCTCGCATCCCTGGAGGGCTTCCTGCTGCGCACTGCCGGTGAGCAATTCCTCTACCAGGAGCCGCCGTATCCGGAGCTCGCCCGTTCTGCGGCCATGCTCGTGCAGACCACCGCGACACGTCCTGCCCGGTGCCTGCGCCCGGGCTGGGAAGAGGACCTGCTGGGCACCAGCCTGTCTCACTATGTGCGGATCGCGCAGCTGCTGTGGACCTCGGCGGTCCACAGCGGCGGCCGGTTCGACCCCGCCTGCCTGGCCACCGCAGGCATGGCACCGGTCTGTGACATCATCCCTGCCGAGACAATCACTTCCGTCACCGAGACGCACTTCGTCACCGACAGCGCCGCCTTCCGCAAGGAGAACACCGCCGCGCGCCTGACCGCCGATCCGCTGCGGCGCCGCTTCGAGTACAACCCGCTGCGCGGTCGGCCCTTCCTGCGCGGCTACGGTCCCGGCTACCTCGCCCCGGTGAACCACCTCATCCCGGCCAAGGCCAGCCCGCTGGGCATCTACTACACCGGAGTCGCCCGCTACGGCAGTGCCTTCGCCCAGGATCTGGGCGACCTGTTCGAGGCCTATGTCGGCCGCCAGCTCGCGCTGCTGCCCGACGCCACGGTCATCCCCGAAATCGCCTACGGCCGCAACCGGGCACGCAGCGTCGACTGGATCGTCATCACCAACGAGCTGGTGCTGCTGGTGGAGGTCAAATCCGTGCGGCCCACCCAGCACCTGCGCCTGGCCACCGACCGGCGCCTTGAGGAGCTGGCCCGCATGCTCGGGCACGCCTACGAGCAGATCGACAACACCGCCGCCCTCATCAGGAACGGGCACGAAGAGTTCGCCGACATACCCGCCGACCGACCCGCCCAGGGCCTGATCGTCACCATGGAGCCCTTCCACCTCGCCAACGCCTCCCTCCCGGACTCCTGGCGGCCAGCAACCGGCGTGCCGGTCACGGTGTGCAGCGCCGGGGACCTCGAGTACGCGGTCACCATCACCGACGCCCCGCTCGGCCGTCTCCTGCTCGAGCGCGCCGCCGACCCCCAGCGCTCCACCTACGCCCTGCGCGAAGCCCTCCGCGACCACGCTCACACCCCCAACCCGATCCTGGAAGCCGGCTGGGACAGCTACCCCTGGAAAGGCACCGCGCCTTCCCCCGTCCAGTAGCCAGCCACCCGCTGCCGACGTCACGGCCCCCACAGCTTGCCGCTCAACGTCCGATGTCGAAGGCGCCTCGAACTCGAACGGTACTTCCGCAGCTCGGCAGACATGTGGCCCGACCTCGCCCAATCCTGTACTCCGCCACAGGCCCAGCGAACCCCGGTGATCACACCGCCATCAGCGGTCCCAGCACCGTCCAGCACGGCCAACAGCCCGGCGAGGAACCGCCCATCCGGCGCCACGGCCTCGGCGGCGGCCGCCACCGAGGCCTTCGCGGCACGGGACGTACCCGGACGCCGCGACGACGACGTCGTGGTGGTCCCCGCCGCCGCGCCCACCGATGCCTGTGCCGCAGGCGCCGGGGCGGCCGCGACACCCCAGCTCCTGGACGTCGCCGCCACCCGCCGTGTCCGCGCCGGGCGCGGCCTCGGGCGAGGCCTGCGCGGCGCCCTCGCGGCCGCGCCGCGGCGACGTGCTGACCTGCGGCGCAGCTGGGGCAGAGGCGGGCGCAGGGTAGCGGGCGGCGAGGCCCTGGAAGAGGCAGGCGTAGACGGCGCGGCGCTCCCCGGGAGACGCGGAACGGCCCGTCTCCCACCCGGCCACGTCTGCGCTGCTCACGCCCAGGGCGCGGCCGACCGCCGCCCGGGTCAGCCCGACCGCCTTGCGCAGCCGCTCCCGCTCGGCGAGCTCGGGGAACGGCGCGGCCTGCTCCAGCGTGGCGCGGGCGGAGGCGCACAGCGTGCACAGGCCGCCCGCCTGCGGCTGCCCGCAGTCGGCGCAGGGCCTGGCCTGCTCGGCGGCCTGCCGGGCCACTTCCTCGGCTTCCCGGACGGCCACCCGTTCAGCTAGGCGGGCCTGCCGTTCGGCGCGCTCGCGGGCGGCCTGGCTTTGGAGGAAGCGAGCGTGGGCGGCACGGCGCTCGCACTGAGGGTTCCGACCGGCCCGGGGCGAGGTCGACTGCGGCCCGCTCCGGGGCTTCGAGAGGTGCTGTCCTGCCGGGGGCAGCCCTCCTGCGGCCGGGGGGCCGAGCGCGTCACCTCCCCCTTCCTCTCGGGGAGTTGGCCAGTTCTGTGCGCTGCTGCTTTCGACTGGTTTGCCGCCGGCCCGGTGCCGCCAGGGATCGGATGACTACCTACTGTGGAAGGAGCGGCGTGGCCCGCGGAAACAACGACGCCAACGCGCTGAGCATGCTGCACAGCACGCTGATCGACACGCGCAGGGAACTCGGGACAGCCATCACGGAAGGCTTCGAGCGGCTGCAGAGGGCCGACGAGACCGACCACGCGGCGACCCGGGAAGCGGTCACCGGCGAACTGGGGAAGATGCGGGCGAGCCTGAATGAGGCCCGTAACCGGCTGATGTCCGGGAAGAACGACCTCGCCATCGACGTCAAGGACATCCTGACCTTCGTACGGCAGGAACTCCAGCAGCTCCACACCGCCATCGACAGCCTCCGCCCGCCGGCCGGTGACGAGCCCGGCCCGCAAAAGCCCGGCCCCGAGGGCGCCCCCCTGCTCGCCCCGGGCGCGGAGACCCCGCCCGTGGACGGGGGCCCTCCCATCCCGGACGGAACCGTGCTCCCCCAGGGCGCGGCGGAAGACGTCGAAGGCGTCCTCGCCGGGCTCGGCAACGGCGCCGGTCCGGCGCCCGGCGCCGCGCTCCTGCCGGCCCCCGGGACGGACGCGCAGAACGCAGCCGCGCCCGAAGCGGAAGCTGGGCCGTCTGTGGCGGAACAGGTGAGCGAGGCGCTGGCGCCGCTGCGCACCGACCTCCAGGCCCTCACCGCCACGCAGAACGACGTGCTCGCCGCTGTGACTGAGGCAGGCGTTTCGCCTGCTCCGGCCGAGCCCGGCCCGTCCGTGGCGGAGCAGGTGGCCGAGGCGCTGGCGCCGCTGCGCGCCGGCCTCCAGGCCCTCACCGCCGCGCAGCAGGAAGGGCTCGCGGCACGGTCGCTGCCGGAGGCCGACCGCGTCCGGGAGGTCCTGGTGACGCAGACCGAGTTGCTGAAGGAGGTCGGGGGGCTGCGCCAGGCCTTCACCGGCCTGGCGATCCAGCTGGAATCCGCCCTCCAGAACCGGGAGCCCGAGGAGGAAAAGGCGGAGGACAGCAGGGAGGAGGCGGTGCGGGCACCGGAGGTGACGCCGCAGCACAGCGAACTCCTCACCCGGGCCGCGCAGGTCTCCTCCGCCGCCTTGGTGTGCCACCGCGACCTGTGGGAGTTCATCACCTCCCGCGCCGGCCTCCACCCGCACTTCCGCATGCCGGCCCGGGTCACCGACCTCCCCGACAGCCGGATCACCGCCGCCCTCTCCGGCCGGTCCCTGATCGCCATCCTCATCAGCCTGTTCACCATCCAGGAGACCACCGGCAAAGGCGAGGGCGACTGGGCCCTGGCCACCACCCTCTACCACCGCATCCACAACGGCCTGACCGGCCTGGCCCCCACCGGCGACACCGTCACCATCGCCCTGGACGACCGCACCCCCCACCCCGAACAGCAGGACGACGGCGCGACAGCCGAGAACACCACCGACATCGACGACCCCGCGGTGACCGGCGAACCCCGCCCCGACGACCACCCCACGGCCAACGAGGCGGCAACGGAAGCCGACCCCACAGCCGGCGGCGAAGCCGCGTCCGGCCCCGCGGAGCCGGACGAAGACGAACAGCAAGAACCAGGCACACCCGGCTGAGCGGACCAGCCCCCGGCCTCGGTGCCGCCAGCACCGAGGCCGACGTTCTTCGTCCCGGGGCGGCTCAGCTTCCAGCAGCCCTGAACCGGCCGGCCGGGCTTGCGGCCCGCACGTGCCGGGGCCCAGCCTCGCGCGGTGGACGCGGCCTGGGCGTGGAACCTCGCTTCCGTGACGCTTTCCCTCGCGGCGCTGATCACCTCGCTTTAGCCGGCCCTGCGCCAGCTGCGCCCGAGCAGCGGCCAGAACCACCTGCCGGTGCTCCTCGGCGCCTTCGCGCACTCCCGCAGCCCCGCCTACCTGGAGGCGCAGGAATACCTCCTGCACACCCTCGCCCGCGAGCACCCGGCCGGCTACCGCGGCCTCCCCCAGCCCGCCCGCACCCACGCCGCGACCATCGGCCTGTTCTTCGACGACCTGGACAAACTCGTCGCGCACGGCATGATCGACCCCCGCCTGGTCATCGGCTCCCACGGCCCCGGGATCGTGCGGCTGCGGGACGCCCTGGCCCCCTACGTCCACCAGGAACGGAACGCCAACGGACTGCCCTTCTGGGTCCACTTCGAAGACCTCGCCGCGCCCACCGCCGCCACCCCGCCCACCGCCATCCACACCGCCCTGCGCCTCCGCCAACGCCCGCCCCCCGCGAGCCCGCGCCGAACCAACGGAAGCACCGACGGGGCCAGCGGCCGGTAAGGCGCCGACCGCTTCAGCCAACGTCCCGGCGTGCCCACCCCGTCCGCGTCATTCAAAGGCCTGGTCAGTGGCCGGGCAGAGCGTCACGGCCAGCGGTGGCACGAACCGGGCCCCACCGCGCCTTCGACGCGGAGACCCGGCTGAGAACCCGGCCGTCAAACGACTCCACGCCGGGTGTATGTCATGACCGAGTCGTGTGGCCGGGCCACCCGGGGCAGTCCGACTCACCTCACGCGGTTTGGCCGCGCTGGATGCCCGAGGTGTCGTGGAGCACGCCGCGCCGCCCGTCCTGGGTCTGCGCCACCAGCGCCTGGCCGCGCTGCTCCACCGCCAGATACCAGGTGCCCGGCGCCAGCTCGGCCACCGGGGTCGGCGAGCCGTCCTCGCCGTACAGCGGACGGGCCGCCGGGACGGCGAACCAGAACGGCTCGAAGGTCGGGGCCAGCCCTGCCGCACCCGGGACGGGCTGTCCTGCCGCGGAATGGGCGCCGGCCAGCGTTGGCAGCATCTCCCGGACACTGATCAGCTGGGCATTGATGGTGTCCCGGCGGTTCGTCAGGGCGGCCAGTTCCTGCTCGGACTGCTCACGGCGCTTCGCCAGGCCGGTCTCGAAGTCCGCCGCCGCCCGCGCCGCCTTCTCCCGCGTCTCCTCGCAGAGCGCGTCCGCCTCTTCCCTCCGCTCGGCCGCGTAGCGCTGTGCCTGAAGACGAACCTCGTCGGCTTCCCGCTGAACCCGGTCGAGGTCCTCCATGCGCTGTTCGACGATGCCGGCGGCTTCCGCGAACCGGGGGGCGCTCTATGTCTGCCTGCTCCTGGAGTTCGTGTCTTTCGGCCTCGTCCTGGGCGACGGCCAGTTGGTCCTCCAGCTCCTGGCAGTGGGCGGGCTTCGTCACGCTCACGCTCGGCCCTGGCCAGCTCGCCTTCGAGGCGGTGGATCTCCTCCCTCAGATCGCTGCACTGCTCCTCCAGGCTCCGCTGCCCGCCGCGGTACGGTTCGATCTGCGCAGCAGCCCGCTCCCGGTCCCCGGCCCGTGCCTCCCCCAGCTCCCGCTCGAGCTGTTCGAGCTGACGCAGCTGGTGTTTCTGCCCGGAAACACTGAGCTCCAGGTCCCTGATCCGCAGCTCCGCCTCCTCCTTCTGGAGGATGGCGTCCTCCAGGCGGTCGCCGGCCATCTGCACCCGGTAGCGGGTCGGATCCGTAGCCAGCAGCGCCTCCCGGTGAAGCCGGTGGACATCACCCTGCAGTTCGGCAGTGACCTCCCGGTCATGCGTCTTGCAGGCCGACTTCATCAGCACATCGAGGAAGTCCTTCTCCGGGATCCGCACCCTTGAGGTAGCGGGACACCGACGGGGGGCTGATGTGGTGGTAGACCGCGAACACCCGCAACGACTTCCCCGTGACGTTGAACAGACCGCGCAGCGCGAGAACAAAACTGCGGACCTCGGGCCGCAGATCGTCCGGCAGCGGCTTGAACCCCTTCAGCTCTTCCGCATCGCCGAACTCCGTCCCCCCGCCCCCGTCGCCGAACTGCGCCATCGCCCCTCCCCGTTCGCGGCCGCCGGGACGCTCCCGCCCGGGCCCTCGCCTCTCCCAGCTTCCCGACCTACTCTTGTCGCAGAGGTTGTCGCTGACCTGACACCGCCTGGGGCAGGGACCGGCGGATCGCCTCGCCATAGGAGCCGGAGCCGTCCCGGCACACAATCTCTGCTCCAGGTGCTCACGCAGCCACGCCTCCAGAGTGTCAGCGTTGCGACCAGGCAGGACGTCGGTCCGCTCGCCGGTCTCGGGGTCGGTGAGGATGGTGGCGTACCGGTGACGGCGTTTGAGGGCGAAGCCGTCCACCCCCCAGGACAGGCGACACCCGCGGCGAGGGGAGCGGGAGCCGCATGAGGATCCGCAGCGCGGTCGAACGCGGCACCGCGCCCAGACAAGACGAGGGAGAGGCGAGCACCAGCCCGGCCCGCTGACTCCCTGACCACGCAGCCAGGTTGAACTGCCGGCCGGCTCGTCCGACGCCGGTAACGCCCCCCAGCACACCGGGCACCTGCTCACGGAAGGTCTGCCGGGGGCAGCCCGGCCATGGGGCAGACCAGGCGCCGCACCCGCACGGACACCAGCACCCGCCGGCCGTCTACCGGCACGTCCGCCACGGACCGCCCAGCGGAAGCCGTGCACCCGCTCCGTCGGTGTCCCGCGCACCGGACACGACACCGCCCCGTCCTGGGTCCGGGCCATCACCCGGATGACCCCGACCTGGCCGGCCACCCTTTCGACGACCAGCGCCGGCGACCCCGAAAACACCACGCCCACAAGCTCGTTGACATCCCGCACATGAAGTCGACGACACCCACCACCCTTCGTCACCACCGGACACGGGCCAGAGCCACTCGCTTGCAGTCCCTCCTCCAGGGGGGTCAGGCCGGGCGGTGGGCCAGGAAGAGGGTGCGCTCCCTTCCGCCGTCCTCACGGACTGCGGAAACCGCGAACCCGGCCTGTGCCAGCAGCCGCTCCCACACCGCGACGGGGAAGAGCCCCGTGACGTGGGTCTCGTGGACGACCTCCACCTCACCGGCGGCCCCTCGCAGCGTGAAGGTGTAGTCGGTGCGCACACTGCACTCCCCCGGCACCGCCGGCAGCCCCCACTCCAGGTACCGCACCCCGCGGCCGTCCTGTCCGTCACTGCCCCCGCAGGCGGTGACGGGCCCATAGCTCTCCGCGACATGATCGGGGAAGAAGACGGCCGTCCCGCCCGGACGGCAATGCGCGAACGCCGTGCGGAACACGGCCGCCAGATCCTCCTCGGTGGTCATGTAGCCGATGGCGTCGTGCACCAGAACCGCGTCGAACGCCCACCCCAGCCGCAGGGTCCGCATGTCCCCCACCAGATGCTCCGCCCCCGGGTTCAGGGCCCGGGAGACAGCGAGCATCTGCGGGGAGAGATCGACCAGCGTCAGAGCGTAGCGGGAGCCCCAGTGACGGGCCAGATGTCCCCCGCCGCTGCCCAGTTCCAGGACCTCCCGCACGGAACGGGTGGCCGAAGCGAACAGCTCCGCCGCGATCTCCGCGTCCTCCTCGTAGACCTCGACCGGGGAGATCAAAGGCCACCAGGACGCCAGATCCCCATACAGCCGCACACCCCCACCCGGCTCCGCCATACCCGCACCCCGCTCCCTGGACCCGCCCCGCCGGCCCGCTCCGCGCTCGGGAGGTGCGGGCCTCGCGACCGACGACCGACGACCGGATCCTAGCCCCGCCCCCGCCCGCACCCCCACACCAGACACCCGGGACAGGAGAGACGAGAGGGAGAGAGGAGATGGAAAGGGGAGAGACCGCCCGGCCCGTCGGAAAGACTTTCCCCGCCGGGGCGGGCACGCCGGAGAGCGCGAACGAGCCACACACGCACCGCACACGGAAGAACATCGGCGCGGCCGGGCCACCAGGGACACACCGGGCGGGCGCGCCGGGGAGAACGCGCCACGCCCGCCGAGAACACAGACGCCCAGGACCGGAGACCCCGGGCCGCCAGAAACGTAGGGCCGTCACCCAGAACACACCGCACGGTAAGCACCCCAGACGCGGCCAACCCGGCGACCACGGACCACGGACCCGAACGGAGGACGGCGGAGCGGGCGACGGCGGAAGACGCGGCACACGGGCGCCGAGGAATGCCGGGCAGCGAAGGACACACACGCCCCGGGAAGTCGCCGGGTGCCGTGGACAACTCCAGGCGCACCACAGAACGACCAGGCATACCCGATAACGCGCGGACCCCACCAGGCCGCCCCCCGGGATCGCGTCGTAGCCGGGCGACGGGAGAAGCCGGAGAACGGGGCGCCGGCAGGAACACGGGGCCGGCAGGGGACCGCGAGGCGTCCGTCCGGCGCGCAGGCGAAGGCCGGCGGGCTGTGGACCGACGCCCGCGGGAACGCGGGACCGCCGGGAGACGCCAGGCGTGCCGTCGGCCACAGGGGAGCCGGGTGCGGGGAGCGCGCGGCGGGCTGAGGGGGCGGGGTCGTCGACGGGAGGCACGTGGGCGTTCGCCAACGGTAACGATCGTGGTCACGCTGTGTGCCGGAGCCTTCGGCGGGGGGTGGTGGGGGGTGGGGTGGGGTGTGAGGGCTGCCATGGGGCGTGGGTCACGTCCGGCCCCGCTTCGTAGAGGCCGGGTGTGCGGGGGTGGTGCGGGGCGTTGGACTGGCGGGCGGGACCGGGCGGTCCGCTACGGCCCCCGGTCGTAGGTCACACCTTTGCCCCTCTCGGGAGCCGGTTCCCACACTGGTCCGCGTCGCCGCACATCGCGGGATAAACCCCGATACGCCCGGGAGGTTCTCCCATGACCGCCACCAAGACGACCCCCACCACGCCCACCACCCGCCGGGTGCGTGTGGCCGGCCTGGTCGCCGCCTCCGCCGCGGCCGTGACCGCCTCCCTCACCCTCGTCCCGCAGGCCCAGGCCGCCGAGCCCACCGCCGGGCAGGTCGCCCAGGCCACCGACGCCCCCGCCGCGTTCACCGCCCAGGGCCAGGCCCTGGGCAAGGCCCCCGCCAGCCAGGACGAGGACCCCGCCGCCGAGGACAAGCCCGAGCCCAAGGACGAGGCGAAGGACGACGCCGCGCCCAAGGACGAGACCGAGGACGCGTCCGAGCCGGAGTCCGAGGCCACCGGTGACGGCCGCGGCGCCGAGTACGACGAGCAGGGCCGACTGATACCCATCGCCCACGACGAGCAGCCCGACCCCGTCCCCGCCGACGACGAGGACATCGAGCGCTGGATCAACGAGGCCCTGGAGATCATGGACGAACACGACATCCCCGGCACCTACGAAGGCATCCACCGCAACCTCATGCGCGAGTCCTCCGGCGACCCCCAGACCATCAACATGTGGGACACCAACGCCCAGGAGAACATCCCCTCCAAGGGCCTCCTCCAGGTCATCGACCCCACCTTCGACACCTACCACGTCGAAGGCACCCCCGAAGACCCCTTCGACCCCGTCGCCAACATCGTCGCCGCCTGCAACTACGCCGCCGACCGCTACGGCTCCATGGACAACGTCAACAGCGCCTACTGACCCGGCCGAGCCCCA
>NZ_JAVREN010000063.1:0-27589 GCF_031845405.1 Streptomyces boetiae
GGTAAGGCTCCCTGGAGACGACGGGGTTGATAGGCCGGAGATGGAAGCCTTGTGAGGGGTGGAGTCGACCGGTACTAATAGGCCGAGGGCTTGTCCGCAGATGCTCGCGTCCACTGTGAATTGATGATTTCGACGGGTCTTTCCTCCTCGTGAGGAGAGGCGCTGTCGCTAAGTGAAGAGTGCGCTTGTTCGCTCGGAGCACTTATTAGGTGTTCCGGTGGTCATGGCGGAGAGGAAACGCCCGGTTACATTCCGAACCCGGAAGCTAAGCTCTCCAGCGCCGATGGTACTGCATGGGGGACCGTGTGGGAGAGTAGGACACCGCCGGACAATTCTTATGGGACCTCTGGTTCCCCAGCGTACATGCTGGGGAACCAGAGGTCTTTTATTTGTTGTCGGTAACGCAATGCGCGAAATGAATGCAGTGCAGGAAAGGCAGGAACGCGGCGATGTCTTATTCGGACAATGAGCGTCCCGCCGGGTCGGGGCGCGAGCCGCGGCGCGGTGACGGTGGACGTGGGGAATGGCGGCGCGACGACCGGGGCCGGGCAGGAGACCGGCCCGGGTTCCGGCGTGGGCCCCGACCCGAGTGGAACCGTGACAGGGACCGGGACGGCCGGGCGGGCCGGCCCGACCGGGGCGACGGGCGACGGGACGACAGGCCCCAGGGAGACCGGGGGAGTTACCGGCGTGACGACCGGCCCCGTGACGACCGGCCGCGCGGGGAGCGGCCGGCGGATCAGCGCCGGGGAGACCGGCCCTTCGGCCAGCGAGGCGGCTACAGCCGCGACGACCGGCCGCAGTACGGGGAGCGGCGCGAGTTCCGGCGTGATGACCGTCCTCAGGGCGAGCGTTCCGGCGGGGGCTACCGCAGGGATGACCGTCCGTACGGGGAGCGGCGGGAGTTCCGTCGTGACGACCGGCCGCAGGGGCAGCGTTCCGGAGGCGGCGGTTATCGCCGCGACGACCGTCCTCAGGGCGAGCGTTCCGGCGGGGGCTACCGCAGGGATGACCGTCCGCAGGGGGAGCGGCGGGAGTTCCGGCGCGACGACCGGCCGCAGTACGGGGAGCGGCGCGAGTTCCGGCGTGATGAGCGGCCCTCTCGCCAGGATCGGCCGCAGTACGGGGAACGCCGTGAATACCGCCGTGACGACCGGCCGCAGGGGCAGCGTTCCGGAGGCGGCGGTTATCGCCGCGACGACCGTCCTCAGGGCGAGCGTTCCGGCGGGGGCTACCGCAGGGATGACCGTCCGCAGGGGGAGCGGCGCGAGTTCCGGCGCGACGACCGGCCGCAGTACGGGGAGCGGCGCGAGTTCCGGCGTGATGACCGTCCTCAGGGCGAGCGTTCCGGCGGTGGGTACCGGCGGGAGGAGCGTCCTTATGGCGAGCGGCGGGAGTTCCGTCGTGACGACCGGCCGCAGGGGCAGCGTTCCGGAGGCGGCGGTTATCGGCGGGACGAGCGTGGCCGGGACGACCGGCCTCCGTTCCGGCGGGATCAGCGGGAGCGTTTCGAGCGTGGCGACCGGCCGGCCCCACGGGATGACCGGGGGCGGCGTGACGATCGGGGCGGCCCACGCGGTGGCTACCGCCGCGACGGCCGGCCCGACCAGGCGCGCGATCGGGACCGCGAGCGCGAGCCCATCCGTCGGCTGCCGATTCCGGACGACGTCACGGGCGAGGAGATCGACCGTTCCGTGCGGCAGGAGTTGATGAGCCTGCCGAAGACCCTCGCGACCGACGTGGCGCGGAACCTGGTGATGGTGGCGCGGCTGCTGGACGAGGACGCCGAGGGCGCCTATGGCCACGCCCGCGTTGCCCTGCGGCTGGCGTCGCGGGTCGGGGCCGTGCGCGAGGCCGCCGGCTTCGCGGCCTACGGGGTCGGGAAGTACTCCGAGGCGCTGACCGAGTTCCGGGCGGCGCGGCGGATGTCCGGCTCGGTGCACCTGTGGCCGATCATGGCGGACTGCGAGCGCGGCATCGGGCGGCCCGAGCGGGCCCTGGCGATGGCGGGCGAGCCCGAGGTGCAGCAGCTCGACAGAGCGGGCCAGGTGGAGATGCGGCTCGTCGCGGCCGGTGCCCGGCGCGACATGGGCCAGGCCGAGGCCGCCGTGGTCACCCTGCAGAGCCCGGAGCTGGCGTCCACGGCCGTGCACCCCTGGACGGCGCGGCTGCGCTACGCCTACGGGGAGGCGCTGCTCGCGGTGGGCCGTGAGGAGGAGGCGCGCGAGTGGTTCGCGCGAGCCGCCGAGGCGGACAGCGGTGGCACGACGGACGCGTCGGACCGGCTGGCCGAGCTCGACGGCGTCCACTTCGTGGACGCATTGGACCCGGAGGCGGAGGAGGCCTTCCCGGAGGACGCGACCTCCGGTAAGGAGATCGCCGAGGAAGCGGCCGAGGAGGCATTCCCGGTGTCCGGGGACGACGAGCCCTCGGAGGGCGAAGTCCCGGCACGTGGGGTCCCGGACGCCGACGTCGTGGAGGACGACCTGGCCGGGGACGAGGTCTCCGGGGAGGACGTCGCCGGAGCTGCTTCCCTCGCGCAGGAGCGTGCCGAGGGCGAGGTGCGGGAAGCGGGTGCCCCCGGGACAGGCGTTGCGGAGGCGGAGGTTCCCGAGCGCGGGAACGCGGCGTCGGCGGTGGACGCTTCCGAGGCGGACGCCCCCGGGCCCGAGGATGGGCACGGGGACGAGGCGTCAGCGATGGACGCTCGCGGGGCCCGGGCCGGGGGCAAGGCCGGGGAAGAGTGAGCGGGAGCGGGCGTCTCGTGACGTGTCAGTCCTGGTCCAGGGGGCGGAGGAGCAGGCCGGTGGCCGGCTTCGGGCCGAAGGACGTGGACTTGTGCGGCATGGTGACGCCCGCCTCGGCCAGTGCCCGGACCGTGGCCTCCGGGACCGGGCGCAGCAGCAGGGCGGTGCCTCCGGCGCGTTCGGCCTGGGCCACCGCTCCGGCCGCGTCGTGGAGGTAGCGGATCGGGCCGGGGCGCCAGGCGGCGCGGGAGAGGACGGCGTGCAGCACGGTCGCGTCCAGCTCGCGCCAGGTGCGCGGGCGGTCCGGGCGGATGGCGCGTTCCAGCGTCTCGGGGGCCGGGCGGTCCAGCAGGTGGAAGAGGCCGGCCCCGGCCAGCAGGAACGCGGGGCCCGGCGCGGCGGCCAGGTGCGCCAGCGCGTCGGGCAGCGCGGCGTGCAGCGTGCGGGTGCGGAAGACGGCGCCGAGCCGGTCCAGGGCCTCGGCGGCCGGGAGGTCGGGCAGCACTCGGTGGACGGCCTGCACGCGCAGGGGGTACCGGGCGGTATCGACCAGCAGGACCATGCCCCGGTCCCAGGGGCGGCGCCCCGAGTGCTCGGCGCACACCCGCAGGCAGGTCGCCCAGCGGTGGTGCCCGTCGGCGATCAGGGCCCGGTGCCGCGCCAGGTCGCGGCGGACGGCGGCCACGCGGGCCGGCTCGGTGATCCGCCAGACGCGGTGCGCGGTGCCGTCGGCCGTGGTGGTGTCGATCAACGGGGTGCCCGAGACGGCGTGTTCGAGGGCCGCGGCGGCTCCCGTTCCGCCGTCGCCGCCACGGTAGGCGAGGAGCAGGGGCTCCAGGTTGGCGGCGGTGGCGCGCATCAGGGCCGCGCGGTCGGCGACGACGCCGGGGATGACGTCCTCGTGGGGGAGGACGACGCACTCTTCGGGCGGGGTCAGGCGCAGGGCGCCGACGATGCCGCGCTGGAGGGCGGCTCCGGCGCGTTGCTCGTACACGTACAGGGCGGGGCGCGGGTCGGTGGCGAGAACGCCCTCGGCGCGCCACCGGCGCAGGGTCTCGGCCGCGCGGCGGTGGGCCGTGGGCGGGTCGTCTGCCTGGGGGAGGATCAGCCGGACGATGTTGTGGGGGTCGGCGGTCTCCAGCCGGTGCAGTCCGTCGGGGCGGATCACGACGTCGTAGGGCGGCGAGGTGACGGCGGCCAGGCTGCCGACGCGCTCGGGCACGTAGCGGAGGGCACGGAACGGCGCGAGGTCGAGCCCGACGGCGTGCATCCCCGCATCGTAAGGTCTGCGGCCGGTGGGGGATGATCGAGGGCGGCGTGCCGGGACCGGCGGAACGAGGGAGTGGGACGGATGGTCGGCGTGGTGCTCAGCGAGGCGTACGACACGGCGCTGCTCGATCTGGACGGCGTGGTCTACGCGGGCGGCGAGGCGGTGCCGCACGCGGTGGAGGCGCTGCGGGAGGCCCGTTCGGCGGGCATGGCGCCGGCCTACGTGACGAACAACGCCCTGCGCACGCCGGAGGTCGTCGCGGAGCACCTCTCGCGCCTGGGCGTGCCGGCCGCGGCGGAGGAGGTGGTGACCTCGGCGCAGGCGGTGGCGCGGCTGATCGCGGAGGAGGTTCCGGCCGGTTCCGCGGTGCTGTGCGCGGGCGGCGAGGGGCTGCGGGTGGCGCTGCGGGAGCGGGGGCTGCGGCCCGTGGACTCGGCGGACGAGGGGCCGGCGGCGGTGGTGCAGGGCTACGGCGGGCCCGAGATGCGGTGGGCGGTGCTGATGGAGGCCGCTCTGGCGGTGAACCGGGGCGTGCCCTGGTACGCCTCGAACACGGACCTGACGGTGCCGAGCGGGCGTGGCATCGCGCCGGGGAACGGCGCCGCCGTGGAGGTGGTGCGGATCGCGTCCGGGCGGCGGCGGGAACCGCGGGTGGCGGGCAAGCCGCTGCCGCCGATGCACAGGGAGTCGATCCTGCGCACCGGCGCGGTGCGCCCGCTGGTGGTGGGGGACCGCCTGGACACGGACATCGAGGGGGCGCACGCGGGGGGCGTGGACTCCCTGCTGGTGCTGACGGGGGTGACGGAGGCGGCACAGCTCCCGGGGGCCGCGCCGGAGCACCGGCCGACGTATCTGGCGGCGGATCTGCGGGCGTTGAACGTGCCCTACCCGGAGCCGGTGCGGGACGGGGCGGGGTTCCGGTGCGGCGGGTGGCGGGCCGTGGCGGGCGCGGACGGGCTGGTGGCGCTGGCCGGGGGCGGGGAGGGGGCCGATCCGGTGGACGGGCTGCGGGCGGTGTGCGCCGCCGCCTGGTCGGCGGCGGGGCCGGTGGACGCGGCGGCGGCGCTGGGGCGGCTGGACTTCGGGGGGCAGTGAGGCGGCCCGGGTCAACGGCCGGGGCGGACGCGGGCGTTCGGCGCGGCGTAACGGCCGGGGCGGGCGTTCGGCCGCCGGTCAGGCGGCCTCGGCGGCGATGGCCTCGGCGATCAGGTCCTCCTCGGAGGTGCCGCGCCGCCAGTACCCGGTGAAGGTGATCCGGCGGCGGTCGAGGCCGCGTTCGCCGGTCAGGTGGCGGCGCAGCTCGCGGACGGTGCCGGCCTCGCCGGCCAGCCAGGCGTAGGGGGTGCCCTCGGGCAGGCGGGCGGCGCGCAGCGCGGCCGGGAGCGCGTCGCGGCGGGCGGCGGGCGGGAGCAGGTCGCGGAAGAGCCAGGTGACCTCGGCGTCGGCGGCGGTGGGCAGCTCCTGGCGGTCGGCGGCGTGCTCGACCTCGATCCACACCCGGGCGCGGGCGCCGGGCGGCAGCCAGGCGAGGATGCCGGCGACGGCCGGGAGCGCGGTGGCGTCGGCGGCCAGCAGGTGCCAGTCGGTGCCCTCGGGCGGGCGGAAGTCGACGCCGGCGTTGTCGGCGGTGACGGGCCCCAGGAGGGTGAGCGGGTCGCCGGGGCGGGCGCGGGTGGCCCACCGGGAGGCGGGGCCGGTGTCGGCGTGCAGGGCGAAGTCGATGTCCAGCTCCCCGGCCTCCCCGGCCTCGGGTCGGTGTTCGCGGACGGTGTAGGTGCGCATGGGGGCGCGTTCCCCGGCGGGCATGCGCCGCCAGGCGGGCCACCACTCGGCGGCGGGGGCCTCGCGCGGGACGGCGGCGCGGGCCTGGCCGGGGCGGGGCAGGAAGACCTTGCACCGCTGGTCCCGGCCGCCGCAGGCGAAGTCGCTCAGGGCGGCGCCGCCGAGGGTGACGCGGACGAAGCCGGGGCTGATGCGGGCGGCCCGCAGGACGTGCAGGTCGAAGAACGCGAAGGGGGAGTCGGCCATGGCAAGGTCCGTCCTTCCGTGATCGGGGGCTGGGCGCGGTGGGCGCGGGGCCGCGCGGCGGTCGGGTCAGGCGTTCGGCGCAGGTCAGGCGTTCGGCGGCGGTCAGGTCAGGCGTTCCGCGGTGGACAGGGTGTCGGCCAGGGCCTCCAGGACGGGGGCGTAGCCGGCGTGGCTGTAGCGCTCCTCCATGGACCAGGGGATGACCTGGCCGGCGGCGACGGCCGGGAGGCGGTTCCAGGTGGGGCGGGCGGCCAGGTCCTCGGCGCTGGGGGACTGGGAGCGGTTGTCCAGGAGGATGACGTCGGCGTGGTGGCGGCCGGCGTTCTCCCAGCTGAGGAACTCCCAGAAGCCCCACTCGTCGCTGGGGCTGCCCTGGACCACCTCCACGCCCAGCTCCCGGAAGTAGTGCAGGTCGGTATAGGCGTCGGGGACGGCCACGTAGAACTGCTGGTCGTCGCCGGTGACGGCCATGAGCTTCAGGCCGGGGTTGTCGCGGGCGGCAGTGCGCACGGCCTCGGCGGCGGCGTCGAAGCGGGCGCGGGCCTCGGTGACGGCGGGGGCGGCGAGGTCGGCGCCCAGGGCCTCGGCGAGTTCGGCGTAGCGGGCCAGCGGCTCCAGGAGGGAGACCCGGGCCCCGGTGATGCCGATGCTGGGGGCCAGGGAGAGTATTTCGTCGCGGCCCTCCTCGGGGATGAACCACAGGTCGGGCGGCGGGAACATGTTGCTGATCAGCAACTGGGGCCGCAGCTCGGCGTACGCCTCGATGCCGAACTCGCCCCACGCCTCGCCGACACTGGTGAGGCGGTCCAGGTCGAGGTCGCCGGCCTGGGGGTTGGGCCGCCCGTCGATGGGGCTGCTGGGGCCGAAGACGCCGGTGCACCTGATGCCGTAGTCGTGCAGGGCGGCGGCGGAGGAGACGAAGGCCACAACGCGCTCGGGCGTGGTGTCCAGCTCGACGGTCTCGTCGCGGTCGTCGGTGAAGCGGAACGGCCGCGAGCCGCCGGAGGCGGAGCCGTCGCCCGGGTCCTGGGAGCCGTCGAAGCCGCTGCCGCAGGCGGCGAGCAGGGCGCCCGCGCCGAGGGCGCCTCCGGCGGTCAGCAGGGAGCGGCGGGTGGGTCTCATGGGACTCCTTCAAGGCGGGCGGCGCTCAGGCGGCCCGGGTGGCGGTGCGGACGGCGTCGGCCAGGTCCTCCAGCAGGGGGGCGACGCCGGTGTGGCTGAAGGTGGGCTCGGCGGTCCAGGAGGCGACCTGGCCGGCCCGGACGGCGGGCAGGGCGCGCCAGGTGGGCTTCCGCTCCTGGAGGTCGGCGGGCTGGAGGTTGCTGGTGCGGTTGTCGACCAGGATCAGGTCGGCGGGGTAGCGGTCGGCGTTCTCCCAGCTCGCGGACTCGAAGACGCCGCCGTCCTCGGGGTTGTCGGGGGAGACGAACGCCACGCCCAGCTCCGTGAAGTAGGTCAGGTCCGGGAGGGCGGCGGGGGCGGCGAACCAGATCTGGTCGGCGGTGGCCGAGATGACGAGGACGCGCAGGCCGCCGTTGTCGCGGGCGGCGGTGCGCACGGCCCCGGCGGCGGCGTCGAAGCGGGCGCGGGCCTCGGTGACGGCGGGGGCGGCGAGGTCGGCGCCCAGGGCCTCGGCGAGTTCGGTGTAGCGGGTGAGGATGGTGGCGAGCCCGGGGCCCAGGGTGCGGATGCCGACGGAGGGGGCCAGGGACAGGATCTCCTCGGCGCTGTCCTCGGGGACGTACCACAGGTCGGGCGGGGTGTGGACGCCGCTGATGAGGAGCTGCGGCTGGAGCTCGGCGTAGGCCTCGACGTTGAACTCGCCCCAGGTGTTGCCCAGGACGGTCACCTCCTCGACGTCCAGCCGGGCGGCCTGCACGTCGGGCGAGCCGTCGGGCAGGACGGTCGGGCCGAAGACGCCGGTGCAGCGCACGCCGTAGTCGTGCAGCGCGGCGGCCGAGCCGACGTAGGCGACGAGACGTTCGGGGCGGGCATCGAGGCGAACCGTTTCGCCGCGGTCGTCGGTGAACGTCCAGCCTCCGCCGGAGCCGTCGCCGCCCGACTCGCCGCCCGCTCCGCCCGGGCCGCCGTCCCCGCCGCAGGCGGTCAGGAGGGCGCCGGTGCCCGCGGCTGCCCCGGCGGCGAGCAGGGAGCGCCGGGTGAACGCGGTCTGGGGGAAACGGGTCATGGGCGTGCCTTGGCCTCTCGAGGTCTCGCGCGTGACCGGCGAATGGCCGGAAAGCGAGGTTAGGCTAACCTAAGTGCGTCTCGTTCGACAGTGCCGCCCCGAGGAGTCCCGTGTGACCGTCGTCAACTCCGGCGCGCCGCCCGCCTCTTCACCCCGGGAGTCTTCGCCCCGGGAGGCCGCCCCGTCGCCGCACGCCGCAGACCCGGTCCGGCGCGGCGCGCTGCGGCGGGCCGCCGGACTGGCCGCGGCGACGGCCCTGCTGCTCGCCGTGGCGGCGGCCAGCGTGGCGCTGGGCGCCAAGCCGATCCCGCTGTCCGAGGTCTGGCACGGGCTGTTCGGCTACACCGGCACGGACAACGACGTCGTCGTGCGCGACGTGCGCCTGCCCCGCACCGTCCTGGGCCTGCTGGCCGGCGCCGCCCTCGGCCTGGCCGGGGCCGTGATGCAGGCCCTCACCCGCAACCCGCTGGCCGAGCCGGGCCTGCTGGGGGTCAACGCCGGGGCCGCGGCGGCCGTTGTCTCCGCCATCAGCTTCCTGGGCGTCAGCTCCCTGACCGGCTACGTGTGGTTCGCCTTCCTCGGCGCCGCCGCGGTCGCCGTCCTGGTGTACGCCCTGGGCGGCACCCGCTCCGCCACGCCCGTGCGCCTGGCGCTGGCCGGGATGGCCACTCAGGCCGCGCTGTTCGGCTACGTCAACGCCGTCATGCTGCTGGACACCTCGGCGCTGGACCGGATGCGGTTCTGGACCGTGGGCTCGCTGGCCGCCGCCGATCCGGACATCATCGCCCAGGTGCTGCCGTTCCTCCTGGCGGGCACGGTCCTCGCCCTCGCCCTGGGCCGCCCCCTCAACGCCGTGGCCCTGGGCGACGACACCGCCCGCGCGCTCGGCGCCGGCCTCACCCGCACCCGGGTCCTGGCCATGGCCTCGGTGACCCTGCTGTGCGGGGCGGCCACCGCCGCCTGCGGGCCCATCGTCTTCGTCGGGCTGATGGTTCCTCACGCCGTACGCGCCCTGACCGGCCCCGACCTGCGCTGGATCCTGCCCTACTCGGCCGTCCTCTCGCCCGTGCTGCTGCTCTGCTCCGACGTCCTGGGCCGGCTCGTGGTCCGCCCGGACGAGCTCCAGGTGGGCATCGTCACCGGCCTGCTCGGCGGCCCGGTCTTCATCCACCTGATCCGCCGCCGGAGGATGGCCCAGCTGTGAGTGAGACCCCGACCGCCGCCCCCCGGGCGGCCCGCGGCCCGGTGCTGCGCACGCGCGGCGGCCTGTCGTTGCGCCTCCACCTCCGCGGCGCGCTGGCCGGGCTGCTTCTGGCCGTCCTCGCCCTGGCCGTGGCCGTGCTGCTGATCGGCACCGGCGACTACGCCATCCCGCCCGGCGAGGTGCTGCGGACCCTGACCGGGGGCGGCACGGCCGCCCAGGAGTTCATCGTCCACGAACTGCGCCTGCCCCGCGTGCTGGTGGCCCTGCTGGTGGGCCTGGCCCTGGGCGTCTCCGGCGCGGTCTTCCAGGCCGTCTCCCGCAATCCGCTGGGCAGTCCGGACGTCGTCGGCTTCAACCAGGGCTCGGCGGCCGGGGCCCTGACCGTCATCGTGCTGCTGGACGGGTCAACGGCCGCGGTGGCCGCCGGGGCGGTCGGCGGCGGTCTGCTGACCGGCCTGGCCGTCTACCTCCTGGCCTGGCGCGGCGGCGTCCACGGCTACCGGCTGGTGCTGGTCGGTATCGGGGCCGCCGCCACCCTCACCGCCGTCAACAGCTACCTCCTCACCCGCGCGGAGATCGTGGACGCGGCCCGCGCCGTGCTGTGGCTCACCGGCTCGCTCAACGGCCGTGACTGGGGCGAATTCTGGCCCCTGCTGGCCGCCTGCGCGGTGCTGCTGCCGCTGATCCTCACCCAGGGCGCGCCGCTGCGGATGCTGGAGATGGGCGACGAGGCCGCCGGGGCGCTCGGCGTCCGCGTGGAGCGCACCCGCCTGCTGCTGGTGGTCGCGGCCGTGCTGCTGACGGCCGTGGCCACGGCCGCCGCCGGGCCCATCGTCTTCGTCGCCCTCACCGCCCCGCAGCTTGCCCGCCGCCTCACCCGCGCCCCCGGGCCCAACCTGCTCCCCGCCGCGCTGATGGGCGCGCTGCTGATGGCGGCCTCCGACTACCTGGCGCAGTCGGCCTTCCCCGGGCGCCAGTTGCCCGTCGGCGCGGTGACCTCCGTGCTGGGGGGCGCGTACCTGCTGTGGCTGCTGTACACGGAGCGGCGGGCGGGGCGGGTGTGAGCGGGGTGAGGGCGTTGCGGGTGCGGACGGGCGGACCGAACGGACAGAAGGGAGACGCCGTGGGTGGCGCGAACGAGAGGGGCGCGGGCGGGCGGCTGTGCGCGCGGGAGGTCACGCTGGCCTACGACCACGGCGGGCGGGTGATCGCGGAGAACCTGAGCCTGGACGTTCCCGACCGGTCGTTCACCGTCATCGTGGGGCCCAACGCCTGCGGCAAGTCCACGCTGCTGCGGGCGCTGGCGCGGATGCTGCGGCCCGAGCGGGGCCAGGTGCTGCTGGACGGGCGGGCCATCTCCTCCTACCCGGCCAAGCGGCTGGCCCGCGAGCTGGGCCTGCTGCCGCAGTCGCCCACCTCCCCCGAGGGCATCACCGTCGCCGACCTGGTGGCGCGCGGCCGTTACCCCCACCAGGGCCTGCTGCGGCAGTGGTCGGCCGAGGACGAGTGGGTCGTGGGGGAGTCGATGGCGGCCACCGGCGTCTCCGCGCTGGCGGGGCGGCACCTGGACGAACTCTCCGGCGGCCAGCGGCAGCGCGTGTGGATCGCCATGGCCCTGGCTCAGCAGACGCCGCTGCTGCTGCTGGACGAGCCGACGACCTTCCTCGACATCGCGCACCAGATCGAGGTGCTCGACCTGTGCGCCCGCCTCCACGAGGAGCAGGGCCGCACCCTCGTCGCCGTCCTGCACGACCTCAACCAGGCCGCCCGCTACGCCACGCACCTCGTCGCCCTGTGCGAGGGGCGGGTGGTGGCCGAGGGGCCGCCCGCCGAGGTGGTCACGGCCGCGCTGGTCGAGGAGGTCTTCGGGCTCCCGTGCCGGGTCATCGAGGACCCGGAGACGGGCACCCCGCTGGTCGTTCCGGCGGCGCGGCGCCGCAGCCCGGCGGTCACCGGGTAGCGTCGGGGCCATGCACCAGCAGGCCCACAACCAGCCCGCCGGGGACGGCGCGCGGGACGCCGCCGCTCCGGCGCGGGCGGCGGCATCTTCTTCGCCCGTGCCCGGTCCGGCGGCGCCGGACGCTCCCGGTCCGCCGGCCGTTCCCGGCTCCTCTCCCCGGCCCGGTCCGCCGCCCCGGCCCGCCGGGGGAACCGTCCCCGACGGCGGCCCGCCCCGGGCGTTCCCCGGCGTTCCGGGCCCCGCGCCCGCGCCCGGGGCGGTGCCCGCGCGCCCGACCGGGAACGCCCGCGGCGACGGCGGCGGGGAAACGGCCCCGGCGCAGGCCGGCGGCTCCGGCGAGGTCCTTCCCGGCAGCGGCCGGGACGGGGGCCGCGACGGCACGCGGCCCGGAGCCGGCGAAGCCGCCGGTGAGGGCCCCGGCGCTCGGGCCACTGCGCCCGGTGACGCCCGGGGCGAGGGGGGCGAACACGGCGAGGGCGCCCGCGCGTCCGTTCCCGATGCCGGGGCCGGGGAGGGCACCTCGGGCGGCGGGCCCGGCGGGACCCCGCCTGGCGAGGCGCTGCTCGACGATGCCGCGCTCGACGACGCCCCCCGGCCGTTGGGAATCGAGTTGGCGCCGACCGGGCACGCCGGGGTGGACGGGCGGCTGCGGCGGCTGGACGACGCGGGGCGGCTGCCCGTCGCCGACCACCCCGGGATCTACGAGGACGTGCACGGCGCGCTGCGCGACACCCTCGCCGCCCTCGACCGGCCCGCCCCCGTGCCCACCCCCAGGAGCTGAACACCCCGTGGCAGCAGCGACACAGCGCCGCCTGGCCCGCCTCGACGCCGAGCTGGTGCGCCGCAAACTGGCCCGCTCGCGCGAGCACGCCCGGACGCTGATCGACGCCGGCCGGGTCACCGTGGACGGCGCCCCGGCCACCAAGCCCGCCACCCAGGTCGCCACCAGCGCGGCCCTGATCGTCCGCGAGGACGAGGCCGACCCCGGCTACGCCTCGCGCGGCGGGCACAAACTCGCGGGCGCGCTCGCCGCGTTCACGCCCCTCGGCCTGGACGTGGCCGGGCGCCGTGCCCTGGACGCCGGGGCCTCCACCGGCGGCTTCACCGACGTCCTGCTGCGCGCCGGCGCCGCCTCCGTCGTGGCCGTGGACGTCGGCTACGGCCAGCTCGCCTGGACCCTGCGCGCCGACGCCCGCGTCACCGTCAGGGACCGCACCAACGTCCGGGACCTGACCCCGGAGGACCTCGGCGGCGAGCCGGTGGACCTGGTCGTGGGGGACCTGTCGTTCATTCCCCTCGGCCTCGTGCTGCCCGCCCTCGTGCGCTGCGCCGCGCCGCGGGCCGACCACGTGCTGATGGTGAAGCCGCAGTTCGAGGTCGGCAGGGAACGCCTGGGCAGCGGCGGCGTGGTGCGCGACCCGGCCCTGCGCGCCGAGGCCGTGCGGGCCGTCGCCGGCCAGGCCGCCGGGCACGGGCTGGGCGTCGCGGGCGTCACGGCCAGCCCGCTGCCGGGGCCCTCGGGCAATGTTGAATACTTTCTGTGGCTGCGCGCCGGGGCGCCCGCGCTCCAGCCGGCCGACGTGGAACGTGCCGTCAGGGAGGGGCCGCAGTGACCACCGGGACCACCGCGAGCGCCGGAGCGCACGCCGGGGAGCGCGCGGCGGAGCGCACCGTCTTCCTGCTCGCCCACACCGGCCGCCCGGCCGCCATCCGCAGCGCCGAGCGCGTCGTGCAGGGCCTGCTGGCGCACGGCATCGGCGTGCGGGTACTGGCCGAGGAGGCCGCCGACCTGTCCCTGCCCGAGGACGTGCAGCGCGTCGACAAGGCCGAGCCGGGCCACGGCGTCCTGGACGACTGCGAACTCCTGGTCGTCCTCGGCGGCGACGGGACCCTGCTGCGCGGCGCCGAGTTCTCCCGCGCCTCCGGCGTGCCGATGCTCGGCGTCAACCTCGGCCGCATCGGCTTCCTCGCCGAGGCCGAGCGCGACGACCTCGACAAGGTCGTGGACCGGGTGGTCGGCCGCGCCTACGAGGTCGAGGAACGGATGACGCTCGACGTCCTGGTGTTCGACAACGGCAGCGTGGTGCACACCGACTGGGCCCTGAACGAGGCCTCCGTGGAGAAGGCCGCGCGCGAGCGCGTGCTGGAGGTCGTCATCGAGGTCGACGGACGCCCGGTCTCCGGCTTCGGCGGCGACGGCGTGGTGTGCGCCACCCCCACCGGCTCCACCGCCTACGCCTTCTCGGCCGGCGGCCCCGTGGTGTGGCCCGAGGTCGAGGCGCTGCTGATGGTGCCGATCAGCGCGCACGCCCTGTTCGCCAAGCCGCTGGTCACCGCCCCCGATTCGGTGCTCGCGGTCGAGGTCGGGCAGCACACCAGGCCGGGCGTCCTGTGGTGCGACGGGCGCCGGACGATCGACCTGCCGCCGGGCGCCCGGGTGGAGGTGCGGCGGGGGGCCGTTCCCGTGCGGCTGGCCCGGCTGCACCACGCGCCGTTCACCGACCGGCTGGTCGCCAAGTTCGCGCTGCCGGTGGCCGGTTGGCGTGGCGCGCCGCACTGAGGGCGTTCTCCCGCACGCAGCCGCGCTGCCCCGGCCCGGGCCTCTTTCGCGCGGTGGCGGAGCGGTGTCGATCCGGGACCGGTCCCCGAGGCCCGTCGCCAGCGGCCCGGCGAACCTCGTATGGTCGTATCCGTGTTGGAGGAGATGCGGATCAAGGACCTGGGCGTGATCGATGACGCCGTCGTCGAGCTGTCCTCCGGCTTCACCGCGGTGACGGGTGAGACCGGTGCGGGCAAGACCATGGTCGTCACCAGCCTCGGGCTGCTGCTGGGCGGGCGTGCGGATGCGGGGTACGTCCGGGCCGGAGCCGCCTCCGCCCTGGTGGAGGGCCGCATCGCCCTCCCGCCCGACTCCGCCGCCGCCCTGCGGGCCGCCGAGGCCGGGGCCGAGCTGGACGAGGGCGCGCTGCTGGTCAGCCGCACCGTCTCCGCCGAGGGCCGCTCCCGCGCCCACGTCGGAGGGCGTTCCGTCCCGGCGGGGCTGCTGGTCGAACTGGGCGAGGACCTGGTCGCCGTCCACGGCCAGACCGACCAGCAGGGGCTGCTGCGGCCCGCCCGGCAGCGGCAGGCCCTGGACCGGTACGCCGGGGAGGCCGTTGCCGGTCCGCTGGCCGCGTACCAGGACGCCTACCGGCGGCTGCGGGACGTCAACGCCCGCCTGGCCGAGCTGACCACCCGCGCGAGGGAACGCGCCCAGGAGGCCGACCTCCTGCGCTTCGGCCTGGACGAGATCGCCGCCGCCCAGCCCCGGCCGGGCGAGGACGCCGAACTGGCCGCCGAGGCCGCCCGCCTGGGGCACGCCGAGGCCCTGGCCTCCGCCGCCGCCCAGGCCCACGGCGCGCTGGCCGGCGACCCGGCCGACCCCGAGGCCGTCGACGCCTCCACGCTCGTCGCCGGGGCGCACCGCGCCCTCCAGGCGGTACGCGGCCACGACCCGGCGCTCGCCGAGCTGGCCGACCGGCTCGGGGAGGTCGGCATCCTCCTCGCCGACATCTCCGGCGGCCTGGCCGGGTACGCGGACGGGCTGGACGCCGACCCGCTGCGGCTGGCCGCCGTGGAGGAGCGCCGCGCCGCCCTGGCCCAGCTCATCCGCAAGTACGGCGACGCCCCCGCCGGCCCCTCCGCGCCCGGGGGCTGCGCCGCCGTCCTGGCCTGGGCCGAGGCCGGCGCCGTCCGCCTGGCCGAGCTGGAGGGCGACGACGACCGGATCGGCGAGCTGACCGCCGAGCGGGACGAGCTGCGCGCCACCGTCTCGGGCCTGGCCCGGGAGCTGACCGAGGCCCGCCGGGAGGCCGCCGAGCGCTTCGGCAAGGCCGTCACCGAGGAGCTGACCCAGCTGGCCATGGAGCACGCCCGGATCAGCGTGGAGGTACGCCAGACCGAGGCCGCGCCCGGGGACGAGGAGGCCGTCGAGCTGGACGGCCGCACCGTCCTGGCCGGGCCGCACGGCGCCGACGAGGTGGAGCTGCTGCTGGCCCCGCACCCCGGGGCCCACCCGCGCCCCATCGCCAAGGGCGCCTCGGGCGGCGAGCTCTCCCGCGTCATGCTCGCCGTCGAGGTCGTCTTCGCCGGGACCGCGCCGGTGCCCACCTACCTCTTCGACGAAGTGGACGCGGGCGTGGGCGGCAAGGCCGCCGTCGAGGTCGGCCGCCGCCTGGCGAAGCTCGCCGACTCCGCCCAGGTCGTGGTCGTCACGCACCTGCCGCAGGTGGCGGCGTTCGCGGACCGGCACCTGGTGGTGGAGAAGACCAGCGACGGGTCCGTCACCCGCAGCGGGGTGCGCTCCGTGCACGGAGACGGGCGGGTCAAGGAGCTGTCCCGGATGCTGGCCGGCCAGGAGGACTCCGACCTCGCCCGCGCCCACGCCGAGGAGCTGCTGGCCACCGCCGCGCGCCTGGGCCACCGCCGCGCCGCGGAGGCGGGCTAGCCCGTGCGGGTGGCCGAAGCTACCGCAGGGGCCCGCCCGCCTGGCATCCTGGAGCGCGATCCACTCCCCGCGAGCGGGAGGTCGCCCTCAGCAACACGCGCCGCCCACCGGCGACATGACGGGCGACACGACCGGAAGACCGCGACCCGAGACCCCCGGGAGATGATGGTGTGAGCGCCACCGCACCCCCGCACGTCCGCCCGCCGCTGCACGTCGTGCAACTGCTCGGGGGCGGCAGCGTGGGCACGGGGGCGCACGTGCGGTCGCTGTCCGCGGGCCTGGCCGCCCGCGGCCTGCGGGTCACCGTCGCCGCCCCGCCCTCCGCCGAGCGCCGCTACCGCTTCACCGCCGCCGGGGCCCGCTTCGTGCCGGTGCCCGCGCGCACCGGGCCCGGCTCCTTCGGCGTGCTGAACGCCGTGTGCGCCGAGGCCGACCTGGTGCACGCGCACGGCATGCGCGCCGGGCTCCTCGCTGCGCTCGGCCTGCGCGGGCGGCGCATCCCCCTGGTCGTCACCTGGCACACCCGGCCCACCGCGCCCGGGCTGCGGGCGCAGCTGCGGCGGCTGAACGAGTTCACCGTGGCGCGGGCCGCCTCGGTGGTGCTGGGCGCCACCTCCGACCTCGTGGACCGGGCCCGCAGCCGCGGGGCCAGGGACGCCCGGCTCGCGCCCGTGGCGCTGCCGCCCCAGCGGCCGGGCGGGGGCCGGGAGGCCGAGCCGGTGAAGATCCGCGCGGAGCTGGGCGCCGTGGACCGGCCCCTGCTCGCCGCCGAGGCCACGCTGGACCGCTCCCAGACGCTGGACGTGCTGCTGACGGCCGCCCGCGCCTGGCGTTCGCTGCGACCGCAGCCGCTGCTGGCCGTGGCGGGCGAGGGGCCCGAGCGGGCCGCCGCGCAGCGCCGCATCGACCGCGAGGAGCTGCCGGTGCGGCTGCTGGGGCGCGGGGACGCGGCGCTGCGGCTGCTGGCGGCGGCGGACGTCGCGGTGCTCGCCGCCCGCTGGGCCGGGCGGGCGCCGCTGGCCGAGGAGGCGCTGCGGCGCGGCGTTCCCCTGGTGGCCACCGCGGTCGGGGGCGTTCCCGAGGTCGTGGGCGACGCTGCGGTCCTCGTCCCCTACGGCGACCCCGCCGCGCTGGGCGCCGCCGTCACCGGCCTGCTGGCCGACGAGACCCGCCGCGCCTCCCTCGCCCGCGCCGGCCGCATCCGCGCCGGCAGCCTCCCCACCGAGGACACCACGGTCGCCCAGGTCCTCAGCGTCTACGACGAACTGGCCTCGACGGCGACGGCCTGACCCACCCCGTGCCCGGCCCGCACACCGGCCCCGGGCCACGTCGGCGTCGGACCACGGTCCGGCCGCCGGGCGGCCCGGCCGGGCGTTGCGAAGGCCGGGGCCCGGGGCCGAAGGTGCCGGCCGTCCTCGCCGCTCCGGCGGGCCGGGGCGGCGGCGTCAGCCGCCGTACGCGCCGGAGGCCGTGAGGCGGAGGGCCGTGTCGATGAGGGGGACGTGGCTGAAGGCCTGGGGGAAGTTGCCGACCTGGCGCATCCGGCGGGGGTCCCACTCCTCGGCCAGCAGGCCCAGGTCGTTGCGCAGGGCCAGCAGCTTCTCGAAGAGCTTCCGGGCCTCCTCGACGCGGCCTATCATCGCCAGGTCGTCGGCCAGCCAGAAGGAGCAGGCCAAAAACGCCCCCTCGTCCCCCTCAAGCCCGTCCACGCCCGCCTGGTCCCCGGCCGTGGGGTAGCGCAGGATGAAGCCGTCCAGCGTGGACAGCTCCCGCTGGATCGCCTCGATGGTCCCGATGACCCGCTTGTCGTCCGGCGGCAGAAAGCCCATCTGCGGGATGAGCAGCAGGGAGGCGTCCAGCTCCTTGGAGCCGTAGGACTGGGTGAAGGTGTTGCGCTCCTTGTCGTAGCCGTGCTCGCACACGCTGCGGTGGATCTCGTCCCGCAGGTCGCGCCACCGCTCCAGCGGGCCGTCCACCTCGCCGGACTCGATCAGCTTCACGGTGCGGTCCACGGCCACCCAGGCCATCACCTTGGAGTGCACGAAGTGCCGGCGCGGCCCGCGGACCTCCCAGATGCCCTCGTCCGGCTCGTCCCAGTGGTCCTCAAGGTAGCGGATCAGCTTCAGCTGGAGCAGGTTGGCATGGTCGTTGCGGGCCAGGCCCGTCATGTGCGCCAGGTGCAGCGCCTCCGTCACCTCGCCGTACACGTCCAGCTGGAGCTGGCCGGCGGCGCCGTTGCCCACCCGGACCGGCTGGGAGTTCTCGTAGCCGGGCAGCCAGCTCAGCTCCGCCTCGGCCAGCTCCCGCTCGCCGGCGATGCCGTACATGATCTGGAGGTTCTGCGGGTCGCCCGCCACCGCGCGCAGCAGCCACTCCCGCCAGGCCCTGGCCTCATCGTGGTACCCGGTGCGCAGCAGCGAGGAGAGGGTGATCGCGGCGTCCCGCAGCCACGTGAACCGGTAGTCCCAGTTCCGCGAGCCGCCGATCTCCTCGGGCAGCGAGGTGGTGGGGGCCGCGACGATGCCGCCGGTGGGGGCGTAGGTGAGGGCCTTCAGGGTGATCAGCGAGCGGACCACGGCCTCCCGGTAGGGGCCGTGGTAGGTGCACTGGCCCACCCACTCGCGCCAGAAGTCCTCGGTGGCCGTCAGGGACTCCTCGGCGTCCGGGACCGGGGGCGGCTGCTTGTGCGAGGGCTGCCAGGTGATGGTGAACGCCACGCGGTCGCCCGGCGCCACCGTGAAGTCGGCGTAGGTGGTGAGGTTCTTGCCGTAGGTGTCCACGGCCGTGTCCAGCCACACCGAGTCGGGGCCGGCGACGGCCACCGTGCGGTCGTCCACCTTGTGCACCCATGGCACGACCCAGCCGTAGGAGAAGCGCATCCGCAGCGCCGAGCGCATCGGCACCCGCCCGCTGACGCCCTCCACGATCCGGGTGAGGCGGGGGGCGTCGGAGCCGCGCGGGGGCATGAAATCCGTCACGCGGACGGTCCCGCGCGGCGTGTCCCACTCCGACTCCAGGATGAGCGAGTCCCCCCGGTACCGCCTCCGGCTGGCGGGCGGCGGCGGGACGTCGCGCCCGTGCGCGGGGCCGAGCCGCCAGAAGCCGTGCTCCTCCGTGCCGAGCAGCGAGGCGAAGACGGCGTGCGAGTCGAACCGGGGCAGACACATCCAATCAGCCGAGCCGTCCCGGCCGATGAGCGCGGCGGTCTGCATGTCCCCGACGAGTGCGTAATCCTCGATGCGCCCGGCCACTTCTCACTCCAGTCGAAAGGCGCCCGCCCCCCTCGGGACGTGCGGTTTTCCGTCGCCCATTCGAGCGTCCGAGCAGAATACGACGGCGCGTGGCCATCTGCCCGACACTCGACGTGGATGGATCAGGCCACTGGGTGACCTTGTTCGCTTTGGTTCTGAAATGTCGATACCCCTGCGGGAACGTCACGGGCCGCCCCTCGGGTTCCCTCCACTGATACCCTGGTAGCCCGTGGAGCGGAGGGCAGCAAAACCCCCGAACCCCATCCACACGACCCCCACCGGAACGTTTCCCCCAAGGGTGTCGTGTATCCGACCTCGCGACCACGGGAGCCCCGACTTGGCCATGCCGCCCAGTACCACGACGACCAAGCACATCTTCGTCACCGGCGGGGTCGCCTCCTCGCTCGGCAAGGGGCTCACGGCCTCCAGCCTGGGAGCCCTCCTGAAGGCCCGCGGCCTGCGCGTCACGATGCAGAAGCTGGACCCCTACCTCAACGTCGACCCCGGCACGATGAACCCCTTCCAGCACGGTGAGGTGTTCGTCACCAACGACGGCGCCGAGACCGACCTGGACATCGGCCACTACGAGCGCTTCCTCGACGTCGACCTCGACGGCAGCGCCAACGTCACCACCGGCCAGATCTACTCCACGGTGATCGCCAAGGAGCGCCGCGGCGAGTACCTGGGCGACACCGTCCAGGTCATCCCGCACATCACCAACGAGATCAAGCACCGCATCCGCCGCATGGCCGGGGACGGCGTGGACGTGGTCATCACCGAGGTCGGCGGCACGGTCGGCGACATCGAGTCGCTGCCCTTCCTGGAGGCCGTCCGCCAGGTGAGGCACGAGGTCGGCCGGGACAACGTCTTCGTGGTCCACATCTCGCTTCTGCCCTACATCGGCCCCTCCGGCGAGCTGAAGACCAAGCCGACCCAGCACTCCGTGGCCGCGCTGCGCAACATCGGCATCCAGCCCGACGCGATCGTCCTGCGCGCCGACCGCGAGGTGCCCGCCGCCATCAAGCGGAAGATCTCGCTGATGTGCGACGTGGACGAGGCCGCCGTCGTCGCCGCCATCGACGCCAAGTCGATCTACGACATCCCCAAGGTGCTGCACGGCGAGGGCCTGGACGCCTACGTCGTGCGCCGCCTGGACCTGCCCTTCCGCGACGTCAACTGGACGCAGTGGAACGACCTGCTCCAGCGCGTGCACCACCCCGCGCACGACGTCACCGTCGCCCTGGTCGGCAAGTACATCGACCTGCCCGACGCCTACCTCTCCGTGACCGAGGCCCTGCGTGCCGGAGGCTTCGCGAACAACGCCCGGGTGCGGATCAAGTGGGTCACCTCCGACGACTGCCGCCCGCCCGGCGGCGCCGCCGAGCATCTGGCCGGCTGCGACGCGATCTGCGTCCCCGGCGGCTTCGGCGACCGCGGCGTGGAGGGCAAGATCGCCGCCATCGCCTACGCCCGCGAGAACCGCGTCCCGCTGCTCGGCCTGTGCCTGGGCCTGCAGTGCGTCGTCATCGAGGCCGCCCGCAACCTGGCCGGCATCGAGGGCGCGAACTCCACCGAGTTCGACCAGGGCTGCGCCCACCCCGTGATCTCCACCATGGAGGAGCAACTGGACATCGTCGCCGGCGAGGGCGACATGGGCGGCACGATGCGCCTGGGGCTGTATCCGGCCAGGCTCGCCGAGGGCTCGATCGTTCGGGAGGTGTACGGGCAGGAGCCCTACGCCGAGGAGCGCCACCGCCACCGTTACGAGGTGAACAACGCCTACCGCGGCGAGCTGGAGAAGGCCGGCCTGGTCTTCTCGGGCACCTCCCCCGACAACAAGCTGGTCGAGTACGTCGAGTACCCGCCCGAGGTCCACCCCTACCTGGTCGCCACCCAGGCCCACCCCGAGCTGCGCTCCCGGCCCACCCGGCCGCACCCGCTGTTCGCCGGGCTGATCCGGGCGGCGGTGCGGGCGACCTCGGGGGAGTCCCCCTGGGAGCCCACCGCCGCGCGGGCCGCGGGCTGAGCTCCGGGGGCGGCTCGGGCCCGGCGCCCGGCCCGCGCCCCGGCGGGCGGGCGGCGCGGACGGCCGCGCGCCCGCGCTGACACACTGGGGACATGACCGAGCAGCCCCGCGACTTCCTCGCCGACACCCCGGAGCGCTGGCCCGTCACGGCCACGGCCACCCCGTTCACCGGGAAGAAGACCAGCGTCCGCGCCGACGACGTGACCATGCCCGACGGCGGCACCGCCCGGAGGGACTTCCAGGTCCACCCCGGCTCGGTGGCGGTCCTCGCCCTGGACGACCGCGACCGGGTGGTCGTCATCGAGCAGTACCGCCACCCCGTGGGCCACAAGCTGTGGGAGATCCCGGCCGGCCTCCTGGACGTGCCCGGCGAGAACCCGCTGCACGCCGCCCAGCGGGAGCTGTACGAGGAGGCGCACGTCAAGGCCGAGGACTGGCGGGTGCTGGCCGACGTCTACCCCAGCCCCGGCGGCAGCGACGAGGCCGTGCGGATCTTCCTGGCCCGGGAGGTCTCCGAGGCCGAGGGCGAGCGGTTCGCCGTCTTCGCCGAGGAGGCCGACATGCGCCAGGAGCGGGTGCCCCTTCCGGAGCTGGTGCGCGGCGTGCTGGCCGGCCGCCTGCACAACACCTGCCTGTCGGTCGCCGTCCTCGCCCTCCACGCCGCACGCGGCCTGGACGGCCTCGACGCGCTGCGCCCGGCCGACGCCCCCTGGCCCGCCCGGCCGTTCGCGCCCTGACGTGTCCTTGCCCCGGCCGGGCCGGGGCCGTGGCATACGCTCGGCCCCGTGACGGACGTGACGGAACAGGCGGTCACCGACGGCGCCGGCACCCCCGGATTCCTCGGCCGGCGGCGCGAGCTGGCCCAGCTGCGTTCGGATCTCGAACGCGCGGGCCTCGACACCATGGCGGGGCGGCCCGCACCCCGCGGCCGGGTCCTGCTGGTCGCCGGGCGGCCCGGCACCGGGCGCACCGCGCTGGCCGAGGAGTTCGCCGCCGCGCTGGCGGCCGGCGGGGAGTACCCCGGCGGGGTCCTGCGCGCCCGCCTGACCGACCCGGCGGGCGAGCCCGTGCCCGCCGAGCGCGCCGCCCGCGACCTGCTCGGCCCGCTCGGCGCCGGCGCCCCGCCCGGGGCCGCCGAGGACGAGGTGACCGGCGCCCTGCGCGACGCGCTCGCCGAGCGCCGGGCGGTGCTGCTGCTGGACGACGTGGCCTCGGCCGCGCAACTGGACGAGCTGATTCCCGGAACGCGCGACTGCGTGGTCGTGGCCGTGGCCGGCGGGCCGCTGACCGGCGTCCCCGACGTGCGGCCCTGCGTCCTGGGCGGCCTGGAGCGGGACGCCGCCCTGCGGCTGCTGGAGCGCGGCGCGGGGGACGTGCGCATCACCGTGGACCCGGGGGCCGCCGAGGCCCTGGCCGAGTCCTGCGGGCACCTGCCCGCCGCGCTGACGCTCGTCGGCGGGTGGCTGGCGGCGCGGCCGGACGCCACGCTCGCGGAGGCCGTGCGCGCCCTGGCCCGGGCCGTTCCCGAGGCGCCGCCCGTCCCCCCGCCCGCGGGGGAAGGGCGGGAGGCGCGCGGGGAGGAGGCGTTCGAGGGGGGCGTCTTCGAGGACGGGGACGGGGACTTCGCGGAGGACGTGTACGGGGCCGGGGGGTTCTCGACCGGTACGCACGGCCGTCCGCCCTACGACGACCGGGCGTTCGACGGCCTGGACGCCCATGCGGACGGGGACGGGATCGGGGAGGAGGGCGCGTACGAGGACGAGGGCGCGCCGCCCGGGAGCGCTCCCCGCCTGCCGCCGCCCGAACCCGCCCTGCGCCGGGCGTTTCACCTCGCCCACGCCGCCCTGCCCGCCCCCGCCGCGCGGACCCTGCGCCTGCTGGCCCTGGCCCCCGCCGGGCTCGTGGACGCGCACATCGCCTCCGCCCTCGCCGGCTGGCCCGTCCCCGCCGCCCGCGCCGCCCTGGAGGACCTGGCCGCCCGCGGCCTGCTGCGGCCCGAGCCCGGTACCCCCGGCCTCCACCGGGTCCCCGGCTGCCTGTACCCCCTGCTGCGCGAGCGCCTGGAGGCCGCCGAGAAGCCCTCCGAGGCGCTGCTGGCCCGCGCCAGGATGCTGGAGCGCACCGTCCGCCTGCTGCGGGCCTGCCAGGCCGTCACCGAGCCCCACGGAACGTCCGCCCGCGCCTGGCTCTCCGGCCTCCCCGCCTCCCTGCGCTTCGAAAGCCGCCCCGCCGCCGCCCGCTGGCTCGCCGAGCGGCAGCCCGCCCTGCTGGCCGCCGCCCGCACCGCCGTGGCCGACGGCCGCCTGGACACCCTCGCCCGCCGCCTGGTCGCGGCGCTCACCCGGGCCCTGATCGCCCACCGCGGGCCCGAGGACGCCGCCCCCGAGCTGTACCGGCTGCACGAGCTGGTCCTGGACGTGGCCGAGCGGCACGGGCTGACCCGGGAGCGGGCCGCCGCGCTGCTCAACCTCGGGGACTTGGACGCCCGTTGTGGACGGCTCGGCAGCGCACTGGAGCGTTACCGGGGCGCGCTGGAGGCCGCGCGCGCCGAGCGGGAGCAGGCCGAGCCCCCCGGGCAGGCGGGCGGGACCGCCCTGCTGGTGGGCCGCGCCCTGGAGTCCATCGCGGGCACCTACGCCGAACAGGGCGACTGGCAGCGGGCCGCCGACTGGTACGGCCGGGCCGTGGCCCAGGCCGTCACCCGCGGCGACCTGCCCGCCCAGGCCCGGCTGTACGGCCGGATCGGGGCCGCCGAGACCCGCACCGGGCACTGGACCGAGGCCCTGCGCGCCTGGCGGGCCGCCTGCGCCGTCCACCGCCGGCTGGGCGACGGCCGGGCGCACGCCCGCTCGCTGGCCGCCGTCGCCCGCGTCCAGGAGTACGCCGGGCGCCCCGAGGAGTCGCTGCGCACCGCGCAGGAGGCGCTGCGCCTGGCGCGCGCCGCGGGCGACCGGCGGCTGCAGGCGGCGCTGCGGCTGCGGCTGGCGGACTGCTGCGACCGGCTCGGCCGCACCGGGGAGGCCGCCGCCCACCGCGACGCGGCCGAACTGCTGCTGGCCCACGGCCGCCCGCCCGCTGAGGCCCCGGCCCCGGCTTATGAAACAGAGCTGGACCCGCGCGAGGATTGACTGATTCCAAGGCTGCGCGGCGGGTACCCCTTCATTAGACTGGCAGTGCCACCACCTCCGTAACGCAAGGACCGTGATCGACGTGAAGGTCGGCATCCCCCGCGAGGTCAAGAACAACGAGTTCCGCGTGGCCCTCACCCCCGCGGGCGTGCACGAGCTGGTCGGCGCCGGCCACCAGGTCTGCGTGGAGCGCGGCGCGGGGGAGGGCTCCGCCGTCCCCGACGCCGAGTTCGCCGCCGCGGGCGCCTCCGTCCTGCCTGACGCCGACGAGGTCTGGGCCGCCGCCGACCTCGTCCTGAAGGTCAAGGAGCCCGTGGCCGAGGAGTATCACCGGCTGCGCAAGGACCAGGTGCTCTTCACCTACCTGCACCTGGCCGCCTCTCGCGAGTGCACCGACGCCCTGCTCCGCGCGGGCACCACCGCCATCGCCTACGAGACCGTCGAGACGCCCGGGGGCACCCTGCCGCTGCTGGCGCCCATGTCCGAGGTCGCCGGGCGGATCGCCCCGCAGGTCGGCGCCTACCACCTGATGCGCTCCCAGGGTGGCCGCGGCGTCCTGCCCGGCGGCGTCCCCGGCACCGCCGCGGCCCGCTGCGTGATCATCGGGGCCGGCGTCTCCGGCTTCAACGCCGCCCAGATCGCCGTCGGCATGGGCTTCCACGTCACCCTGCTGGACAAGGACCTCGCCCGGCTCCGCGAGGCCGAGCGGCTCTTCGGCACCCGCGTGCAGACGCTCGCCTCCAGCGCCCTGGCCCTGGAACGCGCGGTGCTTGACGCCGACCTCGTCATCGGCGCCGTCCTGGTCCCCGGCGCCCGCGCGCCCCGGCTGGTCACCGGCGAGACGGTGGCCCGCATGCGGCCCGGGAGTGTCCTTGTCGACATCGCGATCGACCAGGGCGGCTGCTTCGACGGCTCCCGGCCCACCACCCACGCCGAGCCGACGTTCCGGGTGCACGGCTCGGTCTTCTACTGCGTCGCCAACATGCCCGGTGCCGTGCCCAGCACCTCCACGCACGCGCTCACCAACGTCACGCTGCCGTATATCGTGGAGCTGGCCAACCGCGGCTGGCGGGAGGCCCTTCGCCGGGACCCGGCGCTCGCCCGCGGGCTCAACGTCCATGACGGCCAGGTCGTCTCCGGTCCCGTCGCCCTGGCCCACGACCTGCCGCACGCCGACCCGCGTGCGGTGCTCGGCTGACCCGGCGGTCAACTCCCCGGGTCAACATCGGGAATGTCACACGCCGTGCTCGCCCGGGCCCCGGGGCGACGCGCCGCACGACGCGCCCGAACGGTCAACTCGTCGCGCCCGGGGGCGTTTCGGCGTCGCCCGTGCCCCCGAAGCCTGCCGTGAGCGGGGGTTATGGCCTTGACAAGTGAATGTTCGACGGCCGACACATCCGCGCCGGTACGGCCGATTGTGTTGCTGCGAACCACCGACACGCCATAGAGTCGCCAATCGTCGGCATGGTGGAACGCTGACCCTGTAGTGAAGTTTCCTGGTCCCCAAGGAGGTAAGACGACTTGTGAATGAGTCGACAATTACTCCCGGGGGAGGACGACCAGGGGTCCCGGAGCGGCGCCACGGCGCCCCGGATCCGACGGGCCTGGGCTCCGTCGCTGTCCACACCTACGCAACCGACCAGAGCCCATCGAGCATGACAGCGCATCAGAGCATCCACGGCCATGACGCCATGGCAGCCGCCCCGGCGGGCGGCGAGTCCGCGCGCCTCTCCGAGTACGAGGACCTGCCGGAGGGACAGTTCTACGACCCCGACGCGGAGTACGAGCCCGACCCGGAGTACGCGGCGACCATCGCCCCCGACGCGGCCCGCCAGCGCCGCGAGCGGATCGGCCCCACGGGCCGCCCGCTGCCCTACTTCCCCATCCCCGGACCGCTGACCGAGCGTGGCCCGGCCCAGATCATCGCCATGTGCAACCAGAAGGGCGGGGTGGGCAAGACCACCTCGACCATCAACCTGGGCGCGGCGCTGGCCGAGTACGGCCGCCGCGTGCTGCTGGTCGACTTCGACCCGCAGGGCGCCCTCTCGGTCGGCCTCGGCGTCAACCCCATGGAGCTGGACCTCACCATCTACAACCTGCTGATGGAGCGGGGGATGGCCCCCGACGAGGTCCTGCTGAAGACCGCCATCGCGGGCATGGACCTGCTGCCGAGCAACATCGACCTGTCCGCCGCCGAGGTCCAGCTCGTCAGCGAGGTGGCGCGCGAGTCCACGCTCCAGCGCGCCCTGCAACCCCTGGTGAACGACTACGACTTCATCATCATCGACTGCCAGCCCTCGCTCGGCCTGCTGACCGTCAACGCCCTCACCGCGGCGCACAAGGTCATCGTGCCGCTGGAGTGCGAGTTCTTCGCCCTGCGCGGCGTCGCCCTGCTCACCGAGACCATCGAGAAGGTCCAGGAGCGCCTCAACCCCGGCCTGCGCCTCGATGGCATCCTGGCCACCATGTACGACTCCCGCACCGTGCACAGCAGGGAGGTGCTCGCACGGGTCGTCGAGGCGTTCGACGACAACGTCTACCACACGGTCATCGGCCGTACCGTCCGTTTCCCCGAGACCACGGTCGCCGGTGAGCCGATCACCACCTACGCCTCCAACTCCGTGGGGGCGGCGGCGTATCGCCAGCTCGCCAGGGAGGTGCTCGCCCGGTGCCACGCCGAGTGAGCCTCCCGGCGGCCGACGAACTCTTCCGCACCACCGGGGGGGCCGCCGTTCAGCCCTCGACCCCCTCGGAGAACGCCACCAGCCCCGGCGGGGACCACGCCGCGCGAGTGCCCGCGCCCGCGGGCGAACGCGGCCCCGCCGGGGACGAGCCCGACCCCTCACCGGAGGAGGCCAGGACCCCCGCGCAGCGCGGCCAGGCCGCCGCCGGGCGGGAGCAGGCCGTTCCGGGCCAGCCCAAGCGGGAGCAGCCCTCCGGCCGGGCGGCCTCCGCGGCCCCCGCCAAGTCCGGGCGCGCGGCAGCGGGTTCGGCCGCCGGGCAGCGCAAGTCCCGTGCCGCGCGCCGCCCTTCCGGGCGGGAGCGGCACGACGAGAAGATCACGGTCTACGTCTCCGCCGAGGAGCTGATGGACCTCGAACAGGCCCGGCTGGTCCTGCGGGGCGAGCACGGGCTGGCCGTGGACCGGGGCCGCATCGTCCGGGAGGCCGTCGCGGTCGTCCTGGCCGACCTGGAGTCCCGCGGCGACGCGAGCATTCTCGTCCGCCGCCTGCGCGGTCGTTGACCGCCCCATGAGCACCACCCCCCGCCGGCGGCTGGGCACGGGCCCCGGCCGCACGGC
>NZ_JAVREN010000064.1:0-27412 GCF_031845405.1 Streptomyces boetiae
CGGCCCGCACACCCCGCGCCCGCCCGCGCCCACGCCTCGCCCCGGCGCGGCCCCCGCGGGGGCGTACGTGCCGACGCAGACCGTTGACCCGGAGATCGTCAAGTCCCTGCGCTCGCCCGGCGGCCCCCCGGCCCCGCCCGGCACCCCCGGCACCCCGGCCGGCGTCGCGCCACCCCCCGCCGGTCCGCGCGTGCCCGGGCCCGCCCCGGCCAGCCTGGTGGGCGTTCCCGGCCTGCCGCCCGGCGGCGGCGGGTACGGCTACCCGCCCGGCCGCCCTGCCGTCGGCTCGGGGTACATGGCCGTCCTGCGGTACCGCGCGCCGGACGGCTCCGAGCAGCAGCTGATCCGCCGCTCGGCGCCCGGCATGCCGCACCCGGAGTGGCAGCTGCTGCACGAGCTGCGCGGGATGAACGTCCCGCCGCAGCAGGTCCTCGAACTGCACACCGAGCTCCAGTCCTGCGAGCTGCCCGGCGGCTACTGCGCGCGGATGATCCGCGAGACGTGGCCGCAGGTGCGGATCACCCACACCGCCGCCTACGGCCGCGACCTGGCCTCCCGGCAGGCGGGCGTGAGGCACCTGGTGGAGCACCAGGACGAGCTCCAGCAGTTCGCGGACGGCCCGGCGCGCTCGGCCCCCGTGCGCGCCCCGCTGCCGCGGCAGCAGCCCGACCCGGCGCTGCCGCTGGAGGCGATCGGGCAGGAGCTGGCCCACGCGTTCGGGCCCCAGGCCGTCTTCCGGTACACCCCGCAGGCGGCGGCACGGCAGGGCGTTCCCGAGGTCGTGGCCCAGACCCTGGTGTGGTCCGGGCTGCCGCTGGAGATCGCCCCGTTCTTCTGGGCCCAGGCCCAGCAGGGGCGCCCGATCCCCACGCTCGCGGAGCTGGCCGTGGAGCGCGGCGTCCACCCGGCGCCGGACGCCGGGTCCTACCTGGTGATCGGCACGGACTTCGGCCGCCAGCTCTGCGTCCAGTACGGAACGGCCGCGGTGGTCGCCGTCCCGCTGGAGTCCGGCCAGCCGCAGTTCGTCAACGCCTCCCTGCCGCAGTTCGTGCGGTCCATGGCCGTCCTGGGCCGGATGTGGCGCCTGCGCCTCGGCCTCAACTCCGAACAGGCCGGCCGCTGGACCACCGACTTCCAGGCCCAGCTCGCCTCCGTCGACCCCTCCGCGGTCACCGACCCCGAGTCCTGGTGGTCCGTCCTCATCGAACAGATGTGGGACGGCCTCCTGTAGTCCTCCGCTAGTCCTCCGCCGCCGGCCCCGCGGCCGGCGGTGGCGGTAACCGGACCGGCGGCAATTCGCGGGGGCCCGTGGCGTTGAAGGCGGGCGTCGCAGGAAACCCTCATAGGTATGACGGGTTTCGGCACGGCGCGCGGCCGGGGCTACCGCCCCGCCCAGGTGGACCGGGTGCTTGCCGACCTCTCCCGGGAGCGGGAGACGGCCCGGCGCCGCGAGGCCGACCTGGCCGCCCGCGCCGCCGAGCTGGCCCACCGTTCGCGGGAGCTGGCGGCGCGCGCCGCCGCCCTGCCCCCGCCGGACTTCCGCGAGCTGGGAGGCCGCGCCATGGAGTTGCTGTCCGAGGTGGAGGCAGAGGCCGCCGCCCTGCGGGAGTCCGCAGAGGCGGAGGCCAGGGATGTGCTCGCCGCGTCCGGCGCCGCGGTCCGCGCGATCCGGGAGAACGCCGTCGCCGCCTCCCGCCGGCGGCGCGCCACGGCCGAGGCCGAGGCGGCGGCCCTGCGCGCCGAGGCCGACGCCCGCGCGGCGCGGCTGCGGGACGAGGCGCGGCGGCAGGCGGCGGCCCTGCGGCACGGCGCGGAGCTGGCCGCCGCCGAGGTGACGCGGCGCTGCGAGGCCCTGGCCGGGGACCAGCGGCGGACCCAGACGGCCGCGGCGCGGGCGTTGCAGGAGGAGCTGACGGCGCGCGAGGCGGAGACGGAGGCGCACGTGGCCGGGCTGACCGCGCGGGCGGATACCGTCCTGGCGCGGGCCCGGCGCGAGCTGGCCGACGCGGAGGCTGCCGCGCGGGCGCGCGAGGAGGCCGCCGAGGCGCGGCGCGCCGAGCTGCTGGCCCAGGCCGCGGAGCGCCGCAGGCGCGTGGAGCGGGAGACGGAGCGCGCGCTGCGCGAGACGGAGGACCGCGCCGACGCGGTGCGGGCGCACCTGGCGCACATACGCACCACCCTGGCCGCGCTCACCGGCCGCACCCCGCGCCGGGCTCCCGACGCGGACTGACCGCCCCGGCCGCCTCGGTATCCTCACAGGGCCCGACTCCCTTGGACCGAAGGACGCGATCCCAGTGAGCTCCATCCGCCCGGCAGCCATCATCGTTCTCGCAGCGGGCGAGGGGACCCGCATGAAGTCGGCCACGCCGAAGGTGCTGCACGAGATCTGCGGCCGTTCCCTGGTGGGGCACGTGGCGGCGGCCTGCCGGGAGCTGGGCCCCGAGGAGCTGGTCGTCGTGGTCGGCCACGGCGCGCCGGAGGTCACCGCGCACCTGGCCGCCGCCGACCCGGGCGCGCGCACGGCCGTCCAGACCGAGCGGCGCGGCACCGCGCACGCGGTCCGCACGGGCCTGCGGGAGCTGAACGACCGGGGCACGGTCTCCGGCACGGTGCTGGTGACCTGCGGGGACATCCCGCTCCAGACCCCGGAGACGCTGCGCGCGCTGGCCGCCGCGCACGCGAAGCAGGGCAACGCCGTGACCGTGCTGACCGCCGAGCTGCCGGACGCCACCGGCTACGGCCGCGTGCTGCGCGGCCCGGACGGCGCGGTGACGGCGATCGTGGAGCACCGGGACGCCGACGAGGCGCAGCGGGCCGTGCGCGAGGTCAACTCGGGCGTCTTCGCCTTCGACGGGGAACTGCTGGCCGGGGCGCTGGCCCGGGTGGGCACGGACAACAGCCAGGGCGAGGAGTACCTGCCGGACGTGCTGGCGATCCTGCGCGCGGACGGGCACCGCGTCGGCGCGGAGCGCGCGCCCGACCACCGCGAGCTGGTGGGGGTCAACAACCGCGTGCAGCTTGCCGAGGCGCGCCGCCTGCTCAACGACCGCCTGCTGGAGCGCGCGATGCTGGCCGGGGTGACGGTGGTGGACCCGGCCTCCACGTGGCTGGACGCGACGGTCACCTACGAGCCGGACGCGCTGATCGAGCCGGGCACCCAACTCCTGGGCGCCACACACCTGTCGGCGGGCGCGCGGGTGGGCCCGGGCTGCCGCCTGCGCGACACCTGGGTCGGCGAGGGCGCGGCCGTCGTCCACACCGTGGCGGACAACGCCCGTATCGGCGCGGGCGCGAACGCCGGCCCGTACGCGTATCTGCGCCCCGGCACGGTACTCGGGGCGCACGCGAAGGCGGGCACGTTCGTGGAGATGAAGAACTCCTCGCTGGGCGAGGGCACCAAGGTGCCGCACCTCTCCTATGTGGGGGACGCCACGATCGGGGATCACACGAACATTGGCGCGGCGAGCGTTTTTGTCAACTACGACGGAGAGGCGAAACATCACACCACCATCGGGTCGCACTGCCGCACCGGCTCGGACAACATGTTCGTGGCCCCGGTCACGGTCGGGGACGGCGCCTACACGGCGGCGGGCTCCGTCATCACGAGGAACGTTCCTCCGGGGTCACTCGCCGTAGCCAGGGGTCAGCAGCGCAACATCCCGGACTGGGTGGCGCGCAAGCGCCCGGGGTCGGCGGCGGCCCGGGCCGCCGCGGCGGCTCTAGCTGCGGCGGAGCAGGATCTCAAGGACGGGTGAGGCTCCGCGACGGTGCACGGCTGCCCCGGGCGGGGCGTACCGTAGGAGGGCCCGAGCGGGCCCGACATAGCGCTGACGCGGATGCCAAGGAGACGTACTGTGACCGGGATCAAGACGACCGGCGAGAAGAAGCTGATGCTCTTCTCCGGCCGCGCCCACCCCGAGCTGGCGAAGGAGGTCGCCTCGGAGCTGGGCGTTTCCCTGGTCCCGACGACGGCCCGGGACTTCGCCAACGGCGAGATTTATGTGCGTTTCGAGGAGTCGGTGCGCGGGGCCGACTGTTTTCTGATGCAGTCGCACACCGCGCCGATCAATACCTGGATCATGGAGCAGCTCATCATGCTCGACGCGCTCAAGCGCGCGTCGGCGCGGTCGATCTCCGTGATCATTCCTTTCTACGGATATGCGCGGCAGGACAAGAAGCACCGCGGCCGGGAGCCGATTTCGGCCCGGCTGATGGCGGACCTGCTGCGCACGGCCGGGGCCGACCGGATCATCACGATGGACCTTCACGCCGACCAGGTGCAGGGGTACTTCGACGGCCCCGTGGACCACCTCTTCGCGCTGCCGCTGCTGGCCGACTACATCGGCGCGCGCGTGGACCGCACGAAGCTGACGGTGGTCTCCCCCGACGCGGGCCGCGTCCGCGTGGCCGACCGCTGGGCCGACCGGCTCGCCGCCCCGCTGGCCATCGTCCACAAGCGCCGCGACCCGGACGTCGCCAACCAGGTCACCGTGCACGAGGTGGTGGGCGACGTGGACGGCCGCGTCTGCGTGCTGGTGGACGACATGATCGACACCGGCGGCACCATCTGCGCCGCCGCGGACGCCCTGTTCGCCAACGGCGCCGAGGACGTCATCGTGGCCGCCACCCACGGCGTCCTCTCCGGCCCGGCCGCCGACCGCCTGAAGAACTCCCGCGTCAGCGAGTTCATCTTCACCAACTCCCTCCCCACCCCCAGCCAGGTCGCCCTGGACAAGATCACCGTCCTGTCCATGGCCCCCACGATCGCCCGCGCCGTCCGCGAGGTCTTCGAAGACGGCTCCGTCACCAGCCTCTTCGAGGGCAACGCGTAAGACCCCTCCTGAACGCACCCCCGGGCCGCCGCCCCACGCGGCGGCCCGGGGGCATTCAGTCCGGATCAGTCCGGAAAGGGAAGGTTCCACATCACGATCGTCGGCACGACGAGAAGCACGAACTGCGCGGAGGCCACCCAGCGCCGCGCGGCCTCCCTGCCCTCGCCCCGGCCGGGAAGCAGGGCACACAGCACGATGGCCCCCGCCACCGAGACCACCCACGCCCAGAACACCCAGGGCGCCACGCACTCGAATGCTTCGTCGTACCTCTCGTCACCGCCGCCGGTCGCCATGGCCGCGCCGAGAAGGGTGAGATAGCCGAGGAACCACAGCGGCAGCGTCGCCACCAGTGCCGTGATGGCCATGACCCGGCCCGGCTGCGTGGCGGGCCCGGCCGGAGCCGGCGCGGTGGATCCTTCCTGCGAGATACTCATGGGCCTCATCCAACTGGCGTCACGCCGCGGGCGGATGAGCACTCCTCCCCCCTCGCAACCTCAAGCCGCCGCCCGATGTACTCAACCACCGCGGGCGGAACGGCCTCCTCCCGATGCCCGGCTTCCAGCACGCCGCGGCGGATGGCCGCCGTTCATCGCAGCCGCCGCTCCCGCGCATGAGTAGAAGTACTCATGCCTGCCCTCACGGCGCGTTGCTAGCCTGTCCCGACGGCGTTATTCAACGGGCTGGGGGGCACGATGGAGGATGCAGGGGTCCGGACGCGCCTGAACTCGCCGGAGGGCGGGGGCGGTGGCAGCGCCTCCTGGGCGGACCTGGACGTGGACACGCAGGTGCTGGAGCGGCTCGCCCGCAGGAGCGAGAGCCTGGTCGAGGCCCTGGACGATGCGCTCGCCGCAGTGCGGGGCGATGGCGTGGGGGGCGTGGCGACCAGCGCCTCGCTGGGCTCCCTTCACCGGCTGGAGCGGGTCGCCACGAGCTGGGATGCCCGGCTGAGCCTGATGCGCCAGGAATGCGTCACCTTGGGCCAGGGGCTGGGCGCCGCGGCCGGGATGCTGACGGGAGCCGAGGAGGACGCCCGCGGATCGCTGGCCGCGCTGGAGCCCACGCAGGAGGGTGACCAGGGCTGATGCTCACCGTCTCGCAGCTCCAGGACGTTCCCGTGGACTGGATGAACGGCGTCGCAACGGCGTGGAGCCGGGCCGGCCGTGACGCCGAGGAGACCCGCGACCTGATCAGCCAATCGATGCTGCCCGAACTCACCGGCGGCCGGGGCAACACGGTCGAGACCGCCACGGCCAGTCTCCATCTGATCGCCGAGAACTGCGAGTACGCCCGCCAGCAGTGCGCCCTCGTGAGTACGGCGGTGCAGTCCCTCACCGACCGGATGACCCACCACATGCGCGAGTTGCGCAGGGTCCTCGCCGAGGCCGAAGCCGCCGGCTACGAGGTCGGCGACGACGGGAGCGTCAGCTACCCGGCCACCACCGGCCCGTCCGGGGAGGACCCCCCGCCGCTCCCGTTGCTCCCCCCGCAGGAGCAGACCTCGTATGCGGCCGGCACCGCCCACCCGTCCCCGCTGCCCGACTACTTCGCGGGAACGCTGATCAGCGGCGACGGGCCGCACGCCCAGGCGGCACAGATCCTCGCCAACCGGATCGGGCGCGTCCTGCGCCAAGCGCAGGAAACCGACGAGGAGATAGAGGCCGCCCTCCAGGAACTGGACACCCATGCCACCCTGCGGGTGGACGACAGGGACTGGGCCGACGCCCAGTCCGACGCCGGGGCCGTCGCCGACGCAACGGGAGCCGAGGCAGACTCGCTGATCCCGCAGGACGACAGCCCCGCGCAGAACCGGGAGTGGTGGGACAGCCTCAGCCGCGAGGAACAAGTCTCCATGATCGCCCTCTTCCCCGCCGAGATCGGCGCCCTCGACGGCCTCCCGTCCGAGGCCCGCGACCAGGCCAACCGCGCCGTCCTGCGCACCGAACTGGCTCGCGTGTCGGACGAACGTGCCCGGGTGATCGGCGAACTTTCTGATCTCGGCATCGATGGCCACGACCTGGAGTTCAGTGACTTCTTGAACCCGAGGACTGCAGATCGCCTGGCCGAAGCAGAGAGATTGAATGCCCAGCTGAATGGCCTGCAGACTGTGCAGGCAAGACTCGATAACGCCGATGCAGTCAACGGTCTCCCGGAAGCCTACCTTCTGGGAATCGGGCTAGACGGCCAGGAAGGGCGTTTCATCCTGGCCAACGGAAACCCAGATACCGCAGATCACACGGCTGTATACGTCCCGGGGACGGGCGCGGGATTAGCCACTTCCGCAGATACGGAAATTCGACGGGTGAACGACCTGTGGCGAGAATCAGCTGCAGCCGCTCCAGGGGAGAACGTCTCGACCATTGCCTGGGTTGGCTACGAAGCCCCTGATAACGCGATCCCGTTCAGCGGTGGGGATCTCCTGATCCCGGATGCAGCCCAGGAATCGTACGCCAGAGACGCGGCCCCACTCCTGCGAGGCTTCGCCGAGGGGCTCGAGGCCGCGCAGGGCGGACCCGAGTCCAGCCACACCACATTGGTCGGACACAGTTACGGAAGCACAGTCATCGGCGCGGCCACTCAGGAAAGTGGCGGCTCGATCGCCGATGACATCATCGTCGCAGGAAGTCCGGGCATGCTGGTCGAGCACGCTGAAGAACTCGGTGTCGGCAGCGACCATGTCTGGTCGATGGCAGCACCCATAATGGCCGACCCCTCGCTTCCCATCGAAAGTGAATCCGAGTGGGTGGAGGTCTTTGGCATGCCGGTTCCGGATCTCAACATGCCGTCCATCGACTGGCCCACGGTGGGCGACATCGTACCCCTTGCCGGCGCAGGCTTTCTCGGCGGGGGAGGGTTCGAATGGGAACGCTCCAGCCTGGGGCTCCCCGTTCTGGATTTCAACACTCCAGCGGTTCCGTCGATGGAATCCTTCGGGGCGAATATATTGGCGACGGATTCGACTGACCATAGCGGCTACTGGGACCCGGGATCACTGAGCTTGACGAATCAGGCCGGAGTCATCACCGGGCAAATGGATTTGGTGGAAGAGGAATGAGGAGCTTCACATGCAAGCACTTGCTGAAACCCGCAGTCGGTGCAGTAGCCGCACTAGTGCTGAGCGTAGGGTGCAGTGACGTGCAGGAGCCGAGTCGCCAGCTCGACTACACGCCGACGACGAAGTCGATCGACCGCGCCCGATCAGAGGCTCGCGATCTCTCCAGTTACCTCCTCGACTCCACCGGGATTGAGGGGGAAATCAGTGAGCCGGGACCCGGAGTATCCGTCTGCGAGGCGGACCCGAATGATGTGAGCCTCTACACCATGCGGCATCCGTGGACCATCTACGGCGTTGCCGTAGAGGTGCTGGAGAGAGGGCGGGACAACCTTCGGGAGCAATTGCTCCAGGACGGGTGGGAAATTCTCGTCGATGAGGAAATGAATAATCAGGACCGGACGCCGCGCCTGCTGTTCGAGAGCAGGGAGACGGAATACGCCCTCGATGTCAGGCTGACCCATCGCGAGGGGAACCGGCCCCAGTTGGTGATCACAGCGCAGTCGGCATGCTTCCGTACCCCGGAGGGAGAAACGCGGGAGGGCGAGTACTGAGCTGCAGACTGGCCCGCGGCCCAGAGCACCGCCGAGGGCGCCAGGGCGCGCAGTGCTCAGCCCCCAGCAGCGGGATGGCCTACCTCGCCCATCCACAGCCGCCGCCCGAGTTCGGCAAGCTCCGAGCGCCGTTCGTCATACTCCGGCAGGGCGGAGCCGAGCAAACGCCAGAAATCCTGTCCGTGCCCAGGAATCCGCACGTGCGCGAGCTCGTGCGCGATGACGTAGTCGATCACGTGCATCGGGAGCTGGAACAGCTGCCAGCCCAGACGCATCACGCCCGGTCTCCCGTCCCCGGTCCCCGGCTCGTACGTCCCCCAGCGCCCGCCGAGATCGCGGACGTCCAGCGCCGGCTCGGCCACTTCCATCCGTGCCGCCCAGGGCTGCAAACGCCCGGCTGCCCACGCCCGCCCCACCCGGCAGTACCACTCCGTCAACGCCGCCCGCCCGCGCACCGGATCTCCGGCCAGCTCCCGGCTCATGACCAACCGTCCGGCGACGAGCCGGACGCGGTGCGTCCGGCGCTCGTCCGTCACCACGGAGAGGCGGCAGGTGCGTCCGAGATAGCGGAAGACCTCGCCGTCCAGGAGCTGCTTGGGAGGGTTCAGCGGACGCGTCCGCTCCCGGGCGGCCTGCCTGCTCGCGAGCCAGGTCCGGTGCGCGCGGACGAACGCCTCGGCCTCCGTCGCGGGCCGCCCGGCGGGGACGTGCAGCGTCGCCGTCGCGTCGGACTCCACCGTCAGCGCGAAGCGCCGCCGGCGGGCGCTGATCCGCACCCGCACCTCCAGGCCGTCCACGGTGAGCGGACCGCCGTCAAGAAGCGGGAGCGAGGAGCCGGGCAGCGTGGACATCGCGGGCCTACTCCCCCCGCCCCCACTGGAGGAACGCCCGCCGGTTGTCGTTGGCGAAGGTCGCCAGCCGCTGCGCGATGTTCCGCACCGGCGCCCAGCCGGCCCCGGGCCCTGGCCTGAGGCCGCCCCGCATCAGCTCGCTCTGGATCGTGCCGGCCACGTCGTTGAGATCCTGGCTCTCCCCCTGGTACGAGGTCTTGCGCATGTCCTCCGCCGCCACCTGGCACACCCGTTTCACCAGCGGGCACAGCCCCTCGGGCCCAGCCGGGCGCCGCACGTCCGGCGCCTCGTCGAGACGGCTCTCCAGCAGCCGGTACAGCCGCCGTTCCAGCGGCGTGAGCCCCGCGAGCAGCGGGTTCGCCTCGTCCTCCTGCTCCTGCCGCAGCCCCCGGATCACCGAGGCCATCGCCTGCGCCTGTTCCTCGAACCGGCCCGGCATCTCGCGCAGGATCTCCTCCAGCCGCTCCGAGAGCCGCGCGTACCGCTCCGGGTCCTCCCGCCTGACGCGTTCCTCCAGGTGGTACCGGATGGCGTGCTCCATCTCGGCGGCGGCCTCGCGCGGCGGCATGGCCCGCACCCGCCGGTCGAAATCCACCGAGGTCAGCGAGACGGGCGCGATGACCTGCTCGATCTCCGGCGCCTCCAAGTGGTCCCGGATCAGCTCCCGAACCTTCCGGCCGTACCGGCGCATGGTGAACGCCCCGCCCGCCGCGTCGCGCAGCAGGTGGCGCACGCGCTTCTGGAGCAGGCTCCAACGCCGGGCCTCGGCGAGGTGGTTCAGGGCGCTCTCGTGCGGCAGGACCCGTTCCAGCGCGTCGAGGAAGGCGTGCAGCACGTCGTCGAACGCGGCCCGCGCCGCCGGGTCGTCGGCGAACGCCAGCGCCGACTCACCGAGCCGGGACAGGTCGTCCAGATCCACGTCCGTGATCCCGTGGCCGCGCAGGAAGCCGCGCACCGCCTCTGCGGCCGGCGCCAGGGTCTCCACCTCGTCCGCGATGCCGCGCATCGTGTCGTCGATGTCGTCCTGGGCGTACTCGGCCAGCGCCTCCGACAGATGCTCGAAGACGCCGTAGTAGTCGACCACGTAGCCGACGTGCTTGCCGGGCATCGGCCGGTTGACGCGGGCGACGGCCTGGAGCAGCTCCGCGTCCCGGATCGGCCGGTCCAGGTAGAGGACCTGCTCGCGCGGCGCGTCGAACCCGGTCAGCAGCATCGACTTCACGATCAGGAACGCGATGGGGCTGTCCGGGTGCACGGGAGCGGCGTCGGCCGTGCCCCCGTCCCCCGCCGCGCCCCCGTCCGGCACCTCCGACCACGGGTAGCCGGCAGCGTCCGGGCCGCCCGCCTGCCCTGCTGCCGGGTCCTCCGGCGGAGGGCCGGCTGCCCCCCACTCCGTCTCGTATTCCAGATGCGGAAAGGACTCGTGGAAGCGCTCGATGTACGCCTCCTGCCGTTCCTTGTCGGTCCAGTACCGCCAGCGGCGCCCCTTGCCGTCCTCCCGCGTCTGGGAGATGACCGGAACGAACTCGATGCGGCGCAGCAGCGCCCGGTACTGGTACGCCTGGTAGAGAAAGCGCTGCCGCCGGGGCAGCTCCTCCAGCGGCGTCCCGGCCACCGACCCGGGGTCGAACGCCGCCAGCTCCACGAGCAGGTGGTCCCGGGCACGGAGCAGGGCGTCGCGGTAGCGGACGGCCGCCCGCCTGCTGACGGCCGCGACCTGCGCCTTGAATCCGCCCGGCAGCACCGTAGTGATCCAGTGCTCCAGGATGTCCTCGGCCTTGGCCCGGATCATCGGCTCCGACTCGGCGACGTCCCGTTCGGTCGGCCAGCGCCGCAGCAGGGCCTGCCTCTCCTCCTCCGTGCGGTCCCGCACCAGGTCCTCGAAGCGGCGGTCCAGGCCGTCCCGGTCGAAGACCTTGCCCTCGCCGGTGCGCCCCTCGTACCGGATGCGGACCACCACGCCGTCGCGCTCGGCCTCCTGCATCCGGTAGAGGTCGATGAACGCCCCGCGCGGGCCGCCGCCGAAGATCCGGCGGGTGTCCTGCGCCTCCCCCGTCATGATCGGCGTGCCGGTGAATCCGATCTTGGCGGCGTTGGGAACGGCCTGGCGCAGCGCGCCGTGCAACTGCCCCGTGTGCGACCGGTGGGCCTCGTCCACCAGCACGAGGATCTCCGGCGAGGTGTTGCACTCGGGGAACGCCGGCGTGGGGGCGCCGCGGCCCTCGCCCCCGTCCCCGCCGGACCCGTCCTTCCGGCCCTTCCGCTTCCTGGCCTTTTCAGCCTCCCCGTACTCCCCCGCGAGGTCCCGGTCGTCCGCGTCGCCCTCGGCCTCGCCCGCGAAGGTGACTCCGGCCCCGTACTTCTGGATCATCGCGAAGACGACCCGCCGGCCTCCGTCGCGCAGCAGACCCTCCAACTGGGCGCGCTTCTCCGCCGTCACCACCTCTGACTCGCTCAGCTTCAGGGTCGCGTAGAGCTGCCGCTGCAACTGCGTCCGGTCAGTGACGATGACGACCGTGAACTGGCTGAGCTCACGGTGCTGATGGATGCGGCGGACGAGGAACGTCATGGTCAGGCTCTTGCCGGAGCCCTGGGTGTGCCAGATGACTCCGCCCCGCTCGTCCTCGGCAACGCCCTCGCCGCGCCTGCGGCCGTCGATCAGCCGGCGGAGCGCCTTCTCGGCCGCCCGGTACTGCTGGTGCCGGGCGACGGCCTTGACCGTGCGGGCGCGGCCGGACGCGGTCTCGACGGGCAGCTCGATGACGTAGTGCCGGACGATGGTGAGCAGGGCGCGAGGGCGGAGCACGACCCCGACCAGCTTGTGCCGCTCGTTGAGCCGGGTGACCCCGGGCCGCAGCCCGGCGCGGAGCGTCGCCTCGGTCTCCGGCTCGATGCTGCGCCAGGGGTGGTAGTGCTCGGGGCCGGAGGTGACCGTGCCGAGGTAGGCCGTCTCCGCGGTGGCGGCCACAAGCAGCTGCACGGTCCGGAACAGCTCCGGAACGCCGGCCGCCGCCCGTTCCGGGTCGGGCTCCTCCTCGGGCAGCGGGTCCCCGGCGTAGTGCCGCAGGTCGGAGACCGCACTGTACAGGGGGTCGGGGAGGTCCGGGCTCTTGCACTCGACGACGGCCAGCGGGATGCCGTTGACGAACAGCACCAGGTCGAGTATCGACACCTTGTCCGCGCGATTCCGCACCCGTAGCTGGTCGACGACGGTGAAGTCGTTGACCGCCAGGGCCTGCTCCTCGTCCCATTCGACGTACTGAACGGTGGCCGACGCACCGCCGTGCGCGGCGGACGGGCCGGTGAGGACGGCACCGCTGAGCAGCAGGTCGGTGGTCTTCGAGTTCGCGTCGGCGATGCCCCGTCCGAGGGGGACGTTCGCCAGCTCGGCGACGGCCCTCCGCACGTCGGCATCGTCCATCCAGGGATTGATGCGCCGCAAGGCCGGGTCGAGGCGCTCGGTGAGCAGAGGCGTTGCGGCATCCAGCGTGCCGACCTCCCGCCCCGGCTGGTGCGTCCACCCCATCGCGACCAACTGCGCGACGACCGGCCGCTCGACCTCGTCCCTCTCGACCTGGACCACCACGTCCCCTGCCCCTCACCCCTGTGCGCTCAGGTGCTCCATTCTGGGGCGGGGGCGCGGGGAACGCGAGGGTCTTCGGTCCCTCACGCGGTGGTGTCGTGTGCCCCCGCCAGGTCGGCGAGCCGGCGGCCCCGGCTCTCTGCGATGCGGCAGACGTCGCGGAGGGAACCTTCCAGGCAGGCGTTGACGAACGCCAGTTGCTCGGGAGTGACCGCCCCTTCTTCGCCGTCCCCGCCGTCCTTCCGCAGATCCTCGACGTGCTCCAGCAGATCGGCGGCCATGGCCAGCTGCGTGCGCTCCGCCTCGTCGGCCATACGGCTCACCCGGCCGTTCCCGCCGCCGATGAGGTAGTTCGGACGCCCGTCGACGCCGGTCCACGGCAGCAGCCGCACGGGGCCCTTGTCACTGAACACGCTGTCTCTCCCTGTCTGTCTCGTTGGTTGGTGGTGGCGATCCGCAACGGGCGCTCTCTGCGCACCCCTTCACCACTCCGGTCGTGTAGCGGATCCCTCACAGCCTGAGACCAGCAGGGCTAGGCTGGCCAGAGAAACGCAGGTGACAGGGCATTCGTCGCAGGGGACACCACGATGAGCAACACCTATGGGGAATGGCTGAAGGCCCAGCGCGAGGCGGCCGAGTTGACGCAGGAAGAGCTGGCCCGGCGCGCCATCATGACGCGCTCCCACATCTCCCACATCGAGGCCGGCCGCCGCACGCCGTCCCCGGAGGACGCCCGCCGCCTGGACAGGGCACTCAACACGGGCAACGTCCTGAGCAGCTTCCTTCCCAACCGCGAGGGCGAGGTCGCCGACCACTTCGAGTCAGCCCGCCACCTCGAACAACAGGCGGAGATGATCCGCGAGTACGCGATCTCCTTCGTCCGGGGCATCCTCCAGACGGAGGCGTACGCGCGGGCGGTTCTGAGGGCAGGCTTCCCACCGCTGGGCGAGAAGGAGCGTGACAGGCAGCTCGTAGCACGGCTGGAGCGCGGCAAGATCCTCAACGACCCGGTGACGCCCGTGGTCTGGGCCCTGCTGGACGAGGCCGTGCTGCGCCGCCCGATCGGCGGCGCGGAGGTCATGGCGGAGCAGATCCGGCACTTGGTGCGGTTGACCGAAGACGGACGGATCAGGACGCACGTCCTGCCGTTCGGTGTGGGCATGTACCCGTTGCTGCTGAGCATGCAGACGCTGATGTGGTTCGAGGACCAGCCACCATGCGCTTACACCGAAGGACTCGCCTTCGGCTGGCTGCACGACTCCCCCTCCGTGGTCGAACATCTCCAGAACGTCTACGATCTTGCCCTGGGCGAGGCGCTGCCGTCGCAGGAGTCGCTGGCCCTTATGAAGGCCATCGCGGAGGGTTACGAGGACCATGTCTGAACGCATCATCCCCAACGCCGCCGCACTGCGGGGCTGGCGCAAATCCTCCTACAGCAGCCAACAGGCGGACAGTTGCGTCGAAATACTGGACAACCACCCTGCGGGCGTCCCTATCCGCGACTCCAAGAACCCCTGCGGCCCAGCACTCGTCTTCCCTGTGTCCGCCTGGTCCGGGCTTCTCAGCGCAGCCAGGGACGGCCACCTCTCTCGTTAAGGGGAGATCCCGACGACCTAACTCAGCAGGCTATCCGTCAAGCCAAGTCTCAACGTTCGCGTTTTTCTCAGCTCTGCGACCTCATTTTCCAGGTGAAGAGAAAAGGAGCCGAGGAGATCAAGAAAATGCATCTGCTCCTCGATGCTAGGCAGCGGCAGGGGAATACCCATTAGGCCCGCCCTCGAAATCTTCACCATACTTTCCGAAGTCCCTTGCGCCATATCGCGAATACGACGCCGGACGCGATGGGACGTCAGCACAGTCGCGAGAAAATCGGCAGAGCACCTTTTGGAAGGGCGGATCCTCATCATCAGATCCGGATAGATGCAGGGCCCGCCAACATCTCGATAGATACCTACCTGCCCAACTAGATCCCTGGTATTCGCTCGACTCATCAACAGGTCGCCGTCTCGCAAAAGAGCTGGATGGCCGGGTCCTACCGACCTGGGGCAATTCTTCAGTTGAATCGGCTGGAACCCAGAAGGAGTAAGGCACCCGAGACCCAGCATGTAGATGCCGGTCCAGTTTTCGCTCTCAGGCGGCGAAAAGCCGTTGCGGATCGCACCGGTTGACGCATCCTCCAGCGTAGAATCCCACTCAAATCTGTCAAGCAGGAATTCAAGCGTGCTCCTTTGCGCTGCCGATTGCTTAGCGATCGACGCCTCGATAGAACGCTCCTGTGCGGCTACCGCATTAATCACCTCAACGATCCGCCGCTGCTCAGGAAGGGAACGATACGGGAATGGGAGCGCACCGAATCTGCTACCGCCAAGGTGGGAGATACTGGTCTTCTCAGCTACACGAGCAAAGACGCCACTCCTGCGCCAGTGAACAAAGATCGCTTGAGCATACTCCGAGAGCAATTCCCGACCCGGGCGAAACCTGATGAGCGTATTCTGGAAGCAGTAAGCCCCGGGATCACCCCGATAAATCGCGCTTCGCCCTACCATTCGGAGATTCTCCTGCCCTTCGTTCAGCAGGATGTCGCCGGGCCGCACCGCAAACAGCTCGCGTTCTGCGGGCGAGAACCCCATCGTCTTGATGTCGGAGAAGTCAATGCGCCCCTCAAAAACGTTAGCCACCCGCAGGTAAGGAAACTGATCCGGCGCCTCCCTGCCGGCAGGGGACAACTGCTTACCCATGCGGATGTCACCGAGCTCCCGCAGCGCGATGTAGCGCACATGGTCGTCAGTGCGCATAGCCCAGCTCCCCGAGGAACTCTTCCAGCCTCGCTGCCGCCTTCTCCCGGGCCGACCGAATGTCGCGGAGCGACACCGCATACTTGTCCTCCCACACCCGGTACGCCTCCGCCAATTCCCGGCGGCGACCGGCCGCATGACCATCGAGCTTCTTCGACAGGTCGTCCCGCAACAGCGCCAGCACCACGCGCCGCTCCTCATCCGGACTCTCCCGCAACCGCTCCCGCGCTGCGAACAGCCCCGGGCGGTGCTCGACCAGCGTCCCCTGTTCACTCGCAGGCGACGGGCGCCAGAACTCCGCCTCCAAGCGTTTGATCTCCGCCGCCACCTTCGTGCGTTCCCGCTTCACTCGGGCCAGTTCGGCCAGCCGTTCCGCCTGGGCCGCGACGTCCTCCGTCACCGCCTCGTCCTCGCCGTCCTCATCGGTCGTCTCCGGGGCCGCGTTCAACTCGGCCCAGCGCGCATCGAGATCCGCCTTCCGCGCGTCTGCCTCCGCCAGCTTCCGCAGGAACTCAGGGGCGATGGCCTCAACCACCTTGTGTGCGTACGCCTGGCGCCGCTCCGCGCCGCTACGGTTGCGCAACTTCCTGGTTCTCGGGTCCTGTTCGGGACGGAGCATCGTGTCGACGTTCTCCACCCAGCCGTCCAGCACCCCGGCGAACCCGTTCTCCGACAGCGTCAGCAGCTCGTACTTCGCTTCGTGCCACCACCCGGCCACCGCGCCCGCCAGCGCGAAGCGGTCCAGCAGGCCGACCCGCCCGAGCCGTTCCGTAAAGGACGCGAGCAACTCGCCGCGCACCGCCATCAGGGCGGCCTTCCGTTCGCCGGTCGTCAGCTCGGCCAGCCGCTGCGGGGTCGCCGCCACCGCCTCCAAGTGACGGGCCTCCGCCTGCCACCACTCCTCGAACGCGGCCCACAGCTCCGCCTCCCGAGGGCGGGCCAGCTCGGCGAGACGGGCCGCATCCGGGCGTTCGCCCTCGGGCAGGAAGTCGAGATAGTCCGGATCGGCCGGCTCCCGTTCCGCGAACAGGTCGGTGGCCCGCACCCCGTACGCATCCAGCAGCGCCTTCTTCGCCTCGATCTCCGCGCGCGGCATCCCGCCCACCAAGTGGGCCCGCACGTCCTGCCGCTCCGGCGGCGGGGCGTTATCCACGTAACGCCGGATGTTGAGGTTGTCGCCGTTCTCGCGCAGCTCCGCCCGGCTGACGATCCGGGAGAAGCCGGGCACCTCCTCATACCCGTGGAAAGCAGAGGTGATCTTCTCCGCATGCTCGGGCAGCAGCACGTTCTGCGCGCGCTCGGCATGGAACTCGCGGTCCGCGTTGATGAACAGCACCTTGCCCGCCCGCGCCGGGTCCTTTCTCCCCGGCGGCCGGAGGACCAGGATGCAGGCCGGGATGCCCGTGCCGTAGAAGAGATTCGGCGCGAGGCCGATGACCGCCTCGATGGCGTCCGCGTCCAGAAGGTTCGTGCGGATCTCCTGCTCACCGCTGCCCCGGAACAGCACGCCGTGCGGCATCACCGTGATGACGGCGCCTCCGGTGCCGTCCTCCCTCTCCTCCTTCGTCACCGCGAGCATGTGCTGGAGGAACATCAGATCGGCCTTGCCGCGCTCGCTCGTCGTGCCGTAGGCCGCGCGCTTACCGGCGCGTGGGAACGCTTCCACGGAGTAGTCCATGGAGAACGGCGGGTTGCTGAGCACTCCGTCGAAGCGGTCCTCGTCTCTCTGCGGGAGGTGTGCCGGATGGCTCAGGGTGTCGCCGGTGCGCAGGTCGAAGCGGTGCACGCCGTGCAGCACCATGTTCATGGTGGACATGATCCACGCGCCGCCGTTGGCATCCTGGCCCGCGAAGAACATGTTCGTGGCGTCACCGCCGTGTTCCTCCACGAACTCCTTGGCGTGGATCAGCATGCCGCCCGAGCCGACGCACGGGTCGTAGATGCGCATCCCGGCCCGGGGGCGGAGCAGTTCCACCATCATGCGGACCACGGCACGCGGGGTGTAGAACTCGCCGCCCTTGCGGCCGGCGTCGTCGGCGAACTGCTTGATCAGGTACTCGTAGGCGGCGCCGATGAGGTCGGGGAACTCGAAGTCCTCGGTGCGCAGACGAAGCCGCCCGAAGTGGGCGATGAGCTGCCGGAGCCGCTGATCGGCCAGCTTCGCGGCGCCCGTCGCGGTGCCGGAGCCCCCGATGCGATTGAAGTCCAGATGATCGAAGAGCCCCTTGAGCTTGTCATTCTGATGCTCCAGCTCGCGGAGGGCGGGCCGCAGGACGCCATCGCCGATGTTCTGCGGCTCAGAGGCGATGTGCTTCCACCGAGCCGCGTCGGGGACGAACAGCACGCCCTGCCGACTGTACTCGGCCGTCTCCTCCAGGTAGCTCTCCAAGTCCTCGCCGGAGAGGCCCAGATCGGCTGCCTCGTCCCTGATCCGTTCCCGAGCCGCCTCGAACTCGTCATTGGCGCGCTTCAGAAACAGCAGGCCAAAGATGTAGTCCTTGTACTCGGCGGCGTCCATCGAGCCCCGGAGGATGTCCGCCGCCGCAAAGAGATGCCTCTCCAACTGCGCGAGCGTGAGCTTGGCCACGTGTACTCCCTACGACCTGGGGCTGCCTAGGGAACCTTAAGGTCCTTGAGGTGACCTCCTGAAATCGTCCGCAGGCCATGTGCCCCGAACGCCCCAGCGCGAGGCGCCAGGGCCCCGCAGCCGACAGCCGTCACCCCTCCCCCCGCCAGTCCTTCAATTGCTCGGTAAGGAGGGCCTGCCCGAGCTGGGCCAAGCGGCGGTTCTGCGCCGCGTTGCACGCCAGCTGCTCGTCGATCGCGTCGAGCGCCCCGGCCAGCGCCCGCTGACTCGCCAGGTCGGGCAGCACCACGGCCAGCCGGGCCAGGCTGGTGACCGTCAGGGTGTTCACGGCCTGCCCCGGATTCGCCAGGCGGTCGAGCGAGGCGCGCACCGTCGGGTCGCCGAGGTAGTGCAGCAGGTACTCCGGGAGCAGCCGGCCGGAGGTCGCCGTGATGCGCACGCAGGACGTGGCGAAGAGCCAGCCCGCTTCCCCCGGCCCCACCAGCGCCCGCCGTCCGAGGCCGGTGACGGCCTGCCGTACCAGGACGATGTCCCCCTCCGCCAGCCGGTAGCGGGCCGCCATGGCGTCGGCCGCGTCCTTCCCCACCCGCTTGATGCCCTGGACGTCCACGGTGTTCTGGTCCGTGATGTCGGGCGGGGTGATGACCGGAACGCCGTCGTCCAGGTCCGCGGTCATCCCGTGCAGCCAGCTCCCGGACGGTCCGGGCACGATCCGGCACAGCTCCCCGAGCGGTACGTGCGCTGCTCCGGCCACGTCAGCGCTCCGTCCGCTGCGTGGGGAGGGAGAGGTGCCGGCACGGCGCGGGGCGTTCAGCCAGCACCGCGGGAATCCGGTCCACCAAGGCGACCCAGCGCTGGACGTCGTCGGACAGGTATCCGAGGACGAGAAGCGCCGAGTCGCGGTCCGCGCCGAGGTCGCGCGGGCCGATCGGCTCGTGGTGGGCGACCTTGTTCCGCAGCGTGCGCAGGTGATCCAGGGTGCGGTGGAGCGGCCGGCGCGGGCCGCGGTAGGCCGGGAACGCGTGCCGCAGGGCCGGGCGCCACAGCCTCGTACTCGTAGTCATGGCCGCTTCCGAGTAACGAGACCCAGAAGCCCAGGGTGAGTTCCCGCTGCACGGAGCCGGTCCGGCGCGACGTGCCCAGCCGCGTCTCCTTGGCCAGCTTGTCCAGGGCGTTGTCGATCTTGTGCTGGGATGCGTGATGCAGGTTGATCCCGGGGTGGTCCCACCAGTCCTCCCGGCCGAAGTGCACGGTCAGCTGCTCGGACATGGCCTGGCCCAGGGTGCGCTCCAGGTGCCGCAGGAGCGCGAAGAAGGCGGTGGCGACGCGCGTCTCCCAGTCGTACCAGCGCAGCGCCTCCTCGCACGAGGGGGAGCAGAGGCTCCCCTGCGGTGAGAACGCCTCCGCCCGCAGCGCTCGGGCGACCCGCCCGAGTCCCCCTTCCTCACCGACGTTCACCAGTCCTCCAGCCCATTGATTCCGGCGATCGGCGGCAGATAGCATGCCGGGCGTAAGCCCCGGTGTGCGCCTAGGCATAGCAAGCGCCCCGGGGCACCGTCGTTTCCGAAGGAACGTCCGCGCCTCGTCCTGCCGGGGAAGACGCTAGCAGAATCGGGCGGAGATTTCCGCCTAGGGGCCTACGCGGAGACTTCCCGCGAGGCCCCGGCTGCGGTTCGGAGACTCCGCACCGGGCCGGGCCACGGGCCGGCCTCAGTACGAGGCGATCCCCAGCCCCTCCTCTACGAACGCGTACACGTCCGTGTAGGGGTCACGGGCGGACATCGGCACGTGGTCGCCGTGTGCCGCGTTCATCTTCCGGGCGCGGTCCTTCGCCTCCCCGAAGCTGCCCTTGGGGATCTGCTCCGGCAGCACGGACTTGATGTTCGCCGTGCTCCGGGCGAACGGCAGGCGGGCCGTCGCCGTGCGGCAGACGCCGCCGAACGTCCCCGTCACCTCCTTGAGGTGCAGCAGCCGCCACACCTCGAAGCACGGGTGGGAGAACGCGACGCGGACACCCGCCCGCCGGGCGCGGCCGAAGACGGTGTCGATGGACTCGTGCTGGTCCCGGTCGAAGAGGCACCACACCTGCGGCCAGTACGCCTGCTTCAGCCGACTGCGTCTGGCCTCCCGTGTCTTCTCCTCCATCAGGGATGCCGCCGCCTCCACCAGCTTCAGCGGCTGGCGGTCCGAGTCGGACGCCCGCTGATTGGCGATGTGCACGTCGACCCGGACGGCGGGATCTGCGTACACGGCCCGGCCCCGAACGATCGCGATGTAGTCGGGCTCGGTCACCTTGCCCTCGGTGAAGACGTAGACCTCGCGCCGCCGTCGGCCGCTCCGGTCCGTTGCGGGGGTCAGGGAATCTTTGCCCCTGGTGCGCGCCATCAGCGCGGCTCGCTTTCGAGTGGCGGGACTGCCTCGCCGGAGGCGTCCCCGGATTCGCCGACCGCCAGCAGGCGCCGGGCGATCTGGCCCTCCAGGAGCGCCGGCACGGCCCCGAACGCACCGGCCAGGTACGACTTCATCAGGTCCTCGTCGTCACCGGGCTCGGCGGCCGTCAGCGGGTACAGGTCGGTGGCGCCGTCCTCGTCCTTCTCCGTGAGCCACACCTGCCCGGGGTCCAGGAGCCGCTCGCCGCTCGGGGTGACGAGCACGGAGGGGTCGTGCGAGGTGAAGATCAATTGCGCCCCTCCGGGATTGGAGGCGGGGTCCTGGAAGAGGCGGATCACCTCGGCGGCGAAGCGCGGGTGCAGGCTGGCGTCCAGCTCGTCGACGAGCAGCACGGCACCCTCGTCGAGGGCCAGCAGCAGCGGGCCGAGGAGGGCGTACCAGGAGCGGGTGCCGAAGGACTCGTCCTTCCAGTCGAAGGCGGTCTCCCCGGTGGCCGACCGGTGGGTGAGCCGTACCGTGGCGCGTCCCTTGCCCTCCTGAACGACCTCCGCGCCGGTGATCCCTAGGTCAGCGACTCGCAGCAGCTCGTTGATGCGGCGTGCTCGGCTCCCCGACAGCTCGCGCGTGGTGAACTGCTCGCGCTCGGCGCGCTCGCGTTCGGGGTTGATGAGCCAGAGGTTGCGCCGGAACCAGTGGAAGAGAGGGGAGAGCTGGGGGTGGTTGTCGGTGCCGGCGGTGGAGAGCAGCAGGGCGTTCGGCCGGGTGCGGCGGGCCAGCTGGGCGCGGTCCTTGACCCGGGAGCCGGGCCACTCGTAGGGGTCGGCGCGAGCGGCGTCGCGGTCGAACCACACCTGCCGGTGGCCCCGGGGGTAGGCGTGCAGCCACTCGGCCGTCACTCGGTTGTCGTCCAGCTCGAATCCGTACGTCCACCGCACGGCGTCGATCACGAAGTCCGTTTCGAAGAAGCTGGGTTCGGCCTGCTCCTTGGCGTCCAGGGCGAAGGGGTCCCGGGGGATGCCCTCGTAGGAGGCCCATTGGGCGTAGGAATTGAGAACGGCCCTGCGCATGGTGACGAGCGCGGCCAGCACGTTGGACTTGCCGGAGGCGTTGGCGCCGAAGATCCCGGCGAGGGGAAAAACGCGAACGGTGCGCTCGCCTGCGAGCCGCACCTCGCGTGTCACCGTCCCCGGCTCGTCACCGGTCGCCACGAAGGACAGCTCCTGCTCGCCGCGCAGTGACCGAACGTTTGCCGTACGGAACCGGAGCAGCACACCATCCCCCTTTCCTCTTGGCGGTCAGCCTAGCCGCCCGGTGCCTGTCCGGCCCTGCGGCAGTCCGACCGGGTGCATGGGGCGCAGCCCCCTCCGCCATCCCGGTGATGCGCATCGGCGCCGCCGGGCCGCCGCGCCGGGTTAGACTCGGCGGGTTGCTCGGCGAGGGAGGGCCCCGGGAAGGGGTCGGTCCGTTATCGACGTGCTGGTGAGGGCTCCTGGCCGGGTGACGTGTTCGTTTTCCGGTCCCCAGGAGGAGTGCGGCCATGGCCGACGTCAAGATCAGCGCGGAGATCCGCAAGGAGTTCGGCAAGGGTGCCTCGCGGCGCATCCGCGCGGTGGGCAAGGTTCCCGCCGTCATCTACGGCCACGGCACCGACCCGGTCCACGTGACCCTGCCGGGGCACGAGACCATGCTGGCGCTGAAGACCCCGAACGTCCTGATCACGCTGGACGTCGAGGGCCGCGAGGAGCTGGTGATCCCCAAGGCCGTGCAGCGCGAGGCGATCCGCGGCTTCCTGGTCCACATCGACCTGATCATCGTCAAGCGCGGCGAGAAGGTCACCGTCGAGATCCCGGTTCTGACCGAGGGCGAACTGGCCCCCGGCGCCGGCCTGCTGGAGCACGTGCTCAACACCCTGCCCGTCGAGGCCGAGGCCACGCACATCCCCGAGTCGGTGACCGTCTCCGTCGAGGGCCTGGAGACCGGCGCCTCCGTGCTGGCCAAGGACATCCCGCTGCCGTCCGGCACGACGCTGGCCGTGGACGGCGAGGAGATCGTGATCCAGGTCGTCCAGCCGCAGGGCGAGGAGCCGTCGGCCGAGGCGCCCGAGGGCGGCGAGGCCGCGGAGTCCGCCGAGGAGGGGTCCGGGGCCTGAGGCCCCCGGACCCGGGCCGCCGAGAGCGACGGGAGAAGGTGCGCGCGTGGACGAACCCTGGCTGATCGCCGGCCTCGGCAACCCCGGGCCGCAGTACGCGGGAAACCGGCACAACGTCGGCTTCCTCGTCGCCGACCTGCTCGCCGAGCGGATCGGGGGCACCTTCCGCACGCACAAGGCGCGCGCCTCGGTGCTCGAAGGGCGCCTGGGCGCCCCGGGCACCGACGCGCCGCGCGTGGTGCTGGCCAAGCCCCTGTCGTACATGAACCTCTCGGGCGGCCCGGTCTCGGCCCTGGCCGGCTTCTACAAGGTGCCACCGGAGCGCCTGGTCGTCGTCCACGACGAGCTGGACATCGGCTACGGCGTGCTGCGCCTGAAGCGCGGCGGCGGGGACAACGGCCACAACGGCCTGAAGTCCCTCACCGCCGCCCTCGGCCGGGACTACTACCGCGTCCGCTTCGGCGTCGGCCGCCCGCCGGGCCGGATGGACGTGGCGACGTACGTGCTGCGGGACTTCTCGGCGGCGGAACGCAAGGAGCTGGACTACTTCGTCGACCGCGCCGCCGACGCGGTGGAGGCCCTGGTCACCCAGGGTCTGGAGCGGGCGCAGAGCGCCTTCAACGGCTGAGCGCCGCGGGGTCGCCGCCGGGGTGCCCGGATCGTTATCGGCGGCCTTCCGGGCATCGCGGGCGCGCGGTGACGGATGGGGAGGTTTCCTCCTTGTGGGGCCGGGCCGGGACCACGATCCTGGCCCGGCCCCCCGCCCTTTCACCGGAACCCCTCCTTCCGCACATCAGATTGAGGACACCATGCGCACCCTGAGACTCGTCGGCGCGGCAGGCGCCGCGGCGGCGCTGCTGATCGCCGGAGCCTCCCCCGCCCTCGCCACCGAGAACGAGGTGGGGCTCCACCAGGACCCGCCGATCACGGCCGACGACCCCGAGTTCGCCCACGAGACCTGCCCGCCCATAGCCGCGGACCTCGACGGCTGGCACTTCGTGCTGCCGGGGAACAGCACGACGTTCGTCGAGCTGCGCGTGACCTTCGAGCCGGGCGGCGAGCAGGTCGTCACCGAGTTCGGGCCGCCGACGGATAAGCACGCCTACGTCGCCTCCGAGCCCGGCGCGACGCTGGTCGAGGCGAGCGCGACCGTGGAGGGCGAGCCGGTCGACTTCCGCCTCTCGCACACCTGCCCGGCCACCGAGGAGGGCACCTCCGGCACGACCGGCGGCGAGGAGACCACCGGGACCACCGGCACGACCGGCGGCGAGGAGACCACCGGGACCACCGGGACCACCGGCGGCGAGGAGAGCGCCGCCGTCACCGGCGGCGAGGAGACCACGGGCACCACGGGCACGAGCGGCACCACCGGGGGCGAGGCCGCCTCCGGCGAGGAGGGCATGGCCGCGTCCGGCGGGGAGAGCGGCGGCGAGGCCGGGGGCGACTCCGGCGGCGACCTGGCCGAGACCGGGTCCTCGACGCCCGTCGCGGCCCTCGGCGCGGGCGCCGCGCTGCTGCTGGCCGCCGGCGGCTATCTGGCCCTGCGCCGCAGGAACGCGGCCCGCCAGAGCTGACGGCCCCCGGCCGACGCCACCGCAGGCGAGGACGGCGCGCGCCGCCCTGCCCCACGTCCGGGGCGGCGCGCGCCGTTTCCGTGCCACGGGCACCCGCGCCGCCCGGACTCCGCCCGCCGGAGGGCCGGGCGCGGGCCGCCCCTGCCCGGGCGGGGTGTGCCGTCCCGCGCGGCCCCGGCGCCGCCCCCCAGACCCGGCCGTACGTCCCCGCGGGCCGGCTGTCCCGGCCCGTGCCGGGGACGGCGGGGGCGCATCGCACCCGCCTCGCGCGGGTCGCGCGCCCGGCGCGCCGGTGGCCACAGCACCCGCCGGGCCGGGTCCGGGCTCGGCAGCGCCCGCTCAGGCCGCCGCGGTCATCCGGCCCGGCAGGGCCGGAGCGCGGCGGATGACCATCACCAGCACCGCGGCGGCCACGCACAGCACCCCCGCCGAGGACCACGCCAGGTCGTAGGAGCCGGTGGCGTCCCGTATCGCGCCCGCCCCGTAGGCGACCGCCGCCGCGCCGAGTTGGTGCGAGGCCAGCACCCACCCGAAGACCACCCCGCCGTCCGCGCCGAAGTGCTCCCGGCACAGCGCCAGCGTCGGCGGCACCGTGGCCACCCAGTCCAGGCCGTAGAAGATCACGAAGAGCAGCATCGGCGGGTGCACGGACTCGGCCAGCAGCGAGGGCAGCAGGAGCAACGACAGCCCGCGCAGGCCGTAGTACACCGCGAGCAGGCGGCGGGCGTCGTAGCGGTCGGTCAGCCAGCCGGAGGCGACCGTTCCGGCCAGGTCGAAGATGCCGATCACCGCCAGCAGCGAGGCCGCCACCGGCACCGGCATCCCGTGGTCGTGCGCGCCGGGCACGAAGTGGGTCCCGATCAGGCCGTTGGTGGAGGCGCCGCAGATCGCGAACGTCCCTGCCAGCAGCCAGAACGCGCCCCCGCGCGAGGCGTCGCGCAGAACGGCCAGCGTCCGCCGGGCCGCGCCGGGCGGCGGCGGGGCGGGGGTCTCGTAGGCCGGGCCCGCGCCGTAGGGCAGGACGCCCAGGTCCTCGGGCCGGTCGCGCAGCCGCCAGATCACCACCGGCACCACGGCCAGGGCGCTCAGCGCGACGGCCACCGCGGCGGCCCGCCAGCCGGGGCCCTCGGCGAGCAGGGCGACGAGGGGCAGGAAGACGAGGTTCCCGGCGGCGCTGCCGGCGGTGAGGATGCCGGTGACCAGACCGCGCCTGGCCTCGAACCAGCGGGTGGCGATCGTTCCCGCGAAGGCCATCGCCATCGATCCTGAGCCGAGGCCGACCAGGACGCCCCAGCAGAGCAGGAGCTGCCACTGGCTGTTCATGAAGACGGTCAGCCCGCTCCCGGCGGAGATCAGCACCAGGGCGCCGCAGACGACGCGGCGCACGCCGTAGCGCTCCATCAGCGCGGTGGCGAAGGGGGCGGTGAGGCCGTAGAGGACGAGGTTGACGGAGACGGCCGCGGAGATGCTGCCCCGGGACCAGCCGAACTCCTCGTGCAGCGGGTCGATCAGCACGCCGGGCGCGGCGCGGAAGCCGGCGGCGCCGACCAGGGCGACGAACGCCACCGCCGCGGCCCACCAGGCGGGGTGCACGCGGGGCGGGCGGCGGCCGGGACGGGGGCTCAGGAGGCGGGAGGAGGGAACGGTCGAGGTCACCCAGGGATGCTCCCGTGTGATGATCCGCCCGGACGAGTGGCCCGATGGCCACGATGTGCAAGGATCGGGCCATGGCCCTTCCCCCGCCGCCCGCCCCGCCCTCATCCGCCGCCCCGGCCTCGCCCGTCTCGCCCGTCTTCCGGACGACCGGCCGCCACCGCGTCGCCGTGCTGGTCCGCCACGGCCTGCTGCCGATCGAGGTCGGCATAGCCCACCGCATCCTGGGGCTGGCCGCCGCGGCGGACCGCACGCCGCTGTACGAGGTGGTGACCTGCACGACCGACCCCGGACCGGTGCGCACCAACGCCGACTTCACGGTGAACGTCCCCCACGGCCCCGAGGCGCTGGCGGAGGCGGACACCGTGATCGTTCCGGCCTCGCACGAGTCGGACGAGACGTACACCGAGGGCCGGCTGCCCGCGCCCCTGGCCGAGGCCCTGGCCCGCATCCGGCCGGGCGCCCGGATCGCCTCGATCTGCACGGGCGCCTACGTGCTGGCCGCCGCCGGCCTGCTGGACGGGCGCCGGGCCACGACGCACTGGGCGCACTGCGACCACTTCCGCGCGCTCTTCCCGCGGGTGCGGCTCGACCCGGACATCCTCTACACCGAGGACGGGGACGTGCTCACCTCGGCGGGGGTCGCCTCGGGCATCGACCTGTGCCTGCACCTGGTGCGCCAGGACTTCGGCTCGGCCGCGGCCAACGCGGTGGCCCGCCGCACGGTCGTCCCGCCGCACCGGGACGGCGGGCAGGCCCAGTACATCGAACTGCCCGTCCCCGAGCCGCGCCTGCACTCCACGGGACGGGCGCGGGCCTGGGCCCTGGACCGGCTCGGGGAGCCGCTGACGCTGCGGCAGCTCGCGGAGCGCGAGTCGATGAGCGTGCGGACGTTCACCCGCCGCTTCCGGGAGGAGACGGGGATGTCGCCTCAGCGCTGGCTGACCCGCCAGCGCATCGAACGCGCCCGCCACCTCCTGGAAACGGCCGACCTCCCCATCGACCGCATCGCCGACCACACCGGCTTCGGCACGGCCGCCTCCCTCCGCCAGCACTTCCAGTCCACCCTCGGCGTCTCCCCCTCCGCCTACCGCCGCACCTTCCGCTCCCAGCGGTGACCGCCCCCACGGGGACCCGCGGGGCCCAGCCCCGCAGAGCACCCAGGGGCGAAGCCCCGGCAGACCAGAGGCCCCGGGGGGCCCAGCGCCCGGAGGGAAAGGGGCTCGGGGCGCGGCTCCGAGGCCAGAAGCCCGGGGGCGCCGCCGCAGGCAGGCCAGAGGGCCCGGGCTCCGGTGCCTGGAGGGGAAGGGAATCAGGGGGACAGCCCCGCGCAGCGCCAGGTGCCCGGGGGTGGGGGGGCCCGCGCCGCCCCCCCCGGGGCGCGGGCCCCGCCC
>NZ_JAVREN010000065.1:0-26978 GCF_031845405.1 Streptomyces boetiae
CGGGGCCGGGGCGGCCGGCGGCGGGCCGACCACCGGGGGCGGACCCACGGCCGGCGGCGGCCCGGCCGGGGGCGCGGGGGCCTCCTGCGCGGGCGCGGGCGCCTGCGGGGCCGCGGGCGAGAAGCGCATCGTGTCGCCGCCGAGGTCGCCGGGGGCCGGCGTCCTGGGGTCGGCGGCGGGAGGCTCCGGGGCGGCGGCCGGGGGAGCGGGCGGCACGGGCGGAGCCGCTGGAACGGGCGCCGGTGCGGGAGTGGGCGCGGCAGCGGGCGCCGGAGCCGGGGGCGCGGCGGCCGGGCTGCCGCCCGCCGTGCCGCCGCCCGAGTACCACGCGGGCGGCGTGTAGTCGACGGTGAACTGCCCCGTGGTCTCCGACTCCTCCTCAAGGAGCTCGTCATCGGGGTGTTCGCCCGCGGAGGTCTCCTCCGCGCTACGAACTCCGTCCCGATCGCTGTTCACGACGCCTCCCGCTGCTGCCTCTGCTGCCCGAATCCGCGTCCCCCGCCGTCATGCGGATGACGGCCTGGGTCCCCCGGGCGGTTCCCCAGCGCGGCCCCGGCCCACACCCGGGCGCCCGGCCGCGCTCTCCCTCACCCTAGTGGCCGAGCGTGAACTGCCCTAGCCCTCCCCCTGGCCCGCCCCCGCCGTCGCGGCGACCTGCCGCGACGGCCCCCGGAACGCGCCCACCCGCCGCGCCCCGGGCGTTCCCGCTGTGCGGAAGGAACGCCCACGGCGGCGCGGGGACCGCCGGGCGGGGCGGCCGTGCGCGGCGGTCGGCTACTCGATGTCGAACTCCCCGTCCCTGGCGCCGAGGACGAACGCCTCCCACTCCGCCGCGGTGAAGCGGAGCACGGTGTCGGGGTCCTTGGAGTTCCGCATGCCGACGCCGCCGCCGGGCAGGTACGCGATCTCCACCTTCTCGTCCTCGGGACCGCCGGGCGCGCTCAGCCATTCGACGCCCGAAATGTCCAGCGCGTACAGCTCGTTCTTCTCGCGCTCCTTGCGGGCCGCGATCTCCTCCGGAGTCTCCGTAGCTGCCATCGGCGCCAGCTCCTCCCCAAACTTCCCTCGTGGTCGGCACGTCGGCGCGGCGCATGAGCGACCATGGCCGTTCACCGTGCCGTGAGCGTAGCGCAGCGCACTGTCATCGGCGTCCGGAAGAGGCAGTGGGGGAGCGGAAGATGAGGGGAGCGGCCACTCAGACCGCGCGCAGCCACCAGTCGGCACCGAGCAGCAGCACGAAGCCGGTCACCAGCACGGCCATCCCCAGCCGCGTCCGCCCCCGCCGGCTCATCTCGATGACGGCCCCCGAGAGGATGAAAGCGGCCCCGTACAGGCCGATCGACCGCAGGGACGAGCCGTCTCCCAGCTGAAGGACGAGAACGACCGCCATCGCCGCCATCGCCATGCCGGCGATGCCCATCCGCAGCCGACGGGCCTGGCGAGGGGTGAGCCCCTGCTGTGTCGAAGTCACGGCAGCAGCATAAGCGTTCGGAACGCCACCCGGGCCCGGCCCGAGCCCCCGCCGGCGGACAGGCGCTAGCCCGCCGGGTCCAGCCGGCTGGGCATCCCCAGCAGGCCCGTCTCGCTCTCCGTGGGCACGGTGCGCACCAGCAGCCGCGAGGTGCGGGTGCACCAGAGTGTGGCGTTCTCCGCGAGCGTCGGCAGTGCCTCCGCCTGGAGCGCGGGCAGGGCCAGCAGCCGCCCCACGGGCCCGGCCTCGTCCGGCGAGACCCGCTGCACCCCCACCAGGGCCGCCCGCTCCAGCAGCCGCGGCGCCGCCGGCCCGAGGTAGGGCAGCAGCGTCAGCACCGGCTGCCACGCCGCCGAGGCGACCCGCCCCCGCGGCGGCCTGGCCCCGCAGTCGCGGACCACCAGCACCGTGCTGCCCAGCGTCGCGCCCAGCGGCGGCACCCGGCCCACCTCGTGCAGCGTCATGCACTCAACGCCGCCGTTCGCCGCCTGCGCCAGCCGCGTCCACAGCCGCGGCCGGCCGGTCTCCACGGCCACCCGCGCCCCCGTGGCCACGGCCCGCAGCGCCAGCACCTGCGCCGCCCACAGCCCGCCGATCAGCACGATGTCGTAGGGCGCCGGGTGGTGGATGCCCAGCACCGCGGGCCGCGACCTGCTGTCCAGCCCCACGATGATCCCGTCGTCGCCCGCCGGCAGCGCCAGCTCCTCCAGGTCGCCCGCGGACAGCGCGTGCCAGTCCCCGTTCCCGTTCCTCACGGCTCGCCTCCCAGCGGCAGCGTCGCCTGAACGCCCGGGAGCTGCCGACGCTCCATCCGCGCCAGCTTGACCCGCGCGGCCCGCGCCGCCTGCCGCACCCGCTCCCCGGCCGCCCGCAGCTCCGCCTCGTCCCGGCCGGTGACCCGCAGGTGCCCGCTCAGCGCCACCCCTTCGGAGCCGTGCCGCCGCAGCCGCAGCGCGAACGTCGTCGCGAACGGCGCCGGCCCCGCGAGCCCCGGCCCCCCCGCACCCGGCGCCGAGGTCAGCAGCGCGACCAGCCCGGCCAGGGGCGTTCTCCCGGCTCCGAGCGCCGGCCAGCGCGCCACCCGGAACGTCTCGTGCCGGCGCCCGTCGCAGCTCCACGTCCTGGCGTCCTCGGCCGTCCGGCGCGGCCGTCCGCCGTCCCCCTGCCCGATCAGCGTGGTCGCCGCCGGGTCCGAGCCCGCGCAGGCCGCCACCGCCGCGTACATCTCGGCCTGGGAGAGCACCGTCGCCCGGAAGCCCGCCCCCGTCAGCCGGCTCGCCAGGTGGTCCGCCGCCCGCATCAGCGCGCGCTGCGCCCCCGCCCGGCCGCCGCCCCGCGCGGCCACGGCCGCCGGGCACAGCTCCGGGTCCAGCCGCAGCGCCACCCACGTCAGCCGCAGCGCCGGCACCGCCCCGCCCTCCTGGAGCAGCGCGTAACTCGTGCCCGCCACCGACCGCTCGGGCAACGAGGGCGCGGGCGCCGGCTGCGTGTACTGCACGCACTGCGCGGACTCCAGCGCGATCCCGTCCACCTCCAGCGCGTCGTTGAGCAACGAGAGCGGCAACGGCCGAGCCGCCAGGCCCGGTTGCAGCGGTCCCAGGGCCGCCTCCACGCGCAGGACGGCCGTCAGCCGGCCGTCGTCCTCCACCATCCCGGCCTCGCGCCGCGCCCGGCCCCCCGGGCCGCCCCCCGCCTCGAAGGCGTGGCCCACCAGGCCCGGGTGGCACTCGGCGGCCAGCGCGAACAGCGGGTCCGTGCCCGGCGGCAGCGGCCGTGCCGCCGCCCGCCTGCGGCGGTCCAGCGCCCGCCGCGCGGCCAGCAGCCCGGGCAGCGACTCGCCCCGCAGCCAGGCCGCGACCGCCGGGGGCAGCAGCGCCGCCGGCACGACGGCCAGCGCGCCCGGCACCCAACTGCCCGTGGCCGCCGCCACCGCGGCCAGCCCGCCCGCGGCCTGGAGCCCCACCAGCGGCCCCAGCGGCAGCCCGGGACCGGCCCCGCGCAGCGCCCTGGGCACCACCGAGCCCGGGCGCCCCGCGGGCCGCGTTCCCGCAGCCGTCACCATGCGTTGCCCCCCTCTCACCGTGATGAGATGTCCACGGCATAGTAGAGGCTGACGTGCCGGCCGATCACAGACACCTGGGGGGACCGATCGCCCATGGCATCGCGGAAGGACGAGCTGAACGCGTTCACGTTCGCCCGGCGCCGCACCCTGGCCGCGTTCCTGCGGCCCGGGCCCGCGACGCCCGACGCCGAGGACGCGCCCCGCCCGCTGCGCTCCCTGCTGCCCGGCATGGTGGTCGGCGGGCTGATCCTCGCGGTGTTCGGCGCCTGGGGCATGTTCCGCCCCTCCGTGCCCGAGGACTGGGACGCCCCCGGCCGCCACGTCATCATCGGCAGCGAGTCCACCACCCGCTACGTGGTCCTGGAGACCGGCGGGCGGCGCCAGTTGCACCCCGTCCTCAACCTCTCCTCCGCCCGCCTGCTGCTCCAGGACACCGACGAGCTGGACATCGTCAGCGTGGACGAGGACGAGCTGGACAGCGGGCGCGTCCCGCGCGGCCCGACCCTCGGCATCCCCTACGCCCCCGACCGGCTGCCCGCGGCGGAGGAGGCCGCCGAGCCCAAGCGCTGGGCCGTCTGCCAGCAGCCGGGCGCCGGGGGAGCGGCGGACGTGCGGCAGGCCGCGTTCGTCCTGGCCGAACGCGACGCCGGGCGCGTGGAGGGCGCCGGGCGGCTGACCGGCGGCGACGTCCTGTACGTCCGCTCCACCGGCCCCGACGCCGCCGAGTACCTGGTCGACGGCGGCGGCACCAAGTACCGCTTCGCGGGCGACACCTCGGCCGAGGCCGACCTGCTGCGGCGGCTGCTCACCCGCGGCGGCGCGCCGCAGCCCGTGGGCGAGGACTGGCTGGCGACCTTCGCCGACGGCTCGCCGCTGGACTTCCCCGAACTCCCGGCGGGCGTGGGCACCCCCGCCCAGGTGCCCGGCCTGCGTCCCGAGGCCGCGCTGATCGGCACCGTGCTGGAGGCGCCCTCCGGCAACGGCACCCAGCACTACCTCGTCCTTCCCGGACGGGTCGTGCCCATCACCCCGTTCACGGCCTACCTGATCGCCAACAGCCCCGCCACGGCGCCGCTCGGCCAGGCCGGCGAGCCGCTTCCGGTCGGCGCACAGGACTTCGTTCCCTCCCCGCCCGGGGACGACTCGCCCACGGCCGCCGACTGGCCCTCCGCCCGCGTCGCCCAGGTCAACCACGGCCGCACCGACACCGTCTGCTCCGTCCTGCTCTCCGTGGACGGGGACACCGGCCGCGCCGAGGTCACCGCCTGGGCCGGCGCGGACAACCCGGCCGCCACCGCCTCCGGCTCCGCCAGCGCCTACGTCACCCCCGGCAGCGGCCTGCTCTACCGCCAGGTCCAGGGCGAACAGGCCGCCTCCGGCAGCGTGTTCCTCGTCACCGACACCGGCCTGCGGTACGCCGTGCAGGACACCGGCGGGGAGGGCACGGACGGGGAGAACGGCGGCGGGGAGGACGGCGGCGGGGAGGGTGCCGGCGGGGAGGGCCAGGCGCGGACGCGGCTCGGCTACGGCGAGGTGACGCCCGTGCCCGTGCCCGCCCAGTGGTCGCAGTTCCTGCCGGCCGGGCCGCGCCTGAACACCACCGGGGCCCGGCAGCCCCAGGGCTCATGACCGGCCCCCGCCGCGCCCCGGCCTTGCTGCTCGCGGCCGTTGGCACCCTCCCGGCCCTCCTGCTCGGCGCCCCCGAGGCGCGGGCCGTCGGCGCCCCGTGCACCTTCCCGGCCCAGCCCATAGCGGAACGCCCGTGGTCCCTGCAGCGCGTGCTGCTCGACCGGCTCTGGCAGGAGACGCGCGGCGAGGAGGTCACGGTCGCCGTCATCGACAGCGGCGTGGACACCCGCAACCCGCAGCTGGCCGAGGCCGTTCCCCCCGGCGCGGGCGCCGATGTCACCGGCGAGGAGGGCGGCGGCCCGACCGTCGACCCGCTCGGCCACGGCACCCGCGTCGCCGGCATCATCGCCGCCCGCGAGCACCCCGCCACCGGCTTCGTGGGCCTGGCGCCCGCGGCCGCCATCCTCCCGATCCGCCAGACCGACTCCGAGGGCAACGGCGACGTCGCCGGCCTCATCCAGGCCATCGACCTGGCCGTCGCCCAGGGAGCGGATGTGATCAACATCTCCCAGGACACCACCGAGCCCCTGCCCGACGACTCCGGCCTGCGGGCCGCCGTCGACCGGGCTGTGGACCGGGACGTCCTCATCGTCGCCTCGGCGGGCAACGAGGGCGCCGACGGCCGCCGCCGGGCCACCTACCCGGCCGCGTACGAAGGCGTCCTGGCCGTCGCCGCCTCCGACCGCAACAACGAGCGCGCCTCCTTCTCCCAGTCCGGCGAGTTCGTGGACATCGCCGCCCCCGGCGTCGACATGGTCTCCACCGTCCCCGGCGGCGGCCAGTGCGTGGACCACGGCACCAGCTTCGCCGCCCCGTTCGTCTCCGGCGTCGCCGCCCTCGTCCGCGCCGAGCACCCCGACTGGACGGCCGAGCAGGTCAGCGCGCACCTGCGGCAGACCGCCGAGCGTGCCGTCCCCGGCCCCGACCCCTACCTCGGCTGGGGCGTCGTGGACCCGGTGCGCGCCCTCACCGAGGACGCGGGCACCCCGCCCGACCGGCCCGTCCCCGACGAGGGCCCCGCGCCCGCGCCCGCCCCGGACGTTCCCGCCCTCGCGGAAGGCGAGACGCACGCCGACCGGGACCGCCGCCTGGGCCGCCTCGTCCTGCTCTCCGGCGCCGTCCTGACGGCCGTTCTGACCGGAACGGCCCTGGTCCTGCGCGACGCGCGCCGCCGCCGCCCGGCCCGGTGAGCGACCATACGCACCGGTGCGGAACGTAACACCTTGCACCGGTGAGTGACCGGCGCCGTATGATGACGGGGATTCCCGGGGGGGTATCGGTCATTCGGGAAGGGAGGGGCGCGGTGACGAACGCTCAGGACACGCCCGGCTCACGGCCGGACCTGGTCGTCTCCGACCAGGCACTGAACGACCTGCGGAACCGGCTGTCGCAGATCAGGGAGGCCTTCGAGTCCGAGGGGAACTACTCCTTCCGTGTACAGGGGCTGGGCTACCTGCCGGACATGCACGGCGGGGCCTTCACGGCTTCCCAACGGCTCAGCAACATCGCCTTCTTGGCGCGGCAGCGGCTGGTTGCCCTGATGGACCTTCAGCAGCAGGCCATCGAGCTGGTGGAGATCGCCACCGCGATTTCGGCCCGCGGCTACCAGAACGTCGAGGAGGAGCAGCGCCGCCGCCTCGGCGAAATCACCGCCCAGTTCGAGGAGTTGTACGCCCCTCCGCCCGCGGTGGGGCCCATCCTGCCCGGCTACATGCCTCGGAGGGGTGAGGGATGAGCGAGTTCGAGGGGATGACGCACGAACAGCTCTCGGCCCTGGTCGCCTCCGGCCGCCCCGACTGGGCGCTTCACCAGGGGGAGTTGATCGCCGGGCTGCTGCCCCTGCTGGCCGAGACGGGACGTGAGGTTCACGAGCGCCTGATGGCCGTGGAGTGGGAGGGCGAGTCGGCCGACAGCTTCCGCGCCTGGGCGAGCCACTTCCGCGAGGAGTCCGCGCGGCTGCGCAACTACGGCGCCGCCGTCGTCCAAGGACTCCAGCAGGCCGGCCAGGCCCTCGCGGAGGCGCAGCGCACGATGCCCCCGCCGGGACAGCTCCCCGAGCTGCGCGGCTCCCTCGGAGAGGCCCTCACCGAGGTCGTCACCGAGGACGCAAACGGCTACGCCCGCCAGGAGGCGATCCGCGTCCTGGAGCGCCTGTCCTCGAACTACAACGCGGCGGCCGAACGCATGGAGACGGCGGAGGAGCCGCGCTTCCAGCCTCTGACCCGACCGCACGACGGAGAACTGCCGGAATCCGGCCCTCCCGCCAGTGACGCCCCGCTGACGGCCCGTTCGGTCACCGAGGGCCCGGGCGGCGGAGAAGTCGTCGCAGGCGTCGCCGCATCCCCGCCCCCCTCCTCGGAAGACGAGACGGGGCGCAGGGCCGGAACGGTGATGCCCACGGACCGCCCCTCCCCGCCGCTCGCGCCTCAGCCCGACCATTTGATCCAGACGTCGCTCGACTCGGTCGCGCCGCCGGAGATCGTCACCCCGCAGCGTCCGGCGGGCGAGCCCGCCCCTGCCGGCACCCGGGCCCCCTCAGGCCCCAGCTTCCCGGTGGGGCTTCCTGGTGTGCCGCCGGTGTCCGGGCCGCCGGCGGGCGGAAGGCAGGGCGGGCCGGGAACACTCGGACGAGGGCCGGCGCCCGTCCCGCCACGGGCAACGGGCGCTCCCACCGTGCCGCCGAACAGGACCTTTGCGGTCCCGCAGGGACTCCACGACACCACGGCTGCCGGTTCGGTGCGTCCGCCTGCCGGTGCCGCGGGAGGGACCACGCCGGTGGGCAGGCCGCCGCTGGCCGGGGGGCCCTCGCGGGTGGGCGGGCCGTCCCCGGCGGTGCAGGCGGCGCCGCCGGTGTCGGGTGGGCGGCCCGTGCCGCGGGGGCCGGAGCATGTCCTGCCGCGTGGCGTGGTGATCGGCGGCGGGACGCCCAGCGTCCCGGCGAGCCCGGCGCCCGGCCGTCAGGAGGGTTCCGCCTCTCCGTTGGGCCGGGCGGTGGGTTCGCCGCAGGGGCCCGGTACGCTGCTGCCCCGTCAGGAACAGGCACGGCCGCCCGTGGAGCGCGTCAGTTCCGCTGCTGGGGGTGGCCAGTTCGGCCGAGCCGTCCTGGAGCCGCGCCCCGAGGGTGCGCGGGGAGGGGCGGGCCGCTCCCGCCGTCGGCGGAAACGGACCGGGGATGAGACGGGCCGCAGCGGGGAGCGGAATGACTGATCCAACAAGGCGTCCGGCACGGTCGGTTGCCCGGGTGCTGGCCGTTGTGCTGGCCTGCGCCCTCGGCTGGCTCGGCCTGGCAACGCCCGGCGCCCACGCGGACGTTGAGGACCGGCCCTGGTATCTGGAAACGCTCCGGGCCGAGGAGATCTGGCAGGAGACCCGGGGCGAGGGCGTGACCGTCGCCGTCATCGACAGCGGCGTGGACGCGTCACGGCCGGAACTCGCCGGGCGAGTCCTGGAGGGGACGGACCTCACGGCGGGGGCGCAGGGCGCCCACGTCGATATCGAAGGTCACGGAACGACGATGGCAGGGCTGATCGCGGGGAGCGGGGCAGGGAACGGCGTGCGAGGGCTGGCGCCGGGAGTGTCCATTCTGCCCGTCCGCATGATGACGGACAGTGAGACACTCACCTTCGGTGGCGACCTCGCCATGGCCCAGGGCATCGAGTACGCCGTCGAGCAGGGCGCGAGGGTCATCAACATCGCCGTGACTCCAGGGTTTGCACCAGGGAGCAGCCCTGAGATGGACGCCGCAGTTGCCGAAGCGGCGCGCCAGGGAGTGTTGATCTTCGCGGCCGTGGGCAACCAGGGGACCGTCGAAGACGTTTCGTTCGCGGCCGACCGGCCAGGCGTTGTCGGTGTCGCCGCGACCGACGAGGACGCACGACGCCTCACCTATTCGAATGCAGGCTCCCGCGTGATGGTGGCCGCACCCGGCAGCGACATCCCCGTCTACTGCGACTGGCCCGACGGAGAGCTCTGCCCCACTGCTCCCGGCGGTACGAGCGCCGCCAGCGCCCTCGTCTCGGCCTCGGCCGCGCTCGTGTGGTCCGCGCATCCGGAGTGGACGAAGAATCAGGTGCTGCGGGCGCTGTTGGAGACGGCCGAGCGGCCGGACGGCGCGGAGCGGGACGATGAGACCGGCTACGGCATGGTCCGGCCGGACCGGGTCATTCTGGACGGCGAGGGGGACCCGGGGGAACCGGATGTCAGCCCGCTGTTCGCGGACTACGAGGCGGGGCTCGACCCGCCGGCGACTCCGGCGCCCCGGCCGGAGAGCCCGGACGCGGAGCCGTCCGGAAGCCCCCTGCCCCAGGCGGGCACGGGGGAGGGGGACTCGGGCTCCTGGCCGTGGATCGGCCTGCTGGGCCTGGCCATCGCGGGGGGACTGGGCACGGTGGTCTGGGCGGTCCGCAGACGGCGGCGCCCGGGCATCCGGGCCTGATAGCGCACACGTTCACCGAGGACGTCACCAGAGGAGGGGCACCATGGCCGAAGAGACGGCCGCCGGCAGCGGCATCACCTATACGAGTGCGGAGTTGAGGCGCCTGGTCGGCCGGCTGCGCGAGGCGACCACCGAGCTGGACCAGGTCCGCACGCAGGCCACGACGGCCGGCGACACGTTCGCCGCCTCGTGGGTGGGGCAGGCCGGGACCAGCGCTCACACGCTGCAGACCCGCGCCGTGGAGAGCCTGCGCGAGCTGCGCGAGAGCGTGGGCACCATCGCGGACCTGCTGGAGATGAGCGTCGACGGCTTCGACGCCACGGAGCAGGAGCAGGTGGCCAGGCTGGCCCGCATCGCGGACGCGCAGGACGGCCAGGCCACGACCATCCCGGGCTTCTGACCCGGCCCGTCACACCCCCTGAGGGAGGAACGAAGTCATGGGCGATGTCACACGTGTGAACTACGGCGGCGTGGGCGAGGCCGCCGGCATCCTCAACAGCGTCAGCGGAACGCTCTCGGAGCGCCTGGAGGCCCTGGCCGGCGAGGTGAACCGGGCGGCGGCCGGCTGGCAGGCCGAGACCAAGGAGGCCTTCCTATACCAGATGCGGCGCTGGGAGAGGGCCGTGCAGGAATTGGCCGCCGTGCAGGCCGCACTGGGCCGCACCGCGCTGGACGGCAACGCCGGCTACTCCAGCGCCGACCGGCGCGGCGCCCAGGCCATGGGCGCCTGACCGGCCCGGCACGAGGCGCCCGGCCCGGAGCCCGGCGCCCGTCAACACCCCGCCGCGGGGGCGGCGTCCGCACCGGCGGGCGCCGCCCCCGCGGCGTTCACACCTCCGGCAGCCAGCCCGTCTGGATCAGCTGCGTGCCGCCCCGGCGCGTGACGAACGTGCCCCGGCCCGGCGGCAGCCTGCGCGGGCGGACGCCGGGGAACAGGTCGCCCTCGGCCCGGTCGCCCGAGAGGACCAGGCCCTGCGTGCCCAGCTCCCGCACCCGCTGGGTGAACGGCTCGAACATCGCGCGGGCCGCGCCCGAGGAGTTCCGCGCCACGATGAACCGTATGCCGGTGTCCCGGGCGTAGGGCAGCCCGTCCACGAGCTGTGCCAGGGGGTGCGAGCCGCCGGCGGCGACCAGGTCGAAGTCGTCGATCACCACGAACGCCAGCGGCCCGCTCCACCAGCGGCCCTCCCGCAGCTGCTGCGGGGTGATGTCGGCCGGGGGCATCCGCTGCTCGATGAACTGCCGCACCGCCTTCATGTCCGCCGTCAGCTTCGGCGCGACGTTGGCGTAGGTGCCGATGTGCCGCTCGGGGACCGCGCCCAGCAGGGAGCGCCGGTAGTCGCCCACCAGCAGCCGTGCCTCCTCGGGGGTGTACCGCTCGCTGATCTGCTTCATGATCAGCCGCAGCAGGGCCGTCTTGCCGGACTCGCTCTCCCCGTACACGAACAGGAAGGGGTCCTGGTCGAAGTCGAGGAAGACCGGGCTCAGGTCCCGCTCGCCGACCCCGATCGCCAGGCCCGCCTCCGGCCGTTCGCCGCCCTTGGGCAGCTCGGCGGCCTCCAGGCGCTCGGGGAGCATCCGCACCGCGGGCGCCGCCGGGCCGGTCCAGCCCTCGCGGACCGCACGCACCAGCGCCGCGGTGCCCTCCGCCGGATCCCCGGCCGCGCCCTCCCCGCCCCCGGCCGGGCCGAGCCGCGGCAGCGCGGCCAGCCAGTGCAGCCGCTCCGGGGTCTGCCCCCGGCCCGGCACGTCGGCGGGCACGGCGGCGGCGACCTTCCGGTCGAACTCCGAGTCCATCGGGTCGCCCAGCCGCAGCTCCAGGCGGTTGGCCAGCTGGTCCCTGATGGGCCCGAGGAAGTCGAAGTACCGGGCGCCCGAGGCTACCACGTGCACCCCGTACCCCAGGCCGCGGGCGGCGAGGTCGGCGACGGCCGGCACGAGCGTTCCCTCGTAGTCCTGCTTGAACGCGGCCCAGCCGTCCACGACCAGGAACACGTCGCCGCCCGCCTCGCCCTCCGGCAGCCGTCCCTCGGCCCGCAGCCGCCGCCAGGTCCCGATGGAGTCGATGCCGTGCCGGCGGAACAGCTCCTCGCGGCGGGCCAGCGCCCCGGTCACCTCCGCGACCGTCCGCCGCACCCGGTCCGGGTCCAGCCGGGAGGCGACCCCGCCGACGTGCGGCAGCTCCGCCAGCGCCGCCAGCCCGCCGCCGCCGAAGTCGAGGGCGTAGAACTGCACCTCGGCCGGGGTGTGGGTCAGCGCGAAGGCGGCGATCAGGGTCCGCAGCAGCGTGGACTTCCCCGACCGCGGGCCGCCGATGACCATCATGTGGCCGCCGGCGCCGGAGAAGTCGCGGTACAGCGTCTCGCGCCGCTGCTCGAAGGGCTTGTCCACGACGCCCAGCGGCACGGCCAGCGTGCCGGGGCCCTCGCCCGCCTGGAAGCCCCGGCCGGGCACCAGCCGCGGCGCGGGCAACAGCTCGCCCAGGTCGGGGGCCGCGTCCAGCGGCGGCAGCCACACCGGGTGCGCGGCCGGGCCCTGGCCCTCCAGGCGCCGCACGACCACGTCGAGAACGGTCTCGGCCAGCGGGTCCTCGCCCCGGGAGGCCGCCGTCAGCGCGGAGCGCGGGTCCGGCGGCGGGGGAGGGGACTCCTCCTCGGCCGGGAAGGGCACCGGCGCCGCCGTGAAGAGCACCGGCCGGCGCGGCGCCCGCCGCGCCCCCTCGGTGCGCGGCGCGGCCGAGGGCTCCTCGTAGGGCCCGGAGACGTAGGCGGCCTTGAAGCGGGTCATCTCGCCCGTGCCGAACGACAGGATGCCCGAGCCGGGCACCTGCGGGAGGTGGTAGGCGTCGGCCGTGCCGATGGCCGCCCGCGACTCGGCGGCCGAGAACGTCCGCAGGCCGATCCGGTAGGAGAGGTAGGTGTCCAGGCCGCGCAGCCTGCCCTCCTCCAGGCGCTGCGAGGCCAGCAGCAGGTGCACCCCGAGAGAGCGGCCGATCCGCCCGATCTGGATGAACATGTCGATGAAGTCGGGCTTGGCGGTGAGCAGTTCGGAGAACTCGTCGATGACCAGGACCAGCGAGGGCAGCGGCGCCAGCGGGGCCCCCGCAGCCCGCGCCCGCTCGTAGTCCAGCAGGTTGGCGTAGTTCCCCGCGGCGCGCAGCAGCTCCTGGCGCCGCTGGAGCTCGCCGCGGATGGAGTCGCCCATGCGGTCGACCAGGCTCAGGTCGTCCGCGAGGTTGGTGATCACCGCGGAGACCTGCGGCAGCGCCGCCATCCCCGCGAAGGTCGCGCCGCCCTTGAAGTCGGCCAGCACGAAGTTCAGCGTCTCGGAGGTGTGGGTGACCGCCAGGCCCAGCACCAGCGTGCGCAGCAGCTCGGACTTGCCCGAGCCGGTCGCCCCGACGCACAGCCCGTGCGGGCCCATGCCCTCCTGCGCCGCCTCCTTGAGGTCGAGCATCACCGGCTGGCCCTGCTCATCCACGCCGATCGGGACCCGCAGCCGCTCGCCGGGGGAGCGGGGCCGCCAGGTCCGCGCCACCTCGATGGCCGCCGGGTCGCCCAGGCCGAGCAGGTCCGCGAAGCCCAGGTCGGCCAGCAGCGGCTCGGAGTCGTCGGCCGCCAACGCCAGCCGCAGCGGCGCGAGCTGACGGGCCAGCGCCTCGGCGGACTCCGGCGCCAGCACGTCCGGCTCGCCCTGGAACGCCGACCCGTCCGGGGACTCAAGCCGCAGCGAGCCCGGCTCGCAGCGCACCACCAGCCCGCCGGGGAACGCTCCGGGCTCGGCCGCCCCCGGCAGCATCTCCACGATCGTCACGCCCTGAAGGCCCTCCGCCGCGGCGAATGCCGAGTGCGGCGGGACGCGCACCCCGTCCAGCAGCAGCACCACGTGCGGCTGGTCGAGCACCGGCCTGCCCCCGGCCGCGAACCGGCCCCGGCCGCGCACCTCGGCCCCCAGCTCCGCCTCGACCTCCGCGACGTCCCGCGCTATCAGCCGGCGCGCCCCCGCCCCGTCCAGGCCCTCCCGCTGGGTGTGCGGCAGCCACTTGGCCCACTCCCAGGCGGCGGCCGAGCGCTCCGAGGTCACCACGCCGATCACCAGATCCTGCGGCGCGTGCAGCGCCGCGAGCGAGGCCACCAGCGCCCGGGCCGTGCCGTAGGCCGTCTCCGTCTCGCCCGTGACCGCCACCCGGTAGAACGCCCGCAGCGACACCGCCACGGGCAGCCCCGGCACGGTGGCGTGGGTGGCGACGAAGCGCCGCACCGCGCCCGCGGTCAGCGGCTCCGCCTCGTCGGCGGCCGGGGCCTCGGGGCCCACCAGCGGCGTGGCCAGGCCGTGCTCGCCGGTGCCGAGCCGCACCTGCCCGAAGTCCCCGTCGCCCGGGCGGCGCTCCCACACCCGCGATCCCTCGGCGACCAGCGCCCACAGCTGCTCGGGCGCGGGGTGCAGGAACAGCTGCGAGTCCCGCTGCGCCCGCGCCGTCTCCCGCACGCTCGCGCGGGTCTCGGCCAGGTAGCGCAGGTACCCGCGGCGCACCCGGGCCATCTGCCCCTGGCTGCCCCGGCGCATCCGCACGACCGTGGCCACGACCATGCTCGCCGTGGACACCAGCATCAGCATGCCCATGATCCGCATGAACGGGTGCGCGTTCGGCATGAAGAAGAAGACGACGGAGGAGCCCATGCCGAGCATCGGCACGATCTGCATCAGCAGGCCCTCCTGCTGCCCGGCCGGCAGCTCGGGAGGCGGCTGGAGCAGCACGGCCTCGTCCGGCACCTTCGCCGGCAGCATGCGCTGCGGACGTTTCACCAGGACCTGGCTCATGAGCCCCCCAGAGCGGCGGTGGACAGTGAAGAACGCTGAAGAGAAGACAGTGAAGAACACTGAAGAACGGTGAGGAACGGTGAGGAACAGCGAAGAAGCAGGGCCCGCCGGCACGTTCGCGAACGCCACCCCTCCGGCTGCGGCCGATCTTACTCAGCGCCGCTGACAGTCCGGGCGCCACGCCCGGTAGGGTGACGGACGCTATCCGTGCATCGCCGTGAGGGGGGCGTGTCGTGAGCATGAGCACCGCGGCCACCGGCTTCTGCCGGGTCACCGTCGTCGCACCGGACAGCCGCACCGACCTGGCCCTGCCCGACGACGTGCCGCTGGCCGACCTGTACCCGGAGATCCTGCGCCTGACAGGGCGCGCGCCCGACCCCGGCGCCCCCGTCGGGTACCACCTGGTGCGCCGCGACGGCGGCGTCCTGGACGGCTCGCGCACCCTGGAGGCGCAGCGCGTGCTGGACGGCGAGGTCCTCACGCTGCGGCCCTTCGCGGACTCGCTGCCCCCGCCGGTGCACGACGACGTCACCGACGCGGTCGCCGAGGCGGTGGCCGGGGACCGGCGCCGCTGGGACGACAGGATGCTCGCCGCCGCCGGCCTCTCCGGCGCCGGAGCCCTGGGCGCCCTGACCGCCGCCGCCCTGTGGCTGAGCGAGCCGGACGGGCACCACATGCACGGCCTGCCCGGCGTCCTCGCCGGCGTGCTGGCCCTGCTCCTGGCCTCCCTGGCGGTGGTCAGGGCCCGGGTGTACGGCGAGCGCGCCGCCGCCGTCGCCTTCGGCCTGGCCGCCCTGCCGCACGCCCTCGTCGGCGGCTCGGGCCTGCTGCCCCCGGACGCCGGGCACGGGGCGGGCCGCCTGGAGCTGCTGCTGGGCTGCGTGGCCGCGCTGCTGGTCGCGGCGGCGCTGGCCGCGGCCGTTCCCGAGGTCTCCGCCTGGTTCGCCGCCGGCGCCTGCGCCGCCGCGCTGGGCGCGCTCGCCGCCTTCGGCGCGATCGTCACCGAGGCGCGCCCCGCCCAGGCCGCCGCCGTCTGCCTGCCCGTGGCCGTGGGCGCCCTGGCGTTCCTGCCCGGCCTGGCCGCCGGCCTGGTCCGGCTCCCCGTCGGCTACCTCCCGCCCCAGACCGACGGCCCCGGCCGCGACGCCGCCGGCGCCGGAGACCCCGTGGACCCCGCGGCCGTCGCCGCCCGCGCCCGCCGCGGGCACCAGCTGCTGCTGGGCCTGACCGGCGGCTGTGCCCTGGTGGCCACCGTCGCCGTCGCGGTCCTCGGCGCCGCGGGCGAGGGCTGGGGCCGCCTCCTGGCGCTGGCCGCCTCCCTCGCCCTCCTCACCCGTGCACGCCTGTTCCGGTACGCCGTCCAGGTGGCCGTGCTGCTGGCCGCCGGGCTGCTCTCCCTGGCGCTCCTGGTCCTCGGGTACGCCGCGGACGCCCCCGCCGACGGGGCCGAGGCGCGCACCCTGTGGCTGGCCGCCGCCCTCGCGGCGGGCGCGGGCGTCCTGGCCGCCGTGGCCCTGATCGTTCCCCGCGCCGGGCTGACGCCGTTCTGGGGCCGGGCCCTGGACCTGGCCGAGGGGCTGGTGCTGCTGTCCCTGATCCCGCTGTGCCTGGCCGCGCTCGACGTCTACGCCGAGGTCCGCTCGCTCACCGGCTGACGCGGGGGCCGGTTGTGCCGGGGGCGGCCTCCTGCGGTAGCCTGGCTGGCGGCCGTTTGCGTACGCGCCCCCGGATTCTCTGGAGGAAGCGCTCAGCGGACCCCGCCTCCCGAGTTCCGGAAGCTCCCCTGCGGATCAGACCAGGGGCACTCGGTGGCTGATACCTGACAGCATCAAGGAGTACGTGTGTCGTCACTCGACGCCGCAACGAAGCAGAAGATCATCGCCGAGTTCGCCACCCAGGAGGGCGACACCGGCTCCCCCGAGGTCCAGGTGGCCCTGCTCTCGCGCCGCATCTCGGACCTGACCGAGCACCTGAAGACCCATAAGCACGACCACCACTCCCGCCGCGGCCTGCTGCTGCTCGTCGGCCAGCGCCGCCGGCTCCTGCAGTACCTGGCCCGCAAGGACATCCAGCGCTTCCGCGCCCTGGTGGAGCGCCTGGGCATTCGCCGCGGCGCGGCGGGCGCGCGGTAAGACGCCCATGAGGGAGCGGCCCGCCCCGCGGCGCGGGTCGCTCCCTTCGGTGTATCCGCCCCGTCACGGACGGACACCGAGCCCCGGGACGCGGGCCTTTGTAGGCTGGATCCCACGGGCATACTCGACTCCGTCGAGACCGGCCGCAGCCGGGCCCGCCCCGGAACAGGAAGTGAAGAAGTACGAGGCGGGGCGCCTTTTGCACCGTCGCCGGTCCTCGGTAGTGGCCCCCGGGCGAACCTTCGGTTCCCGGGAGCTTCGATCGATGGCCGGCTCGTCAGGAGGTGCTCCCCCCACCGCGCCGCCCAAACGGGCGCGGCGCAGAAGAGGAGATATACCACGGTGGAGAACGAGACCCACTACGCCGAAGCCGTCATCGACAACGGCTCCTTCGGCAGCCGCACCGTCCGCTTCGAGACGGGCCGCCTGGCGCGCCAGGCCGCCGGCTCCGCGGTCGCCTACCTGGACGACGACACGATGGTCCTGTCCGCGACCACGGTCTCCAAGTCCCCCAAGGACCAGCTCGACTTCTTCCCCCTGACGGTGGACGTCGAGGAGCGGATGTACGCGGCCGGCAAGATCCCCGGCTCCTTCTTCCGCCGGGAGGGCCGCCCCTCCGAGGACGCGATCCTCACCTGCCGGCTGATCGACCGGCCCCTGCGCCCCTCGTTCAAGAAGGGCCTGCGCAACGAGATCCAGATCGTCGAGACGATCATGGCGCTCAACCCCGACCACCTCTACGACGTGGTCGCCATCAACGCCGCCTCCTGCTCGACCCAGCTCGCCGGGCTGCCGTTCTCCGGCCCCATCGGCGGCACCCGCGTGGCCCTCATCCGCGGCCAGTGGGTGGCCTTCCCCACCCACACGGAGCTGGAGGAGGCCGTCTTCGACATGGTCGTGGCCGGCCGGGTCCTGCCCGACGGCGACGTGGCGATCATGATGGTCGAGGCCGAGGCCACCGACAGGACGGTCGAGCTGGTCAAGGGCGGCGCCACCGCGCCGACCGAGGAGGTCGTCGCCGCGGGCCTGGAGGCCGCCAAGCCCTTCATCAAGGCGCTGTGCAAGGCACAGGCCGAGCTGGCCGCGAAGGCCGCCAAGCCCACCGGCGAGTTCCCGATCTTCCTGGACTACCAGGACGACGTGCTGGAGGCCCTGAACGCCGCCGTCCGCGACGAGCTGGCCCAGGCGCTGACCATCGCGGGCAAGCAGGAGCGCGAGGCCGAGCTGGACCGCGTCAAGACGGTCGCCGCCGAAAAGCTCCTGCCGCAGTTCGAGGGCCGTGAGAAGGAGATCTCCGCCGCCTACCGGTCGCTGACCAAGGAGCTGGTCCGCGAGCGCGTCATCCGCGACAAGGTCCGCATCGACGGCCGCGGCGTCACCGACATCCGCACCCTGGCCGCCGAGGTCGAGGCGATCCCGCGGGTCCACGGCTCCGCGCTGTTCGAGCGCGGCGAGACCCAGATCCTGGGCGTCACCACGCTGAACATGCTGCGCATGGAGCAGCAGCTGGACACCCTCTCCCCGGTGACCCGCAAGCGCTACATGCACAACTACAACTTCCCGCCCTACTCCACCGGCGAGACCGGCCGCGTCGGCTCCCCCAAGCGCCGCGAGATCGGCCACGGCGCCCTCGCCGAGCGCGCCCTCATCCCGGTGCTGCCCAGCCGCGAGGAGTTCCCCTACGCCATCCGGCAGGTCTCCGAGGCGCTGGGCTCCAACGGCTCCACCTCGATGGGCTCGGTCTGCGCCTCGACGATGTCGCTGCTGAACGCCGGCGTGCCGCTGAGGGCGCCCGTGGCCGGCATCGCGATGGGCCTGATCTCCCAGGAGATCGAGGGCGAGACGCACTACGTCACCCTCACCGACATCCTCGGCGCCGAGGACGCCTTCGGCGACATGGACTTCAAGGTCGCCGGCACCCGGCAGTTCGTCACCGCCCTCCAGCTCGACACCAAGCTCGACGGCATCCCCGCCTCCGTGCTGGCCGCCGCGCTGAAGCAGGCCCGCGACGCCCGCCTGCACATCCTCGACGTGATGAGCGAGGCCATCGACGTCCCCGACGAGATGTCGCCGAACGCCCCGCGGATCATCACGGTCAAGATCCCTGTCGACAAGATCGGCGAGGTCATCGGCCCCAAGGGCAAGATGATCAACCAGATCCAGGAGGACACGGGCGCCGATATCACCATCGAGGACGACGGCACCATCTACATCGGCGCGGCCGACGGCCCCTCCGCCGAGGCCGCCCGCGCCACGATCAACGGCATCGCCAACCCGACGATGCCCGAGGTCGGCGAGCGGTACCTGGGCACGGTCGTCAAGACGACCACCTTCGGCGCCTTCGTCTCCCTGCTGCCCGGCAAGGACGGCCTGCTGCACATCTCGCAGATCCGCAAGCTGGCCGGCGGCAAGCGCGTGGAGAACGTCGAGGACGTCCTCGGCGTCGGCCAGAAGGTCCAGGTCGAGATCGCCGAGATCGACCAGCGCGGCAAGCTCTCGCTCGTGCCCGTCCTGGAGGACGAGGCCGCCGAGGCGGACAAGGACGCCGGCGAGCAGTGACCCGCACCCCCCGCGACACCCGCACCACCACGGCCCGCCCCGCCATCGCGGCGGAGCGGGCCGTGCCCCGTCCGCGCCGCGCCGCCTCCGGCAGCGCGCCCGGCTCCGGCGCGGTCCGCACCACCGTCCTGCCCGGCGGTTTGAGGGTGGTCACCGAGACCGTGCCCTCCGTCCGCTCCGTCACCTTCGGCATCTGGGCCCGCGTCGGCTCCCGCGACGAGTCCCCGGCCCTCAACGGCGCCACCCACTATCTGGAGCACCTGCTCTTCAAGGGCACCCGGCGGCGTTCCGCCCTTGACATCTCCTCGGCGATCGACGCGGTCGGGGGCGAGATGAACGCCTTCACCACCAAGGAGTTCACCTGCTACTACGCGCGGGTGCTCGACTCCGACCTGCCGCTGGCCATCGACGTGGTCTGCGACATGCTCACCGGCTCGCTGATCCCGCCCGAGGAGGTGGACGCCGAGCGCGGCGTCATCCTGGAGGAGATCGCGATGACGGAGGACGACCCCGGCGACGGCGTCCACGACCTCTTCGCGCGCACCCTCTTCGGCGACGGCCCCCTGGGCCGCCCGGTGCTGGGCACCGAGGAGACGGTCAACGGCCTGGGCCGGGACCGCATCGCCCGCTTCTACCGCCGCCACTACCGGCCCGACCGGCTCGTCGTCACCGCCGCGGGGAACGCCGGGCACGAGGCCGTCGTCGAGCAGGTCCGCGCCGCGTTCGAACGCGGCGGGGCCCTGGGCGGCGACCCGGACGCCGAGCCCGCCCCGCCCCGCGCCGGGCACCGCACTCTGCGGGCCGCGGGGTGCGTGGAGGTGCAGACCCGGCGCACCGAGCAGGCGCACGCCATCCTCGGGCTGCCCGGCGTCTCCCGCCACGACGAGCGTCGCTGGGCGCTGAGCGTGCTCTCCACCGCCCTCGGCGGCGGCATGTCCTCCCGGCTCTTCCAGGAGGTCCGGGAGAAGCGCGGCCTGGCGTACAGCGTCTACACCCACACCTCCGGGTACGCCGACTGCGGCCTGTTCGGCGTCTACGCCGGCTGCCGCCCCGACCGGCTGCCGGACGTGCTGAAGATCTGCCGCGAGCAACTGGAGGACGTCGCCGCCCACGGCCTGGCCCCGGAGGAGATCGGCCGCGCCGTCGGCCAGCTCGCCGGCTCCACCGTGCTGGGGCTCGAGGACACCGGCGCCCTGATGCACCGCCTGGGCAAGAGCGAGGTCTGCTGGGGAGCCCAGCTGTCGGTGGATGAGATGCTGGCCCGGATCGCCGCGGTCACCCCCGAGGAGATCAGCGGCGTCGCCCGAGAGGTGCTGGGCCAACGCCCGTCCCTGGCGGTCATCGGGCCGCTGAAGGACCGGCAGGCCGCCCGGCTCGCGGAGGCCGTTTCCTGACGGGGCGGGGGCGGGGCCGGCGGCGGGAACGCCCGGGACGGCGGACCCGCCCGGAAGCGAGGGACGAGAGTGGGAGAGGGATGAGCAAGCTGCGCGTGGCCGTCATCGGCGCCGGGGGCCGGATGGGCTCGGAGGCAGTCCGGGCCGTGGAGGCCGCGGAGGACCTGGAGCTGGTGGCCGCCCTGGGCCGCGGGGACAAGCTGGAGACGCTGACCGAGGCGGGCGCCGAGGTGGCCGTCGAGCTGACCCACCCCGGGTCCGTCATGGCCAACCTGGAGTTCTGCGTCCGCCACGGCATCCACGGCGTCGTCGGCACCACCGGCTGGACCGGGGAGCGCCTGGGCACCCTCCGCGGCTGGCTGGACGCCTCGCCCGGCACCGGCGTGCTGATCGCCCCCAACTTCGGCATCGGAGCCGTGCTCACCATGCGCTTCGCGCAGCAGGCCGCCCGGTTCTTCGAGTCCGTGGAGATCGTCGAGCTGCACCACCCCGGCAAGGCCGACGCCCCCAGCGGCACCGCCGCCCGCACCGCCCAGCTCATCGCGGCGGCCCGCCGGCAGGCCGGGCTGCCGCCGCAGCCCGACGCGACCACCACCGCCCTGGAGGGGGCCCGCGGCGCCGACGTGGACGGCGTCCCCGTGCACGCGGTGCGGCTGCGGGGCCTGGTCGCCCACCAGGAGGTCCTCTTCGGCGACGAGGGCGAGGTCTTCACCCTCCGCCACGACTCGATGAACCGCGCCTCCTTCATGCCCGGCGTCCTGCTGGGCGTGCGGCGGATCGCGGACGCCCCGGGCCTGACATTCGGCCTGGAGCACTTCATGGACCTGGACGGCTAGCCGTGCGCGCCCGCCTGGGGTACCTGGCCCTGTGCTCGGTCCTGGTCGTCTACTTCGTGCTGGTGGGCCACCGCGGCGTTCTGCTGGTGGCCGACGGCGGCTGGGTGACCGTTCCGCTGGGCGCCGCCGTGCTGGCCCTGCCGCTGCTGGGCGCGTGGTTCCTGTGGCGCAGCGCCCGCTTCGTCACCCGCGCGCACCGGCTGATGCGCGAGCTGGAGGCCGAGGGCGGGCTGCCGCAGGACGAGCCGGCCCGCACTCCCGGCGGCCGGGTCGACCGGGACGCCGCCGACGCGGTCTTCGCCCGGCGCCAGGCCGAGACCGAGGCCAGCCCCGAGGACTGGCGCTGCTGGTACCGCCTGGCCGTCGCCTACCACGATGCCCGCGACACCCCCCGCGCGCGCAAGGCCATGCAGCACGCCATCGATCTCCACGCCGCCGCCGGGCGCTGAACGACCGCGGCGGGCACGGGCGTTCGACCGCGGGCGCGGGGCCCGGCGGGGTCGGCCGCGCTCAGGAGTGTTCCGCCGCCCAGGCCTCCAGCACGTCCGCGGCGCGGTCGAACGCCTCCGGCCGGCCCAGGAAGTCCGCGCTGTGCGTCGTCAGCAGCACCCGCAGGGGCTCGCCGCGCCGCCGCTCGATCTGCAGCGCCTGCCCCTGCACACTGCGCGGCAGGCTCAGCCACTGCACGGGCTGCTGCACCGTGCGCACCCGCGCGATCTCCCGCCAGCGCAGGGTCCGCGTGCGCAGCATCCCCACCCGGCGCAGCCCGCGCGGGCTGACCCACACCCCGATCCGCAGCAGACGCAGCGCGAACGCGATGGCCAGCGCCGCGGTCGTCAGCGTCACCGTCGCCCCGGCGGGCGCCCCCGCCAGCGCGATGATCAGCGCGGAGAGCAGCAGGTAGGCGGCGATCAGCAGGGTCAGGGCCGAGATGGCCACCCGCCAGGGACCCGGGCGGTACGGGCGGCGCCAGTGGTCGTCGGCGCCGTAGTGCGGAAGCGGCCGATCCGGCGGGGAGCCGGGGGAATCCCGATCGGCCGCGAGAAAGGGCAGGGGCACGGCTGGACCTCGTTCCGGTTCACAAGGCGGCACCATCCGGGGGGACGGTGCGGCGGTGCTGTGACGGGTGAGGCTACCGCGCCCGCCGCCCCTCGGCCTCCCCCGGTGCGCCCGCTGTACGGCGGGCGCGACCGCCGTCCGCCCGGCTTGTCAGCCCCGGCACATAGGGTGGTGCCGCTCCGACCGCCCGCCCGCCAGGAAGGGACCCCCGTGACCGACACCCCGAGCTTCCGCAGCGACGTCACCGTCGAGCTGGTCAAGCACAGCGCCTCGGACACCGACGTGCTGTGGGCCGCCCGGGTCTCCACGGCCGGAGAGCAGTCCATCGAGGAGACGACCAAGGACCCCGAGCGCTCCAAGGGCCTGATCAACTTCCTGATGCGCGACCGCCACGGCAGCCCCTTCGAGCACAACTCGATGACCTTCCTCGTCAGCGCCCCGATCTTCGTCTTCCGCGAGTTCCACCGTCACCGCGTGGGCTGGTGCCTGGCCGGGGACACCGAGATCACCCTCCTCGGCGCCGGGGAGGCCGGGGGCGGCGGGGACGTTCCCCAGCGGGCCACGATCGCCTCCCTCCACCGCGCCTGGCACCCCGCCTCCGGCGCGCCCGCCCACGACCTCGTGGTCCGCTGCCACGACGAGGAGACCCTGCGGCCCGCCGCCGCCCGCGTCGTCGACGTCCTCGCCTCCGGCGTCAAGCCGCTGCTGCGCCTGACCACGGCCGGGGGCCGCGCCCTGCGCTGCAGCGCCGACCACGCCGTCCTCACGCCCGGCGGCTGGCGCAAGGCGGGGGAGCTGGCCCCGGGCGACGAGGTCCTGACCGGCGGCGGGGACCGCGCCCGCCCCGAGGCCCTGACCGGGGTCGTTTCCGACGGCGAGGAGATGACCTACGACCTCTCCGTCGTCGGCCCCTGGCACAACTTCCTGGCCGGCGGCCTGGTCGTGCACAACTCCTACAACGAGGAGAGCGGCCGGTACCGCGAGCTGATGCCCGTCTTCTACGTCCCCGGCCCCGGGCGGAACCTCGTCCAGCACGGCCGCCCGGGCAAGTACGAGTTCGTCCCCGGCAGCCCCGAGCAGCACGCCCTGACCTCGAAGGCCATGGAGGAGTCCTACCGGCAGGCGTACGCCGCGTACCGGGAGATGCTGGCCGCCGGCGTCGCCCGCGAGGTCGCCCGCGCCGTCCTGCCCGTGGGCCTCTTCTCCTCGATGTACGCCACGTGCAACGCCCGCTCGCTGATGCACTTCCTCGGCCTGCGCACCCAGGACGAGCGCGCCGCGGTGCCCTCCTTCCCCCAGCGGGAGATCGCGATGGTCGCCGAGCTGATGGAGGCCGAGTGGGCCCGGCTGATGCCGCTGACCCACGCGGCGTTCAACGCCAACGGGCGGATCGCGCCGTAGCACCCTGGCTCCGCCCCGGTGTGCCCCTCAGACAACCCGATAGAAGTGTCACGTATTGCGACATTTCGGGAAGTTCATTTAGGGTGAATGAACGGACCCGGCGCTGCCCGAACCCCCGAGCGGGCAGCGCCGGGATCCACACCTTGCCGCCCCTATGGGCCCGAGCGCGCTGAGCTGCGAGTAGCGTGGACACTATGGCTCCGACCTCCACACCGCAGACCCCCTTCGGGCGGGTCCTGACCGCCATGGTCACGCCATTCACGGCGGACGGCTCTCTCGATCTCGACGGCGCCCAGCGCCTCGCGGCCCACCTGGTGGACGCCGGCAACGACGGCCTGGTCATGAACGGCACCACCGGAGAGTCCCCGACGACCAGCGATGCGGAGAAAGAGCGCCTCGTGCGCGCGGTGGTCGAGGCGGTCGGCGAGCGCGCCCACGTCATCGCCGGGGTCGGCACCAACGACACCCGGCACAGCATCCACCTCGCCCGCGCCGCCCAGCAGGCCGGCGCCCACGGCCTCCTGACGGTCACGCCGTACTACAACAAGCCGCCCCAGGAGGGCCTCTACCAGCACTTCACGGCCATCGCCGACGCCACCGACCTGCCCGTGATGCTCTACGACATCCCCGGCCGCAGCGGCGTCCCCATCAACACCGAGACGATGGTCCGACTCGCCGAGCACCCCCGCATCGTGGCCAACAAGGACGCCAAGGGCGACCTCGGCCGCGCCAGCTGGGCCATCGCCACCACCGGCCTCGCCTGGTACTCCGGCGACGACATGCTCAACCTGCCCCTGCTGTCCGTCGGCGCCGTCGGTTTCGTCTCCGTCGTCGGCCACGTCGTCACCCCCGAGCTGCGCACCCTCGTGGACGCCCACACCGGCGGAGACGTCGCGAAGGCCACCGAGATCCACCAGAAGCTGCTTCCGGTCTTCACCGGCATGTTCCGCACCCAGGGGGTCATCACTTCCAAGGCGGCCCTCGGCTTCCTCGGCCTCCCCGGCGGCCCCCTGCGGCTCCCCCTCGTCGGCCTCACGCCCGAGGAGACCGCCCGGCTCCAGCGCGATCTGACGGCCGGCGGGGTACAGATCTGAATACAAAGACGTTGTCCCCGCGCGTGGCCGCGCCGGCGCGGGGGCGATAACTGAATACCGACCAGTACACAACACGCGCGCCACGCGCCCCGACGACCCGGGCGGGTGGCGCGCGTGGTCAGGAGAGTCTCTTGAGTCATCCCCACCCCGAACTCGGCCGCCCGCCGAGGCTTCCCGAAGGGGGCCTGCGCGTCACCCCGCTCGGCGGCCTGGGCGAGATCGGCCGCAACATGACCGTCTTCGAGTACGACGGACGCCTGCTCATCGTCGACTGCGGCGTGCTCTTCCCCGAGGAGGAGCAGCCCGGCATCGACCTGATCCTCCCGGACTTCACCACCATCCGGGACCGGCTCGACGCCGTGGACGGCATCGTCCTCACCCACGGGCACGAGGACCACATCGGCGGCGTCCCCTACCTGCTGCGCGAGAAGCCGGACATCCCGCTGATCGGCTCCAAGCTGACGCTGGCCCTCCTGGAGGCCAAGCTCCAGGAGCACCGCATCCGCCCCTACACCCTGGAGGTCAAGGAGGGGCACCGGGAGCGCATCGGGCCGTTCGACTGCGAGTTCGTCGCCGTCAACCACTCCATCCCCGACGCCCTGGCCGTCGCCATCCGCACCCCGGCCGGACTCGCCGTCCACACCGGCGACTTCAAGATGGACCAGCTCCCGCTCGACGGCCGCCTCACCGACCTGCGGGCCTTCGCCCGCCTGGGCGAGGAGGGCATCGACCTGCTGCTCTCCGACTCCACCAACGCCGAGGTGCCCGGCTTCGTCCCCGCCGAGCGCGAGATTTCCGGCGTGCTGCGGCAGGTCTTCGCCCGCGCCGAGAAGCGGATCATCGTCGCCAGCTTCGCCAGCCATGTGCACCGCATCCAGCAGATCGTGGACGCCGCCCACGAGCACGGCCGCCGCGTCGCCTTCGTCGGCCGCTCCATGGTCCGGAACATGGGCATCGCCCGGGACCTCGGCTACCTCCGCGTCCCCGCCGGCCTGCTGGTCGAGGCCCGCGCCCTCGACGACCTCGCCGACCACCAGGTGGTCCTCGTCTGCACCGGCTCCCAGGGCGAGCCGATGGCCGCCCTCTCCCGGATGGCCAACCGCGACCACCAGATCCGGATCGTGGAGGGCGACACGGTGATCCTCGCCTCCTCGCTCATCCCGGGGAACGAGAACGCCGTCTACCGCGTCATCAACGGCCTGACCCGCTGGGGCGCGAACGTGGTCCACAAGGGCAACGCCAAGGTCCACGTCTCCGGACACGCGTCAGCCGGCGAACTGTTGTACTTCTACAACATCTGCCGCCCGAAGAACCTCATGCCGGTCCACGGCGAGTGGCGCCACCTGCGGGCCAACGCCGAGCTGGGCGCCGCCACCGGGATCCCCGCCGAGCGGATCGTCATCGCGGAGGACGGCATCGCCGTGGACCTCGTCGAGGGCAAGGCCCGCATCGCCGGCAAGGTCCAGGCGGGCTACGTCTACGTGGACGGCCTCTCCGTCGGCAACGTCACCGAGGCCAGCCTCAAGGACCGCCGCATCCTCGGTGACGAGGGCTTCATCTCCGTCTTCGTGGTGGTCGACAGCAGCACGGGGAAGATCGTCAGCGGCCCCAGCATCCACTCCCGCGGCTCCGGCATCGACGACGCGGAGTTCGCCGCCGTCATCCCGAAGATCGACGAGGCCCTGGCCCGCTCCGCCCAGGACGGCGTCGTCGAGTCGCACCAACTCCAGCAGTTGGTGCGGCGCGTGGTCGGCAAGTGGGTCTCCGACACCTACCGCCGACGGCCGATGATCATGCCCGTCGTTGTGGACGTCTGACCGTCATATGCCAGCGGGGCGCCCCGATTTGCATCCGGGCGCCCCGCTCCAGTACGTTTACGCCACCGCCGCAACGGGAAACCGGAGCAGTCCACTGCCCCCGGCACCCGGACGCGGCGGGCGGAGGCGCCCCCTCGCCGGGGGAGAGCGACCGTTCCTTGAGAACTCAACAGCGTGCTTTTGGATAGTCAACGCCAAGTTTTTTGTTTTGCTTATGGATCATTCACGGAGAGTTTGATCCTGGCTCAGGACGAACGCTGGCGGCGTG
>NZ_JAVREN010000066.1:0-26543 GCF_031845405.1 Streptomyces boetiae
ACCCACAGGAGTCCGCGCTGAGCCGCTCCTTCGCCGGCCTGCGGCCCGACCCCGCTCACCCCTTCCTCGGCCGCCGCGAGCAGCGGACCCGTCTCACCCAGTGGGTCCACCGCGACCGGGCCCGCACCGACCCCCGCCCCACCGTCGTCGTCCTGCACGGCCCCTCCGGCTCCGGCCGCACCACGCTCGCCCGCTGGGCCGCCCAGGAGATGAGCGAGCTGTTCCGCGGCGCCTGCCTGGTCGACCTGCGCGGCCAGAGCCAGGACCCGCTGCCCACCCGCGACGCGCTCCTGCACCTGATGAACCGCCTGGGCGCTCCGCGCGACCAGCTCCTCTTCCGCGAGGGAACGGGCCGCGGCGCCGACCCCGCCCAGTTGCGGCGCCTGGCCGAGCGCTACCAGCAGCACCTGACCGACCTGCCCGTCGTCGTCATCCTCGACGACGCCACCGACCCCGCCCAGGTCGCCACCCTCGTCCCCGCCCGCTCCGCCTCCCTGGTCCTGGTCACCGCCGCCGAGCCGCTGGCCCTGGACGGGGAGCAGACCGCCTCGGTCCACCAGCTCGGGCTCGGCCCCCTGGACCCGGCCGCGGCCGACGGGCTGCTGCGCGCCTCCGCCGGCGAGGGCGCCGCCCCCGCCGCCCCCGCCGACCCCGGCGCGGAGGCCGCCCGGCGGCGCGTCGCCGCCCTGTGCGACGGCCGCCCCCTGCTGCTGCGGATGGCCGGCTCCGCCCTGGACGGGCGTTCCCCCGGCCGGCTGGCCGAGGACCTGGCCGCCTACGGCCCGGACGAGGGCCCGGCCGCCCCCGACCCCGCCGAGCGCGTCCTGCGCCTGCGCTACGCCGACCAGTCCGAGCCCGCCCGCCGCCTGCTGCGCCGCCTGGCCCTGGCCGGACGCGCCAGCCTCGGCGCCCGCGCCGCCGCCGCCCTCCTGGACGTCGACGAGCGGGAGGCCGCCCGCCGCCTGGAGGAGCTGACCCGCGCCGGGCTGCTGCGGCAGGTCCGCGGCAGCCGGTACCGCCTGCACGACCTCGTGCGCCGCTTCGCCCGCGCCCGCCTGCAGGACGAGGAGAGCGAGGCCGACCGCTCCGCCGCCCGCGAGCGGCTGATCCGCAGCTACGCCGAGCTGGCCGACACCGTCATCCGCCTGGTCGACGGCCAGACCTCCTCCCGCGTCACCCGCGCCGACGCCCTGCCCGCCGCCGCCGGAGGCCACGGCTTCGCCTCCCTGGACGCGGCCCTGCGCTGGCTGGACGACGAGACCAGCTTCATCACCGCCACCCTGCGCCACGCCGACGAACGCGTGGACCGCGACGCCGTCCAGCACCTGCTCGGCGCCCTGGCCGACTACTGCCTGCTGCGCGGCGACCTCTACCGCCTCGGCGAGCTGAACGAGCTGACCCAGGCCGTCGACCAGGGCCTGCTGACCCGCTCCGTCCAGTGGCGCACCGGCGTCGCCGCCCGCCAGCTCGGCGAGCTGGACAAGGCCCGCTCCACCCTCACCTCCGTCGTCGGCCTCTACCGCCGGGCCCACCACGAGCCCGGCGCCGCCCGCGCCCTGCGCGACCTGGGCATCACCCTCCAGCAGCAGGGCCGGCTGACCGAGGCCGGCGACCGGCTGCGCGAGGCCCTGGCCCTCCAGGGCGGGGAGGACCTGGCCGGCGACCGCGCCTGGACCCTGCACGCCCTGGCCGCCGTGGAGCGCGAGTGCGGCCGGGTCCACGGCGCCGGCGCCCTGCTGGCCGAGGCCCTGGGCCTGCACCGCGACAGCGGCAGCGTCCACGGCGAGGCCTGGACCCGCTTCCAGCTCGGCCAGACCCTGCTGGCCCGCGGCGAGGTCCCCGCCGCCGAGAACGAACTGCGCCTCGCCCTCGGCCTGTACGAGCGCTCCCGGGACGTGCGCGGCGTCGCCTGGGCCGCCACCGAGCTGGGCGTGGCCCGCGTCCACGCGGGCGACCCGGCCGCCGCCTCCGGGGAGCTGACCGCCGCGCTGGCCCGGCACCGGGAGACCGAGGACGCCCGCGGCGAGGCGTGGACCCTGTACGCGCTGGCCCAGGCCCAGGAGGAGGCCGGGGACGCGGCCGAGGCGCTGCGCACGATCGAGCGGGCCAGGTCGCTGTTCTCCCGCATCCGGGACGCCTTCGGCCTGGCCTCGGCCCGCCACCACTCCGCCCGGGTCACCCGCGACCTGCGGGCCGAGCAGACCGGCTCCCTGCGCAACAGCGGCTTCGCCCGCCAACTGCTGGCCGACGCCCGGCGCGACTTCCGGCGGGCGGGCGTTCCCCGCGGCGAGGCGTGGTCCTGCCTGGAGCTGACCGTCATCGAGGCGGGGAACGAGCGCCACGGGCAGGCCCTGGAGCTGGCCGACGAGGCGCTGCGGCTGTTCACCGCCGGGTACGGGGAGGGGCCGGACGCGCGCGGAGCCGACTGGGCGGCGTTCCTGCGCTGCACGCTGCTGCCGCTGGCCTCGCCCGGCGGGTCGGAGGTGGGGCAGGCCGTGGCCCAGCAGGAGCTGGCGGACCTGCTGGCCGCCGCGCACCCGCTGCGCGACGAGCGGCTGGCCGACGCCGCCTCCTCCTACGCGCTCATGCTGGAGCGGGGCCAGGGGCCCGAGTCGGGCTGGCCCGCCTGGCGCCTGGGCATGGTCCCCCGGCGCGCGGCCCGCGACCTCGTCGGCGTCCGGGCCCCGGACTGACGAGGGCCGGCGCCGCCCCTCAGGGGCGGGAGGCGCCCGCCTCCCGCTCCGGACCGGCCGTGGCCAGCCCGTCCCGCGCGCGGTCCTCCGCCTCGGTGCCCTCTTGTATCGCGACCTTCCGCAGGTGCCTGCTCATGGACTTCAGCAGCAGCCAGACGCCCACGCCCAGCACGGCGAACACGATGAAGCCCAGGACCCCGGGCGTGACGGTGTACTCGTTCAGCTCCTCGGCGAGGGGCAGCAGCTCCAGGTCGCTCATGGCGTCAATTCTGTCGGATGCCGGCGAAGAGGTCCGACTCGGGGATCGAGGTGTCCACCCGCGAGCGCGCCAGCTCGAAGTCCTCCGTCGGCCAGACCTCCTGCTGGACCTCCAGCGGCACCTTGAACCAGCCCCCGTCCGGGTCGATCTGCGTGGCGTGCGCGATCAGCGCCTTGTCCCTGGTCGCGAAGAAGTCCGCGCACGGCACCCGCGTGGTCAGCTGCCGCTCCGGCCGCCCCCACTCGTCCCAGCGCTTGAGCCACTCCTCGTAGGGGGACTCCAGGCCCCGGTCCAGCATCGCCCGGTGCAGCGCGGTGGTCCGCGCCCGGCTGAAGCCCTGGTCGTAGTACAGCTTCAGCGGCTGCCAGGGCTCGCCCGCCGCGGGGTAACGCTCCGGGTCGCCCGCCGCCTCGAAGGCCACCATCGAGACCTTGTGGGTCATGATGTGGTCCGGGTGCGGGTACCCGCCGTTCTCGTCGTAGGTGGTCATCACGTGCGGGCGGAACGTCCGCACCAGCCGCACCAGCCGCTCGGCGGCCTCCTCCACGTCCTGGAGGGCGAAGCAGCCCTCCGGCAGCGGCGGCAGCGGGTCCCCCTCCGGCAGCCCGGAGTCCACGAAGCCCAGCCACTCCTGCCGCACGCCCAGGATCGCCCGCGCCTCGGCCATCTCGCGGGCGCGCACCTCGTCCATGTGCGCCTCGATGTACGGGTCGCCCCGGAGCTTGGGGTTGAGGATGGAGCCGCGCTCGCCGCCGGTGCAGGTGGCCACGAGCACATCCACGCCTTCGGACACGTATTTCGCCATGGTGGCCGCGCCCTTGCTGGACTCGTCGTCCGGGTGGGCGTGCACGGCCATCAGTCGCAGCTGCTCGGTCACAGGGGCCTCGTCGTCGCTCGTCGTCCGGGCCGGGGCGGCACGGCAGCCGGTGGCCGCCACCCCGGGCGTTGCTTCTATAGTGACCGATGGACGGGCACCGCCGGCCCCCGATTTTCCCCGGCCCGCCGATCGTCCGACGTTCCGTCCGCCGACCCGCCTGTGACGAGGAGCCGCCGACATGGCAGAGGCGCGCACCGGCCCTCCCCAGGGGCGTTACGGCCGCTCCGCCGAGGCGGACGCCCGCACCGACCGGCGGCTGCGGATCCTGGGCGCGGTGCTCGGCGCGGTCCTGCTCGGCGGCGTGATCTGGGCCGGCGTCTCCTACATCGGCGGGCGGCCGGTCTCCGGCGAGCTGACCGGCTTCGAGGTGCTCTCCGACCGCGAGGTCGAGGTGAACCTCGCCGTCCGCAAGCCCTCCGGCACGGACGGTGTCTGCACGGTCCGGGCGCAGGCGGAGGACGGCCTCGAGGTCGGCCGGGCCGACTTCACGTTCGAACAGAACGCCGGGAGCCTCCACCGCACCGTCACGCTCCGTACCACGCAGCGGGCCACCTCGGCCGAGCTCGTGGGCTGTTCGGAGGCCGCCGACTAGGCGGGACGCGCACCGGCGGTTTTGTGCCCGGCAGCGGAGGGTAATCCTTCCGCACGCCGACAGGCGTTGTTACAGTCGATATTTCGATCGACGAATCGCCCGCCCAGGAGCTGTGATGTCCGGGTCGGGCCTTCGTTTTTCATCCCCCGCGATACCCCCGAGGAGCACCTGTGACGCAGACCAGCGACACTGTCACCTGGCTGACCCAGGAGGCGTATGACCAGCTCAAGGCGGAGCTGGATCATCTGTCGGGTCCGGCCCGCGTCGAGATCGCCAAGAAGATCGAACAGGCGCGTGAAGAAGGTGACCTCAAGGAGAACGCCGGGTATCACGCGGCCAAGGAGGAGCAGGGGAAGATGGAGGCGCGGGTGCGCCAGCTCACGCAGCTCCTGGAGAGCGCGCAGGTCGGCGAGGCCCCGGCCGACACGGGCGTCGTCGCCCCCGGCATGGTCGTCACGATCGCCTTCGACGGCGACGAGGACGACACGATGACCTTCCTGCTCGCCTCCCGCGAGTTCGCCACCTCGGACATCGAGACGTACTCCCCGCAGTCCCCCCTCGGCTCGGGCGTCAACGGCAAGAAGGCCGGCGAGGACGCCGAGTACACGCTGCCCAACGGCAGCACCGCACACGTGAAGATCCTGGAGGCCAAGCCCTACCAGGCCGCGTAGGCGACCCCGCCGTGCCCAACCGACTGGCCGCCGAGAGCTCGCCCTACCTGCTGCAGCACGCGGACAACCCCGTGGACTGGTGGCCCTGGACCCCCGAAGCCTTCGAGGAGGCGCGCCGGCGGGACGTTCCCGTGCTGCTGAGCGTGGGGTACGCGAGCTGTCACTGGTGCCATGTGATGGCCCGGGAGAGCTTCGAGGACGAGGCGGTCGCCGCCTACCTCAATGAGCGGTTCGTGGCCGTGAAGGTGGACCGGGAGGAACGCCCGGACGTGGACGCCGTCTACATGGAGGCGGTGCAGGCCGCGACCGGGCAGGGCGGCTGGCCGATGACCGTGTTCATGACCCCCGACGGCGAGCCGTTCTCCTTCGGCACCTACTACCCGCCCCGGCCGCGCTCCGGGCTGCCGTCCTTCGGGCAGCTCCTGCAGGGCGTGCACGCCGCCTGGTCGGGGCGGCGCGGCGAGGTGGCGGCGGTGGCCGGGCGGATCGCGGCCGAGCTGGCCGGGCGGCGCCTGGAGTACGACGCGCCCGCGCCGCCCGGGGCCGGGGAGCTGGCGGCGGCGGCCGGGGGTCTGGCCGCCGACTTCGACGAGGAGCACGGCGGGTTCGGCGGGGCGCCGAAGTTCCCGCCCGCGATGGCGCTGGAGTTCCTGCTGCGGCACCACGCGCGCACCGGCTCGGACCGGGCGCTGCGGATGGTGGAGCGCACCTGTGAGGCGATGGCGCGCGGCGGCATCCACGACCAGCTCGGCGGCGGCTTCGCGCGGTACGCGGTGGACGGGACGTGGACCGTTCCGCACTTCGAGAAGATGCTGTACGACAACGCGCTGCTGGCCCGCGTCTACACCCACCTGTGGCGGGCCACCGGCTCGGGCCTCGCCCGGCGGGTCGCGCTGGAGGTGGCCGGGTTCCTGCTGCGCGAGCTGCGCACCCCCGAGGGCGGCTTCGCCTCCGCGCTGGACGCGGACTCCGCGCCCGAGCCGGGCGCCGCGCACCGGGAGGGCGCGTTCTACGTCTGGACCCCCGCTCGGCTGCGCGCTGCCCTGGGGCCGGCCGACGCCTCCCTCGCGGCCGAGGTCTTCGGGGTCACGGAGGAGGGGACGTTCGAGGAGGGCGCCTCGGTGCTGCGGCTGCCGGGCGCCGAGGCACCCGCCGCGCTGCGCGAGCGGCTGCTGGCGGCGCGCGCCGCCCGGCCCCGGCCCGGCCGGGACGACAAGGTCGTCGCGGCGTGGAACGGCCTGGCCGTGGCGGCGCTGGCCGAGGCCGGGGCCTGCTTCGAACGCCCGGAGCTGGTCGAGGCGGCGGCGGGGGCGGCCGAGCTGCTGGTGCGGGTGCATCTGGGCCCGGACGGGCGGCTGGCGCGGACCTCCCGCGACGGGCGCCCGGGGCCGGCAGCCGGGGTGCTGGAGGACTACGGGGACGTTGCCGAGGGCCTGCTGACCCTGCACGCGGTGACCGGGGAACGCCGGTGGCTGGACGTGGCGGGCGGGCTGCTGGACGTGGTGCTGGCGCGGTTCGTGGCGGGGGACGGGACGCTGTACGACACGGCGGACGACGCGGAAACGCTGATCCGCCGCCCGCAGGACCCCACGGACACCGCGGTGCCCGCCGGGTGGACGGCCGCGGCGGGGGCGCTGCTGACGTTCGCCGCGTACACCGGCAGCGGGCGGCACCGGGAGGCGGCCGAACGGGCGCTGGGCATCGTCGCGCGGCTGGGCGGGCGGGCGCCGCGGTTCATCGGCTGGGGCCTGGCGGTCGCCGAGGCGGCGCTGGACGGCCCCCGCGAGGTGGCCGTCGTCGGTCCCCCGGACGACCCGGCGACCGCCGCCCTGCACGCGACGGCCCTCCGCTCCACGGCCCCCGGCGCGGTCATCGCCCTCGGCGGCCCCGACACCCCCGACCCCTCGCCCCTGCTCGCTTCCCGCCCCCTCCTCGCCGGCCGCCCCACGGCGTACGTCTGCCGCGGCTTCGTCTGCGACGCGCCGGTCACGGACCCTTCCGCACTGGCGGCTCGGCTGCGGTAGCGCTTGCCGCGCGGCCTGCGACCGTTGGGCCCGTGCGGGACGTGGCGGGGGGTCAGCGCAGGCCCGTGTCCAGGGTGGTGAGGGCGCGGTCGATGAGGGCGGGGAGGGGGGTGGGGTGGTCGTGGGTGACCCAGTGGAGGAGGGATTCGCGGAGGGCGGCCAGGATCGCGGCGACGAAGACGCGGAGTTCGAGGTCGTCGGGGGAGCGGCCGGTGCGGTCGGCCAGGGTGGTGGCCAGGCGGCGGCCGGAGTCGGCCAGGGAGGACTCCAGGCGGGCGCGGACGGCCGGGACCGTGGTGACCAGCAGCATCCGGCGCCGGGCCAGGGCCGCGGCCTCGGGCGTGGCGTACAGCTCTGCGGCCACGTCCCGGACGGCGGCCCGCAGGGCGGTCAGCGGCGGCTCGTGCGCGGGGCGCGCCCGCAGTGCGGTCTCCAGCAGGTCGTCCTTCTCGTCCCGCAGGACGATGTCCTCCTTGGTGGGGAAGTACCGGAAGACCGTGCTGGGCGAGACCTGCGCGGCCTCGGCGATCTCGTCCACGCGGGTCGCGTCGTAGCCGTGCTCGGCGAAGAGGCGGTAGGCGGCGGCGCGTATGGCCTGCCGCGTGCGCTCCTTCTTGCGTTCCCGCAGGCCGGCGCGGGGCCGCGGCGCGGTCATTCGCCGGCCCCGGGCCGGGCGGCGGCCCCCGGCACCAGCGTCAGCCCGTCCCGCGCGGCCCGGTGCTGCGGCAGCAGCAGGCCGGCCAGCAGCGCCGCGCCCAGCGCGGCGATGGCGCACACGAACAGCACCAGGCTCATGCCGTCCATGAACGCCGCGTCCGCCGAGTCGGCCACCGAGGGCAGCGCGAACCGCTCCGCCAGCGCGTGCGCCGCCGCCGGCGACTCCCGGGCCGCCCCGGCCTCGGCCGGGGGCAGCGGGCCGGTGTCCAGGCCGCCGCGGTAGGACTGGGCCAGCAGGCTGCCCAGCAGCGCCACGCCGATCGCGCCGCCCACCTGCCGGCAGGCGACCAGCAGCGCGGAGGCGGCCCCCGAGCGGCCGGCCGGGACGGCGTCCAGCGCCGCGTCCATGGCGGGCACCAGGGCGAGCCCCGCGCCCAGCCCGGCGACGGTCAGCCAGACGGCCGTCAGGCCGAACCCGGAGGCCGCCTCGGTGCTGCTGCCGAGGATGCCGGAGAACGCCAGCAGCGCCAGCCCGGTGGCCACCACGCCCCGCGAGCCGAAGGTCCGCACCAGCGGCTGGCAGCCGCGGGTGGCCAGCACCACGCCCGCCGTCATCGGCAGCAGCCGCAGCCCGGTGCCCAGCGCGTCGTGCCCTCGCACCGACTGCAGGTACTGCGGCAGGACGAACAGCAGCCCGGCCAGCACGAACATCACCAGCCCGCCGATGAGGGCGTTGCTCGCGAAGCCGGGGCGCCGCAGCAGGTGCGCGCCCAGCAGCGGCTCGGGGCTGCGGCGCTGGCGCAGGGCCAGGACGGTGAACAGGGCGACGGCCAGGCCGAGCGCACCGGGCACCAGCGGGTCGTCCCAGCCCCGGTAGGGGCCCTCGATCAGGCCGAAGACCAGGGCGGCCAGCCCGCCGGCCACCAGCGCGGAGCCCAGCGGGCGCAGCCGGGGCCCGGCCGGGTCGCGGGTCTCGGGCAGCAGCAGGCAGGCGGCCATGCCGACGGCCAGCAGCGGGACGTTGATCAGGAAGATCCAGCGCCAGCCGTGGTGGTCCAGCAGCCAGCCGCCCAGCAGCGGGCCCAGCGGGAGCCCGGCGGCCAGGGCCGCGGTGACGGCGCCGATGGCGCGGGTGCGCTCGGCGGGGGAGAAGACGCGGGGCAGCACGGCCACGCTCAGCGGGCTGATCAGGGCCGCGCCCAGGCCCATCACGGCGCGGGCGGCGATCAGCAGGGCGGGGGTGCCGGCCAGGGCGCCGGCCAGCGAGCCGGCGGTCATCACGGCCAGGCCCAGCAGCAGACGGCGGCGGCGGCCGTAGCGGTCGCCGAGCAGCCCGGCGGGCAGCAGGCCCGCGGCGAAGACGAGCAGGAAGGCGTCGACGAACCACTGCTGCTCCCCGGTGGAGGCGCGCAGCTCCACGGCGAGGGTGGGCAGGCCGACGTTCAGGATGGTCGCGTCCACGCCCAGGACCAGGACGGACACGAGCAGGCCGGCCAGGGCCCACCAGCGGCGTGGGTCGTCCGGTGCGGCGCCGGGCATCCCGGGCCTCCCTCCCTCACGCCCCCCCGGGACGTGGGGTCGATGCGAAATGGTAGCGGCTCTCAAAAGCGAGCGGCCACTGCGTAAATCCAATGCCGTGTAAATCCCATGCTCAGATGAGCTGAACTAGACACAGACGAGAGAAGGCGGCACCATCAGATGAGCGCTCTTCATCGCGGATGAGCGAAGCTCGGAAACCCTCAAACTCTCTGGAGCGAACGTGACGCTGACTTCAGCCGCTCCCGTTGCCGCCCACGCCCCCACCCGCCACCACAAGCTGGTCTCCTGGGTCGAGGAGGTCGCCGCCCTGACCGAGCCCGACCGCGTGGTCTGGTGCGACGGCTCTCAGGAGGAGTACGACCGGCTCTGCGAGGAGCTGGTGGCGAAGGGCACCTTCGTCCGGCTCAACCCCGACAAGCGGCCCGGCTCCTACTACGCCGCTTCCGACCCGACCGACGTCGCCCGGGTCGAGGACCGCACCTTCATCTGTTCCGAGCGGCCGGAGGACGCCGGCCCCACCAACAACTGGATGGACCCCGCGGACATGCGGGAGATCTTCACCGGGAAGCGGGGGCTGTTCCGCGGCGCGATGCGCGGCCGGACCATGTACGTGGTGCCCTTCTGCATGGGCCCCCTCGGCTCCCCGCTCTCCGCCCTGGGCGTGGAGATCACCGACTCCGCCTACGTCGCCGTGGCCATGCGCACCATGACCCGGATGGGCAGCGCCGTGCTGGAGGAGCTGGGCGAGGACGGCCAGTTCGTGCGCGCGGTGCACTCCGTGGGCGCGCCGCTGGCCGAGGGCACGGCGGACGTTCCGTGGCCGTGCAACTCCGTCAAGTACATCTCGCACTTCCCCGAGACCCGCGAGATCTGGTCCTTCGGCTCCGGCTACGGCGGCAACGCCCTGCTGGGCAAGAAGTGCTACGCCCTGCGCATCGCCTCCGTGATGGCCCGCGACGAGGGCTGGCTGGCCGAGCACATGCTCATCCTCAAGCTCACCCCGCCCGGGGGCGCCGAGCCGAAGGCCCCCACGTATGTGGCGGCGGCCTTCCCCTCCGCCTGCGGCAAGACGAACCTCGCCATGCTCCAGCCCACCCTGCCCGGGTGGAAGGTCGAGACCGTCGGCGACGACATCGCCTGGATGCGCTTCGGGGAGGACGGCCGCCTCTACGCCATCAACCCCGAGGCCGGCTTCTTCGGCGTGGCCCCGGGCACGGGCGAGAAGACCAACGCCAACGCCATCCGCACCCTGTGGGGCAACTCCGTCTTCACCAACGTCGCCCTCACCGACGACGGCGACGTGTGGTGGGAGGGCCTCACCGACGAGACCCCCGCCCACCTGACGGACTGGCGCGGCAACGACTGGACGCCGGAGTCCGGCACCCCCGCCGCGCACCCCAACGCCCGCTTCACCGTCCCGGCCGGGCAGTGCCCGACCATCGCCGAGGAGTGGGAGGACCCGGCCGGCGTGCCGATCTCCGCGATCCTCTTCGGCGGGCGGCGCGCCACGGCCGTTCCGCTGGTCACCGAGTCGTTCTCCTGGCGGCACGGCGTCTTCCTCGGGGCCAACGTCGCCTCCGAGAAGACGGCCGCGGCCGAGGGCACCGTGGGCGAGCTGCGCCGCGACCCCTTCGCCATGCTGCCCTTCTGCGGCTACCACATGGGCGACTACTTCGCGCACTGGCTGAAGACCGGCGAGCGGGCCGCCGACCCGGAGAAACTGCCGAAGATCTACTACGTCAACTGGTTCAAGAAGGACGCCGAGGGGAACTTCGTCTGGCCGGGCTTCGGCGAGAACATCCGCGTCCTGAAGTGGATCGTGGAGCGCCTCGACGGCGCGGCCGAGGGCGTCGAGACCCCCATCGGCGTGCTGCCCGCGCCCGGCGCGCTGGACACCGAGGGCCTTGAGCTGGCCCCGGAGAAGCTGGAGTTCCTGCTGGAGGTGGACCCGGAGATCTGGCGCCAGGAGGCCGCGCTGATCCCCGAGCACCTGCACACCTTCGGCCCCCGCACCCCCGAGGGGCTGTGGGACGAGTACCGGGCCCTGGCCGAGCGCCTGGGCTGACGGAAGGGGCCCCGTACAACGGCGTGCGGGGCCCGCGCTCGCGGCACCGGCCGGTCCGGACCGGCCGGTGGCGGTCGCAGCCCGCCCGTCTCGGCCCTCAGCGGTCCCGCCTCAGTACTGCGCGTAGCCCTGGAGGAAGCCGCCGATGCGCTCGATGGCGTCCGCGAGCTGCTTCGCCTCGGGCAGCGTCACGATGCGGAAGTGGTCCGGCTCGGGCCAGTTGAAGCCCGTCCCGTGCACGATCATGATCTTCTCGGCCCGCAGCAGGTCCAGCACCATCTGCCGGTCGTCCTTGACCGGGTACACCTCGGGGTCGAGCCGCGGGAAGGCGTACAGCGCGCCCTTGGGCTTCACGCAGGTCACGCCCGGGATCTTCGTCAGCATCTCGTGGGCGACGTCCCGCTGCTCGCGGATGCGGCCCCCCGGCAGCACCAGCTGCTCGATCGACTGCCGCCCGAAGAGGGCCGCGGCCACCGCGTGCTGGGCCGGCATGTTCGCGCACAGCCGCATGTTCGCCAGGATCGTCAGGCCCTCGATGTAGCTGGAGGCGTTCTTCTTGGGCCCGCACACCGCCAGCCAGCCGCTGCGGAAGCCCGCCACCCGGTAGTTCTTGGACAGGCCGTTGAACGTCAGCGTCAGCAGGTCCGGCGCGAGGGCGGCCGTGGAGGTGTGCACCACGTCGTCGTACAGGATCCGGTCGTAGATCTCGTCGGAGCAGAGCACCAGCCGGTGCCGGCGGGCGATCTCTGTCAGCTCCCGCAGCACCTCCCGGCTGTATACGGCGCCCGTCGGATTGTTCGGATTGATGATCACCAGCGCCTTGGTGCGGTCGGTGATCTTCCGCTCGATGTCGGCCAGGTCCGGCATCCACTCCGCCTGCTCGTCGCAGCGGTAGTGCACCGCCGTGCCGCCGGCCAGGGCCACCGAGGCCGTCCACAGCGGGTAGTCCGGGGCCGGGACCAGCACCTCGTCGCCGTCGTCCAGCAGGGCCTGCATCGCCATCTGGATCAGCTCGGAGACGCCGTTGCCCAGGTAGACGTCCTCCACCGAGATGTGGATGCCCTTGGTCTGGTAGTGCTGCATCACCGCGCGGCGGGCCGAGAGCAGGCCCTTGGCGTCGCCGTACCCGTGCGCGGAGGCCACGTTCCGCAGCACGTCCTCCAGGATCTCCGGGGGGCACTCGAAGCCGAACGCCGCCGGATTGCCGGTGTTCAGCTTCAGGATGTTGTGGCCCGCTGCCTCCAGCCGCTGCGCCTCCTCGAGCACCGGGCCACGGATCTCGTAGCAGACGTTGGCGAGCTTGGACGACTGGATCACCTGCATGCCCGCCACCTTACGGCCGTGTAACGCGGGGCGCCTTGTGTTTTCGCCCACCCGGGTGCGGGCAGCGGGCGGGGCCCCGGACGCCCCCGGCGGCCCGGCCGGGCGGCCCCCGGGGTTACCCGCCGGTCGCACTCCGTTGACCAACTCTGTACCCGGTGCTAGGTAGGGTCGGGAATCCGCTCGTCACCGCACCACACCGGCCCGCCACCGCCCCGAGCGCGTCCGCGCGCCGTCACCCATCGTTACCCCGGAGCCGCTATGCCGCCCGCGATCGACAGCCTCGCCGACGAGATCGTCGACCACCGCTTCAAGGGCCTGCCGCCCGACGCGGCGGGCCTGACGGTCCGGGAGCTGGCGGCCGAGCGGCGCGACCTCTACACCGGCGGCTTCATAACGCCCGTGCTGACCCTCTCCGCCGAGGCGGTGGCCCACAACCTGTGCGCGATGGACCGGTTCGCCGGGCGCCACGGCCTCCTCCTCGCCCCGCACGGCAAGACCACCATGGCCCCCGCCCTCTTCCGCCGCCAACTGGAGCACGGCGCCTGGGGCATCACCGTCGCCGTCCCCCACCAGGCGCGCGTGGCACGGGCGTTCGGCGTCCGCCGCATCCTGCTGGCCAACCAGCTCGTGGACCACGCCGCCCTGGCCTGGGTGGCCCGCGAGCAGGACGCCGACCCCGGCTTCCGGCTGCTGGCGTTCGTCGACTCCGCGCGCGGGGTCCGGCTGATGGACGAGGGCCTGCGCGCCGCCGGGGCCGGCCGCCGCGTCGAGGTTCTGCTCGAACTCGGCGCCGAGGGCGGGCGCGGCGGGGTGCGGGACGCCGCGCGGGCGGGCGAGGTCGCGGACGCGGTGGCGGCCAGCGCCGGGCTGCGGCTGGCCGGGGTCGCCGGATACGAGGGCGAGATCCCCGGCGCCGACGCGGAGGCGGTGCGCGCCTGGCTGGAACGCCTGTGCGCGCTCGCCGTCGCCCTCGACCGCGAGGGCCGCTTCGCGCAGATCCCCGAGATCGTCCTCAGCGCCGGGGGCAGCGCCTGGTTCGACGCGGTCGCCGACGCGTTCTCCCGGCTGCCCCCGCTCTCCCGGCCCGTGGCCAAGGTGCTGCGCTCCGGCGCCTACCTCAGCCACGACGACGGCCGGTACCGCGAGGTCACCCCCTTCAACCGGCGGCCCCACGAGGGCTCGCTGCTGCCGGCGTTCCGCCTGTGGGCCCAGGTCGTCTCGCGCCCCGAGCCGGGCCTGACGCTGCTGAACGCCGGGAAGCGGGACATCGCCTACGACCTCGGGCTGCCGGAGGTGCAGGCCGTGCGCACCGCGGCCGGGCGGGTCCGCCGCGCCGACGGGCTGAGCGTCACCCGGCTCGCGGACCAGCACGCCTTCCTCGCCGGGCCGGCCGGGCCGGAGCCCGGTGAGGCAGAATCCCCCGGCATGCCGGAGGTGGGGGACTGGGTCGCGCTGGGCATGTCCCACCCGTGCACGATCTTCGAGAAGTGGCCGCTCATCCCGCTGGTCGCCGGCGACGGCACCGTCACCGACTACGTGCGCACCTTCTTCTGAGGCGACCGGGCCCGCCGGGACGCCACGTGACGGCGGGGATCCGTGCTGTTCCCACCGGCCGGGATGTCGATAAGCTGCCCAACCGGGCCCCCTCCCGCGCCCCTTCGGGCGGGAGAACGGCGCGACGGACCACGACGCGACCGACGCGACCGACGCGACAGACACGACGCCACAGAGCATGAACGACGCCACGGATCTCTCCCGCGTCCGGAGAGACACGAGACGGGTGCCGAAGCCCGGGGGGAGCGCATGACGATTGCCATCGCGGTCACCAGCGCCGACCTCGTGCTGCCGCCCACCGACCAGCACACCCCCGGCGCGCACGTCCTCTCCCCGCCCGCCGCCCAGGACTTCCCCGCCGCACTGGCCGAGTTCAGCACCCTCCTCGGCAGCCACGGCCACGTCATAGCCGTCTACCCCACCACCACGCCCCTGCCCTACGTGCAGCGGCTGCACGCGGTGCGCGCCATGCTGGAGTCCGACCGCATCGCCCTGCTCCCCAGCGCCCTCCCGCCGCTGGGCACCGCCGTCCTCGTGCGCCAGCTACGGCAGCTCTCCGCCTGCGACTTCACCCCCGGCGTGCTGGGGGCCTCGGCCCGCCTGCTCGCCCACTACATCTACGCCGGCGCCCTGCTGGCCTCAGCGAGAGGCCTGGAGCGCATCCCCGTCGCCCTGCCCGCCGCCACGCACGGCGGGCGGCCCCCCGCCGGCCCCTGCGCCGTCCTGGCCGGGCCCACGCCCCAGCTCGTGCGCGCCGACGGCGACGCCACCCTGTCCGGGCCGCAGTTCTCCACCGCCCTCACCTACGCGGCGGGCCCCGGACCCGGCAGCGACTGGGTCACCCAGCGGCTGGCCCGGCAGTGGCAGGTGCAGGCCGTTCACCCCGTGCCGATGCCAGCCGAGTCCGCCCAGTGGTGGGCCACCGGGAAGCTGGTCGAGTTCGCCGCGGCGATCCCCGACGTCTCCCCGCTCTACCAGATGGTCAGCTCGATGCGGCAGGAGGCGTGCCACTGGTGCGGCCTCACCCTCATCGGCGACCGCTGCGCCTTCTGTTCGGCCCCCGTCGCCCCGCCGGAGCGCGCCCCGCGGGCGCTGGGCACGACCCGCCGCAGGGCCCTGACCACCGGACCCGGCGCCGGATGACGGCAACCACCACGGAGAGGGTAGACACGCTTCATGAACGCTCGTCAGCGACGCGGCACCCTGCTGCTGATCGCCTCGCTCCTCCTCGCCCTGGCGGCCTTCGCCGGGGTCCTGGCGGTGATCAACGACGTGGAGTCGCGGGTCGGCCCCGAGACCACCGCCTACGAGCTGAACGAGGATGTCGAGCCCTACGAGCGGGTCACGGCCGACCAGGTGCGCGAAGTCTCCATGCCCGAGCGCTACATACCCGACTCGGCGGTGACCGACCTCGATGAGCTGGAGGACCGGGTCGCCGTCGGGCCGCTGCGCGAGGGCGCCCTCCTCCAGACCGACATGCTCATCGAGCGGCCCGAACTCGCCCCCGGGCAGGTCGAGATCGCCGTCATGATCGACGCCTCCACCGGCGTGGCCGGCAACATCCACCCCGGCGCCCGCATCAACATGTACGCCGCCTTCCGCGTGCGGACCGGCCAGGGCGGCGAAGGGGGCGAGGGCGAGGAGTCCGAGATCGTCCGGCTGATGGTGAACAACGCCGAGGTGCTCGAGGTGGGCGACCTCGCCGAGGTCGAGGACGAGGACAGCGGCGCCCGCGAGGCCGTTCCCATCACCTTCGCCCTGGACAACGCCGACGCCCAGCGCGTGACCTTCGCCGAGGCGTTCGCCGAACAGGTCCGCCTGGCCCTGGTGGCCCCCGGCGACGAGCGCGAGGTGCCGCCGCAGGAGCGCACCTACACGATCGTCGGCGACATCCTGGGTACTCCCAACGCCGGGCTCGAAGAGCTGTTCCCGTAGGAATCAGGTGGACGACGACCGATGACGACGCGCATTCTGCCCGCGGTGGGCGACCCCGACATCGCCCGCTCGCTGATCACGCTGCTCAGCCAGCTCCCCGACAGCGAGCCGATGCGGTCCGTCCCCGACTCCACCACGCTCCTGGACACCCTGGCCTCCCTCACCCACGGCTCGATGGCCGATCTGCCCGACGTCGTGGTGATCCACGAGCGGATGGGCCCGCTGCCCGCGCTCGACCTCATCCGCGAGGTCGCGCTGCGCTTCCCGGCCGTGGGCGTGGTGCTGGTCTCCGCCGAGCCCACCGCCGAGCTGTACTCGGCCGCCATGGACGCCGGGGCCCGTGGCCTGGCCGGAGTCCCTTTGTCCTGGGAGGAGTTGGGCGCCCGCGTCTCGGCCGCCGCGCAGTGGGCCGCCGGGATGCGCCGCCACCTCGGCGCGGGGGAGCCCGCCCCGGCCGGGCCCGGGGGCCGGATCCTGACCGTCTCCGGCGCGAAGGGCGGCGTCGGCGCCACCCTGGTGGCCGCGCAGCTCGCCCTCGCCGCCCAGACCGGCGGGCTCTTCGAGCGCGGCGCGGTGCTGGTCGACCTCGACCTGCTGTGCGGGGACGTCGGCTCCTTCTTCGACGTGCAGTTCCGCCGCTCGGTCGCGGACCTGGCCACGATCCAGGACATCACCCCGCAGGTGCTGGCCGAGGCCGTCTTCACCCACGAGACCGGCCTGTCCATGCTCATCGCGCCCGCCGAGGGCGAGCGCGGCGAGGACGTCACCGAGGCCGCCGCCCGGCAAGTCCTCTCGGCCGTCCGCTCCCGCTACGACGTCGTCGTCGTGGACTGCGGCTCCCACCTCAACACAGCCGGAGCCGCGGCCGTCGAGATGGCCGACTCGGCGCTGCTGGTGACCACCCCCGACGTCATCTCCGTGCGCGCGGTCAACCGCGTGATCCGGATGTGGGACCGGCTGCGCATCCGCAAGGCCGCCGACACCCTCACCGTCGTCAACCGCCTGGGCCGCTCCAGCGCGATCCAGCCCCAGCTGATCTCCCGGATCACCGGCACGCACGTCGCTCGCGCGGTCATCCCCGCCGCCTTCCGCGAACTCCAGGAGGCGCAGGACGCGGGCCGCATCCAGGACCTCGACCCCCGCGGCCAGATCCGCCGCGCGGCCTGGTCCCTGGCCGCCGAACTCGGCCTCGCCCCGCAGGACTCCGCCGCCACGGGCGGCAAACGCCGCGGCAGGCTGCTGTGAGCCCGGCCCCGCGCCGCACCCGGCGCCCGGCCGACGGCCCCGGCGGGGGACGTCTCCGCGACGGCCCCCGGGACGGGGGCCGGGACGACGGCCTCGACGGCGGGAGCGCCGACGAGGATGCCCGCCGGGGGCATGGTGAGCACGGCCTCTGCGGCGGACGTGGTGACGGGAGCTTCGCCGGCAGGGGCGGCGACGACGGCTCCTGCCGGGAGCGTTGCGCCGGGAGTGCCCGCCGGGAGCGTCACCGCGCCGGCGCCCGCCGGGGGCGTTCCGCCGCAGGAGCCCGCCGGGCGGGGCCCGGCCGGGCCGGGGCGCGCGCCCGCCGGGGCCTGGTGCAGGCCCGTGGGCGCGCGGGCGACCGCGGGGCCGTCATCGTCGAGTTCGGCGGGCTCTTCCCCCTCATCGGGGTCATGATCGCCGTGATCTGGCAGTGCATCCTCATCGGGTACGCCTTCTCCCTGGCCGGGAACGCCGCCGACGAGGCCGCCCGCGCCGCCGCGGCGGCCGAGGGCGACGCCGCCGGGGCCTGCTCCGAGGCGGCGCTGCGCCACCTCTCCGGCGCCTGGTCCGCCACCGTCTCCTGCCCGCTGGAGGGCAACGTCCGGCGCGCCGAGGTCGCCATCCGCGTGCCCGTGCTCTTCCCCGGCACCCTCAGCCTGCCCGTCACCGTGACCGGCTCGTCCGCCGCCGCAGAGGAGGAGTGAGCCCATGGCCGGCCAACGCGCCACGCGCCGCCTCCGCCGGGACGACCGCGGCGTCACCGCCGTGGAGTTCGCCGGCTGGTTCCCGCTGCTCATCGTCGTCGCGCTGGCCGCGATTCAGCTCGGCCTGGCCGGGTACGCCGCCCTCCAGGCCGGATCGGCCGCCCGCGCCGCCGCCCGCACCGCCTCCCAGGAGGAGACCGAGGACGGCTGGGAGTCCGCCGGGAGGGCCGCGGTCAGCGACTGGCTCACGGTGGACTTCGGCCCCGTGCAACTGTGCGGCGACGAGGCCACCATCACGGCCAGCGTCGGGGTGCGCAGCGTCCTGCCCTTCGTCGACAACTTCGGCGAAGCCACCCGCACCGTCACGATGCCCTGCGATTGACACGGGCCCCCGCGCAGCGACCACCACGGCGAAGGAGGAACGATGAGCCTGAGGAGCCGCGTCACCGCCCCCGACGAGCCCGCCGCCAAGGGCGGCCCCGGCGACGGGCAGCTCGTCGCCGACTACCGCGCCAAGCTGCTGGAGGAGATCGACCTCGCCGAGATGTCCTCCCTCGGCCTGAGCGAGCGCCGCGACCGCCTCGAACGGGTCCTGGGCCACATCCTCAGCCGCGAGGGCCCCGTCCTCTCCGCCCAGGGCCGCACCCTCCTCATCCGCCGCGTCGTGGACGAGGCTTTGGGCCTGGGCATCCTGGAGCCGCTGCTGGAGGACGCCTCCATCACCGAGATCATGGTCAACGGCCCCGACGACATCTACGTCGAACGCTCCGGGCGCGTCGAGCGCCTGCCGCTGCGCTTCGCCTCCGAGGAGCAGCTGATGCAGACCATCGAGCGCATCGTCTCGGCCGTCAACCGCCGCGTGGACGAGTCCAATCCGATGGTCGACGCCCGCCTGCCCACCGGCGAGCGCGTCAACGTCATCATCCCCCCGCTCTCCCTCAACGGCCCCGCGCTGACCATCCGCCGCTTCCCCCGGGCGTTCTCCCTGGCCGAGCTGATCGGCTTCGGCACCCTGGACGAGCACCTGGTCCTGCTGCTGTCCGCCCTGGTCCGCGCCAAGTTCAACGTCATCGTCTCCGGCGGCACCGGCTCGGGGAAGACGACCCTGCTCAACGCCCTCAGCGGCCTGATCCCGGAGGGCGAGCGCATCGTCACGGTCGAGGACGCCGCCGAACTCCAGCTCCAGCAGAGCCACGTCATCCGCCTGGAGGCCCGCCCGCCCAACATCGAGGGCAAGGGCGAGGTCACCATCCGCGACCTGGTGCGCAACTCCCTGCGCATGCGCCCCGACCGCATCATCGTCGGCGAGGTCCGCGGCGGCGAGACCCTCGACATGCTCCAGGCCATGTCCACCGGCCACGACGGCTCCCTGGCCACCGTCCACGCCAACAGCGCCGAGGACGCCCTCCTGCGCCTCCAGACCCTGGCCTCCATGTCCGAACTCCAGGTCCCCTTCGAGGCGTTGCGCGACCAGATCAACAGCGCCGTGGACGTCGTCGTCCAGCTCGTGCGCCACCCCGACGGCGCCCGCCGCCTCGCCGAGGTCGCCCTGCTCGCCTCGCACGGCCGCGAGCCGTTCCGCATCGCCACCCTGGCCGCGTTCGCCGCCGCCCCCATGACCACCGAGGGCCACGTCCCCGGCCGCTTCGTCCACCACCCCCTGCCGCGCGCCGTCGCCGACCGCCTCTACATGGCCGGCGAACAGGTCCCCCAGGCGTTCGGCGTCCACCTCGACGACACCCACCTCGCCGTCCGGGAGGCGAGCTGACCCCATGAGCGAGACCCCATGAGCGACCTCTCCCTCCTCGCCCTAGGCCTGGCCCTCCTCGCCCTGCTGTGCGGCGTCGCCGGGCTCCACCTCTACGCCTCCGGCCGCGCCCAGCGCGCCGCGCTGCTCAGCCGCCTGGCCGCCACCCCCGGCGAGGGCCAGGGCCCCGCCGACGCGCCGGCCGCCGAGGCCCACGGCCGCCCGGGCTCCGGACGCCGCCGCCGCTTCGAGGGCCTGGACCGGCGCCTGCGCCGCACCGAGTTCGGCCGCCGCCTGCGGCTGCGCCTCCAGGCCACCGGCCTGGACCTGACCGCCGGCGAGTACACCGCCTACGTCCTCGGCGCCGTCCTCGCCCTGTGGCTGATCGCCTCCGCCGTGCTGGCGCCGTTCTTCGGACCCGTCTTCGCCGCCGCGGCCCTGTGGGGCGGCAACGCCTTCCTCACCTGGCAACGCACCCGCCGCACCGAGCGGTTCATCGGCCAGCTCCCCGAACTCGCCCGCCTCATCGCCAACGGCACCGCCGCCGGACTCGCCCTGCGCACCGCCCTGTCCATGGCCGCCGAGGAGATGGACGACCCCGCCGGGGCCGAACTCGCCACCGTGGCCAACCAGCTCGCGGTCGGCCGTTCCCTGGACGAGGCCCTTGGCGAGCTGGGCGACCGCCTCCCCTCCCGCGAGCTGAACGTCCTGGTCACCACCCTCATCCTCGCCAACCGCGCCGGCGGCACCATCGTCGCCTCGCTGCGCAACCTCACCACCACCCTGGAGGAGCGCAAGGAGACCCGCCGCGAGGTGCGCACCATGCTCGCCGAGGTCAACGCCACCGCCCTGACCGTCCCGGCCCTCGGCCTGGGCGCCCTGCTGGTCATCAACGCCATGCAGCCCGGCGCGCTCGGCCGCGTCACCGGCTCCGCCGGCGGGCAGATCGCCATGCTCGTCGCCCTCGGGCTGTACGCCGTCGGCTTCTTCGTCGTCCGCCGCTTCGGCCGGATCGACGTCTGACACGGAAGGGCCCCCGCCCCCATGGGACTTCTCCTCGGCCTCGCCATGGGCGCCGCCGTCTTCGGCGTCGTCACCGCGATCCGGATGCTGCGCGCCGGCACCCCGCTGCCCGCCGACCTCGCCCTCGCCCTGGAGGTCGGCTCCAGCCGCGTCTCCGCGACCGGCTCCCTCGTCGACCGGCTCGGGATGCGCTTCGCCCCCCTCGTCCTGCGCCTGATGGGCCGCCGCGCCGTCGAACGCAAGCGGCGCCGCATCGACCAGGCCGGCAACCCCGGCGGCCTCACCCTGGACCGCTACGCCGCCCGCCGCGCCGTCTACGGCGTCTTCGGGCTGCTGACCACCGTCCTGTTCGTGCGGGCCGGGCTGCCGCTGTTCGCGATCTTCAGCATCGCCTTCGGGGCCTTCGCCGCCGACGCCGCCATCTGGCAGGGCGTCCGCACCCGGCGCGACGTGATCGACCGGACCCTGCCCGACTTCCTCGACGTCCTGGCCGTCGTCGTCGCCGCCGGGCTCGGCTTCCGGCAGGCCCTGGACCGCGTCTCCTCCCGCTACGAGGGGCCCTGGGCCGACGAGATCCGCATCACGCTGCGGCAGATGGACATGGGCGTCTCCCGCCGCGAGGCCTTCGACGCGCTGCGCCGGCGCAACGAGTCCGAGCCGGTCAACCAGTTCGTCTCCGCCCTCCAGCAGGGGGAGGAGCTGGGCGCCCCGATCGCCGACACCCTCATCCAGATCGCCCACGACATGCGCCGCACCGACGCCCAGAACGCCCGCCGCCGGGCCGCTCGCGCCATACCCATGGCCACCCTGGCGACGCTCGTCTTCATGGTGCCCGCCACCATGATCGTGATCGTCACGGGCATGCTGCTGGGCTCGGGCACGGACCTCACCGGCATCCTGGACGGCGGGTGACCGGCGGCCGGCCGGCCCCGCCCCGCGGATTCGCGCGAACGCCGCCGCGGCCGTTGCACCGCTGTACAGAGGCTGTTACGAACTGGTAGGACAGTCGGGCCCGGAGGGCGTTTAGGCTAGGTGTGAGGGGGTGCCGTTCATGGGACAGGGCGACCTGGATGTCACATACCAGGACATGCACAACGCGGCCGATCATTTGCACAACGCGAAGGACGAGCTGCTCACCAAGGTGCAGCAACTGCACACGTTCGTGCAGGACCTGGTGCAGGACGGCTATGTGACCTCGCGCTCCTCCGGGGCGTTCGACGAGCAGTACACCACGTTCACCAATGGCGCGCGGCAGACGTTCGAGGCGCTCCAGGGCCTCGGCGACTTCCTCAACGGCGCCGCCGACGGCTTCTCGGACCTTGACCGGCAGCTGGAGGAAGGGCTCCGCGAGTAGCGGGCCGGGAGGGAAGAGCGCCACCATGGCCGACAAGTGGGCCGACGCCGTCACCGTCGAACGCCAGGGCTTCCGGATATCCGTCCCGGACTCCTGGTGGGAATTCGACCTGCGGCCGGAGACCAGGGACGACAGCATCCGCCGGATGCTGGACGAACGCATCCGCGTGCAGCCGGAGTTCGCCCCGCACCGGGACACCATCGGGGCGTTCCTGCGCCGCCAGGCCCGGGAGGCCTGGGAGTCCGGCGCGGTCTACTGCGGCTGCATGGCCCAGAGCTTCGGGGGCGGCCCGCCCGTCACCGCGGCCGTCACCGTCTCGCTGATCGGCGCGCGGACCTCCAAGGGCGAGATCCTGCCCACGGACCCGGCCGCGATCGCCGGCCAGCTCGGCACCCGGCAGGCGAAGAAGCCGGGCGACGCCTGGCGCGAGGTGACCACCGTGGACATCAAGGAGGTCGGCCCCGCCGCCAGGACCCGGGGCGTGGAGGACATCTCCGTCCCCGGGGACACCCGCACGGTCCGCGCGGTGCTGATGCAGACGTTCATCCCGGTGCCCGGGGACCAGCAGGCCGTCGCCCTGGTGTCGGGCAGCAGCCAGGTGCTCGATCTCGCCGACTCCTTCTTCGACGTCTTCGACGCCATCACGTCCACCTTCCGCTTCATCTAGACCTGTTCATCCAGGGAGGCAGCACCATGGGAGAAGGCGGGGACAGGCTCGCGATCCCGCTGGGCGAACTCGAGGAGTTCGTCCCGCAGTTGCGCAGCGTCCGGGAGTACATGAACCGCACGGGCGACACCTTCGACCAGTACCACGACGCCATCGGCGACGAGGGGATCAACGACGCCCTGGACGACTTCGTCAGCGGCTGGCGGGACGGGCGCGGGGACATCAGCGACCAACTGGAGGGCCTGGCGTCCATGGGCGAGACCGTGATCCGGACGGTCAACGACTTCGAGAACGAGCTCGTCACCACCCTCCAGGACAGCGGCGGCGAGGGCGGCGACGGCGGCGGCCAGCAGCCCGTCTGAGGCCAACTCGCCCCGCCCGGACCGCCCCGAGGCTGTCGATGGCGCAACAATGCCCGCCAAACACCCGGCCCGCCCTGCCCAATCCCCGCGCGGTATGGCACAGTCAGGAGCCGATAGCTGTACGTGTTGACCCGCTGGGAGGGGGGTCGGGCCAGGTGCACCGGGCCGTCGAGCCGGCAGTCGTCCAACTGCCGCCGCCCCAGGGCGCACTGGTGCCCGCTCCCAACCGCGAGGGACGACCGGACAGGGGCGAGGAGAGGCCGGCTGAGCCGGCGTCAGCCGGAGGAGAGGGACGACGCCATGAGCAGGCTGCTGTCGAACTGGACACACAGGATCGCGAGCCGCTACCGACACCACCTCGGCGACCGCGGAGCCGGCTTCGTGGAATACGCGGGGCTGCTGCTGCTGGTGGCGGCGATTGTGGCCACCGTGATCGCGGCCAATATCGACAATCAGATCGCCACCGGGATCGGGACGATCGTCGGGCGAGTCATGAACGGCGGCGGCTGAGGCAGTTCCCCGACGCGAGCCGCGGGGGCGCCTTGCCGCTCTACGTCTGGATGGTCTCGTCGCTGCTGGTCGTCGCCCTCATCTTCTTCGTCTTCGCGCAGGCGGCCGTGACACGCAGCAGCGGTCAGTCAGCGGCGGACGCCGCCGCGCTCGCCGCCGCGCGGGAGGCCCGGGACCACCTCTTCGACGAGTTCCTCTCGGCGATCGAGGACGAGGAGGACATCGGCGACATCCTGGACGGTGACGACTTCTGGACGGAGGCGGCCTGCGAGGAAGCGGCTCCCGCGCTGGCCGCCCGCAACGACGCGAGGGTCATCGAGTGCGGCCGGGCCGCCGAGGACAACGGCGTGACCGTCCGCGTGGAGACGCGGGGCACCGTGGGTGAGTCCCCGATCCCGGGCACGGAGGACTGGCGCGCACGGGCCGAGGCGACGGCGCTCATTCGCGGGCGCTGCGAGAGCACCTCGGAGGAGGCCGGCCGGGTCGAGCTCAGCTGCGAGGAAGGCGAAGACCTGTCGTTCGATCCCGATGACGAGGGCGCCCTGCCGGACGCCCGGGACCTGTTCCACATCTACTTGGCAGACTGACCGAACCAGCAGAACGCAAAGGACTGGCCCCCGATGGACTTCCGCGAGAACAAATCGCGCCTCATTTTGATCGTCATCGCCCTGGGCGCCGCGCTGGTCATCGCCGTGGCGAGCTGCGGCGGTGGCGGGGACGGTGGCGAGGAGACGGGGAGCGACTCGGCCGGAAGCGGGGAGGGCAGGGACGATGGCGAGGGGAACGACGAGCCGGCCGAGGAGTCGGAGGGGAACGGCGAGGACGACGAGCCGCAGGAAGTGCTGGCGGAGGTGACCGGGCAGGCGCAGATCACCATCGCCATCACCAACGCCGAGCGGTCGCAGGGCAACTTCGTCACCGTCGAGGGGACGATCCGCAACGACGGAGACGACGTCTTCTTCGACACGCTCTGGGCGGGCAACGAGAGCGCGCTGGCGGTGAACAGCTTCTCGATGGCCGGAGCCAGCCTGGTCGCCCGGGATGAGGACCAGGGCAGGCGCTACCTGATCCTGAGGGATACCGACGGGCGCTGCCTGTGCACCAACTTCGGCGCGCCCCTCAACCCGGGCCAGACGCTGAACTGGTTCGCGCAGTTCCCCGCCCCCGACCCGGGCACCAATGAAGTCGACTTCTACATCGGCCAGATGCCGCCGGCCACCATCGAGATTCGCTGAGAGGCCCGTGATGAAGTACGTGTTCCCGTACGCAGGCCGGGTCGGTGTCGTGGCCGTGGCCGGAGCCGCGGTCCTCACCTTCGCCGCGCCAGCCGTCGCTGTGGAGGACGACGACCCGCCGAGGCAAGCGCCGCCGACGGAGCAGACGCCCGAGGTTCCCGAGATCGACCCGAACGCGGCCGGTCTGATGCTCGGCAGCGGAGCCGAACTCGCCGAGCCCCGCGTGCTGTACATCGAGTCCGTCACCGAGACCCTCGGGCAGGGGTCGGGCGGGGGGCAGGAGCCGTCCGCGGACCCCAGTGCCTCGCCCGGGCCGGAGGGGCAGCAGCCCAACGGGGAGGGCGGCGGCGAGCAGCGCGAGGAAGTCACCGGCGGCCAGCGGACGTTCACCCTGCAGACGGACGTGATCTTCCAGGAGGGCAGCGCGGAGATCGGCGGCCAGGCACGCGAGGCCCTGACCGAGGTGGCGGCTGCCATCGAGGAGTACCAGCCGGAGCGGGTCAACATCTTCGGCTTCACCGACGATCAGGGCTCCTACGAGAGCGGGCTGACGCTCTCGCAGCAGCGGGCCGAGAACACCCGCGACGTCCTGCTCGACCTGCTGCCGGACGCCGGCCCGATCTCGTTCAACGTCCGGGGCTACAGCGAGGACTACCCGCTCTACGACAATGAGACCGAGGAGGGCCGCCAGCGCAACCGGCGGGTGGAGATCTCCTGGCCGACTAGTTGATCGCCCACTGGGTGAGCGTGGTGAAGTAGGTCGGCAGGTTGGCGTTGAAGGGGTCCTGCCTGACCCGGTCGATCCACACCAGGACGAGCGTGCCGTCCGTGGTCTCGACGCACAGGCCGGTTCCCTCCCGCAGGGTGCGGTTGGCCTGCATGTCATCGATGCTGATCACCGGGGGCAGGGTCGGCTCGCGGGCCGCTTCGTGGCACTCCTCGGGACCGGCATCGGCGTTCTCGATCGAGCCCGCGAAGGTCTCCGGGTGGAACTCGATCCCCTGGCCCGCGGGCTCCGGGTGGTCGCAGTAGGTGTACTGGAACTCGGTGCCGCGGTTGGGCGGCAGCGGGAAGGACCGGGTTTCGTCGACGTCCGGCTCGTCGAGATCGACGTCGACCTGGTTCCCATCCCGGCACCGGCTCCCGTCCGGCTCCGCCTCAGCCGTGTACGTCGGGGCGATGATGTTCAGCTCCACCTCCTCGCTGATCAGCGTGTACGGCGCGTCCGGGTCAGGAGGCGACGTCGGGGAGCCGCCGCCGGTGTCCGCCGGCTGGCCGGACATGTCGGGGTCGGTGAGAGAGGCCTCGTCGCCGGGCGAGCGGGGATCCGTCGTCTCGCCGGCGGTGTTGTCGTTGTTGCTTTCCCCGTCGCCACCCACCACCTGGACCGCCAGTGTGCCGCCCGCGATCGCCGCGATGACCGCCGTCGTGGTGAGGAGGATCGCGGTGCGGCGGCCGCCGCCGGCGCGGGGTGGGGTGGGCTGGGTCGGCGGGGCCGGGGGGAAGG
>NZ_JAVREN010000067.1:0-25623 GCF_031845405.1 Streptomyces boetiae
CCCCCGGGGCGTGGCTCCGGCCGCCGCCGGACGGTGCGGCGCGGTCCGGCGTCCGCCCCGCCGCGGCCGTTGTCGAACGCCCGCGCGGGCCGCTCGTCCACCTCCCCGGCCGCCGCCGGGTGAGCGACACGCCCCCAGTCCGCTTCGGAGACGGCCCGTTGGCAGTGCGGTCCGGCCGCGGCGGGCCGTTCCCCGGGGCCGCCTCGCTCGTTGAGCCCCGTGGCGGGCGAAGGGGGGCCGGGCGTGCGGTGGTCGCGGGGGCGGGAGTGGGGGCGCTGGGCGCTGGAGTGGACCGCGGCGCCGGCCGCGGTGGGGATGGCCGCCGCCTGGCCGGGGAACGGCCCGGGAGCCGCCGCCGCGGTCGCCTCCCTGGTCGCCGCGGCCACCGGACTGGCCGGACTGCTCGCCGGCTGGGCCCGCGCCGCCCGCCGCCCCGCCCCGGACCCCCGCCAACTGGCCGCCGCCGCCGACCTCCTCGCGCGCCTGGTGCGCCGCCAGTGGGAGGCCGAGGCCGAGCTGCGGCAGCTCACCGACCCGGCGCCGCTGCCGGTGGCCTGGCGCGACTGCCGCCTGCCCGGGGTCGCGGACCATGCGGAGCTGACCGGGGGCCCGTTCGCCGTGCGCGCCGACGAACCGGACGCGCTGGCACGGGCGTTCCTCGGCCTGCCGCGCCGCCGCCTCGTCCTCGCGGGCGCGGCCGGCTCCGGCAAGACCACCCTCGCCGTGCTGCTGACCCTGGCCCTGCTGCGCGCCCGCCGCGGCGGGACCGAGGTCCCCGTGCCCGTGCCGCTGCCCCTGGCCTCCTTCGACCCGGCCCGCGAGGCGCCGCTGCGCTGGCTGGTGCGGCGGCTGACCGCCGACTACCCCGCGCTGGCCGACACCGCCTCCTTCGGGCACCGCGCCGTCGAGGAGCTGGTCCGCGAGGGCGCCGTCCTGCCGGTGCTCGACGGCCTGGACGAGCTGCCGCCGGGGGCGCGCGCCGCGGCGCTGCGGGCCCTCCGCGAGCGCTACCCGGCCGCCGCGCCCCTGGTGCTGACCTGCCGCACGGACGTCTACGCCGCGGCCGTGGTCCGCGCCGGGCTGCTCCCGGGCGCCGCGGTGGCCGAGCCCGCGCCCGTGCGCACCGCCGACGCCCTGGACCTGCTGCGCCTGGCCACCCCGCCCGGGCCCCGGCAGCGCGGCTGGGACCGGCTGGCCGCGCACCTGGCCAGGGACCCGGCCGGCCCGGCGGCCGTCGCCCTGTCCGCCCCGCTGGTCGTCGCGCTCGCGCGCGCCGTGTACGCCGGCCCGCCGCCCGCCGGGGACCCGGCCGAGCTCGCCGACCGCGGGCGTTTCCCCACCGCCGAGGCCATCGAGGACCACCTGCTGGACCGGCTGGTCCCCGCGCTCTACGGCCGGGCCGGGCACCCGGAGCCCGAGCGGGCCGGGCTCCACCTCGCCGGTCTTGCGCGCTGCCTGGAGGGCCAGGGCACCCAGGAGTTCGCGTGGTGGCGGCTCTACCGCTCGGTGCCGGCGCTCGCCGCCGCGTGGAGCCGGGCGCTGCTGTGGAGCGCGGCGGGCACGGCGCTGGTCCTGCCGCCGTTGCTGTGGGGCTGGCGCACGGCCGCCGGGCAGGCCATCGGCGGCTCGCCCGCCGCCGCGCTGCCCTGGGCCTGGTACTTCTTCGCCACCGTCCTCGCCCTCCAGGTGGTGGCGGCGGCCCTGCCGCGGGGCGCGGGCGGCCCGGCCACCGTCGCGCGGGCCGTGCTCGTGCCCGCCCTGGCCGTCCCCGCCGGGCTGCTGGCGGCGCTGGCCGCGCGGCCCCTCCTCCCCGCCGCGGACGTTCCCGGGCAGGTCGGGCCCGTGGAGTTCTTCGGGCCGAGCGCCGGCGAGACGGCCGCCTCCTACCTGCTGCTCTTCCTCGCCACGGGCGTCCCGGCGCCCCCGGCCGCCCCGAGCCGGGCGGGCTTCGCGCTCCGCCGCCGGGGGCTGGGGCGGGGGCTGGCCCGCACGGCTGGGGTTGCCCTCGCGGTCAGCGTGCCGCTGGCGTTGAGCGTCGCCTGGGTCTCGGGGCGGCGGCTGGTGCCGGCGCCGGAGGACTGGCGGGCCGCGGTCGTGATCGCCGCGCTGCTCGCGGCGGGCGTCGCCGCGCTGCGCTGGGTCAGGACCCCCGGGTCGGCCGAGGACGTCACCACCCTGCGGGCCTCGGTGCGCGGAGACCGGAGGATGTGCGCGGTCCACTCGGCCTGCTGCCTCGCGCTGGCGCTCGTCCCTCCCCTCACGGCGCGGGCGCTCCACGGCGACCTCCCCGGCCCGTTCGCCGTGCTGCGCCCCGCCGCCGCGGTCGCCGTCCTCTTCTACCTGGTCCCCGCGCTGGCGGCCTCGGCCTGGCCGCACTGGGTGCTGGCCCGGGCAGCGCTCGCGGTGCGGGGGCGGCTGCCGTGGCGGGCGGGGCCGTTCCTCGCCGAGGCGCACCGGCTGGGGGTGCTGCGGCGCTCGGGGCCGGCGTACCAGTTCCGGCACGCCAGGCTCCAGCGACGGCTGGCGGCGCGGGCCGGCTCCGGGGCGGCGGGCCGCCGGGGGCTGCCCGGCGGCGGGCCCGGCCGCGAGGGGCCGGGGCCGCTCAGCCGAAGCCGCGGGCGTCCTGCTTGAGGGCGGTGTCCACGGTCAGCGCGGTCGCCACCACCAGGCTCAGCAGCGGGTCGGCCAGCTGCCGGTGGATCTGGAGGACGTAGTTGTCGGCCGTGGTGAACATCGTCTTCGCCAGGCCCTCCCACGTCTTGGTGATGCGGGCGATCTCCGTCTCGGTGTGGTCGACGATCGCGAAGTTCCAGGCGCGCCAGTTCTCCGCCTTGATGGCGCCGACGTTCTGGCCGTTGACCTGGAGCGCGAAGTTGATCTTGCCGATGGCGTTCTGCTGGACGATCTCGCCCACCGGCTGCCCGTCGGGGCGGGCGACGATCACCCGGGACTTGATGAACTTCGCGGGGCGGGTGAGCACCAGCACCGGCTGGCCGGCCGCGTCGCGGATCTCCAGCTTGTGCGTCATGAACTGGTCGAGGCTGGTGAGGAAGCGGGCCGCCTTCTTCAGCGCGCTCTGCCCGACCTGCACCACGGTGCCGAGGGTCTGGCCCTGCTGGTCGAAGACGCTGTACTCGTTCGTCAGCTCGATCAGCTTGGCCTTCTGGTTCACGACCAGGACCGGCTCGCTGAACAGGGTGCCGCCGCCGGGGCCGGTCGGGGCGACCCGGGCCTTCTCCTGGACCTGCCGCTGGATCTTTCCCGGGTCGGCGGCGGGCGGGACCTGGCCCGGCTGCGCGGGGTACCCCGGCTGGGCCGGGTAGCCGGGCTGCCCCTGGAACCCGGGCTGCGCGGGGTAGCCGGGCTGGGCCGGAACGCCGGGCTGCTGCTGCGGGGCGAACCCCGGCTGCTGCGGGGCGAGGCCGGGCTGGGCGGCCTGGTGAGGCGCCTGCTGCGGGGCCGCGGCCGGGTAGCCGGCCTGCGCGGGCTGCTGCGCGGGCTGAGCCTGCGGGGGCTGCGGAGCCTGCTGCGCCTGCTGGGGCGCGTACGGGGAGGCGGCCGGCTGCGCGACCGTGGGCTGCGACGCCTGGGCGGCCTGCGCGGCGGCGGGCTGCCCGGCGTTCTGGACCTCCGACGCGGCCCGGGTGTGCCGCGTCCACTGGCCCCCGTCCCACCAGCGCAGCTGGTCGGCCGCCCCCTGGGGGTCGGGGTACCAGCCCTCGGGAGGATTCGAATTTCCTGTCATGGCGGACAGGCTACCTACCGCCGCGCGGGGCCGGAGCCGGACGGGGGGCGCCCCCGGTACGCAGGGCGTACCGGGGGCGCCGGGAGGCGATGCCGCCTCGCGCGGGGCGCTCAGACCTGCCCGCGCCAGGCGCCCGTGGCGCTCCCGCGCTCCTCGATGAACTTCTTGAAGTTCTTCAGGTCGCTGCGGACCTGATGCTGCACGAACCCCAGCAGGTCGCCGACCGTCTCGACGACGCCCTGCGGCTCGTGGCGCAGCTGGAGCATGACCTTGGTCACGCCCTCGTCCAGCCGGTGGAAGGTGACCACGCCGGCCTGGCGGACGTTGCCGTTCACGGTCGTCCAGGCCACCCTCTCGTCCGGGATCTGCTCGGTGATCTCGGCGTCGAACTCGCGGCTGACCCCGTCCACCTTGGTCACCCAGTGGGTGAGGGTGGGGGTGCGCTGCTCGATCCGCTCGACGCCCTCCATGAACCGGGGGAACTGCTCGAACTGCGTCCACTGGTCGTAGGCCACCGAGACGGGCACGCGGACCTCGACCGACTCCTCTATCTCCAGCACATCGGCTCCTCACGCTCGCGGTTGCCTTCTGCCAGGTCCCGGGTCCCCCTCAAGGCGTCCTTCATGCACGGGAATTCCGGCGCAGGGCGGCGAGCCGCTCGGCGAAGGGCACCACTTCCTGCTCTGCGCCGTCCCCGGCGTCCCGCGAACGCTCCGGGAGCAGCGCCGCCAGCTCGCCCGCCGCGCGGTCGACGCGGACGGGCAGCGTGGGGGTGAGCGCGTCCCCGCCGCCGCCCCAGTCCTCGGCGGCGGCGTAGACCCCGGTGGGAACGACCGTGGCGTGCAGGTGCGTGAACAGCGGGCGCAGGGCGTGGTCCAGGACCAGCGAGTGGCGGGGGGTGCCGCCGGTCGCGGCGATCAGGACGGGCGTTCCCGCGAGGGCGTCCGGCTCGACCAGGTCGAAGAAGGACTTGAACAGGCCGCTGTAGGAGGCGGCGAAGACCGGTGTGACGACGATGAGGCCCTCCGCCCCGCTCACCGCCTCCAGGGCCTCGCGCAGCGCGGGGGCGGGGAAGCCGGTCACCAGGTGGCCGGCGATCTCCGTGGCCAGCCCGCGCAGTTCGACCACGCGGGGTGCCGCCTCCCGGCCCGCCTCGGCGAGCCGGCGGCGGGTGGCCTCGGCGAGCCGGTCGGCGAGCAGGCGTGTGGAGGAGGGCTGGCTCAGGCCCGCCGAGACCACGACGAGACGCGGGGTGCCGGCCATGGGACGCTCCCTTTCTTGTGATGGGTCAGGCGGTAACGGCCGCGGCGGCGGCGCGCTCGGCGTGCACGGGGCCGTCGGGGACGCCGGCCGGGCGGCCCTTGGCGAACTCCTCGCGCAGCACCGGGACGACCTCCTCGCCGAGCAGGTCGAGCTGCTCCAGCACGGTCTTCAGCGGCAGCCCGGCGTGGTCCATCAGGAACAGCTGCCGCTGGTAGTCGCCGAAGGACTCGCGGAAGGTCAGGGTCTTCTCGATGACCTCCTGCGGGCTGCCGACGGTCAGCGGCGTCTGCTCGGTGAACTCCTCCAGCGACGGCCCGTGCCCGTAGACCGGGGCGTTGTCGAAGTAGGGGCGGAACTCCCGCACGGCGTCCTGGGAGTTGCGGCGCATGAAGACCTGCCCGCCGAGCCCGACCACGGCCTGCTCGGGCGTTCCGTGGCCGTAGTGCGCCCAGCGTTCGCGGTAGAGGCCGATCAGGCGCTGGAAGTGCTCCTTGGGCCAGAAGATGTTGTTCGCGAAGAAGCCGTCGCCGTAGTAGGCGGCCTGTTCGGCGATCTCGATGCTGCGGATGGAGCCGTGCCAGACGAAGGGCGGGACGCCGTCCAGCGGGCGCGGGGTGGAGGTGAAGCCCTGGAGCGGGGTGCGGAAGCGGCCCTCCCAGTCCACGACGTCCTCGCGCCAGAGCTGGTGCAGCAGGGCGTAGTTCTCGATGGCCAGCGGGATGCCGTTGCGGATGTCCTGCCCGAACCAGGGGTAGACCGGGCCGGTGTTGCCCCGGCCGAGCATCAGGTCGACGCGGCCGTCGGCCAGGTGCTGGAGCATCGCGAAGTCCTCGGCGATCTTCACCGGGTCGTTCGTGGTGATCAGCGTGGTGGAGGTGGAGAGGATCAGCCTCTCGGTGCGGGCGGCGATCCAGCCGAGGAGGGTGGTGGGGGAGGAGGGCACGAACGGGGGGTTGTGGTGCTCCCCGGTGGCGAAGACGTCGAGGCCGACCTCCTCGGCCTTCAGCGCGATCGCCGTCATGGCCTTGATCCGCTCGTGCTCGGTGGGCGCGCGCCCGGTGGTCGGGTCGGGCGTGACGTCGCCGACGGTGAAGATCCCGAACTGCATGATCAGGCACCTCGCTCGTGTCGCTGGGTCTCTCAGTAGTTGAAGCTTCAACTACGCCGGGGGAACGCTCCGCCCCCCGGCCCTATTCCGGGTACCCGCGCGGGGCCGTGCGCCCCTGGTGAGGCGGGGGAACGCCGCGGCCCGCGAGCGCCGGGGCAGGGACCGGGCGATCGCGGGCCGGGAAGCGGGAGGGGCGCCCCGCGGCGGGGGCCGTCAGGCCAGCGCGGCCTCGATGGCGGCGCGCAGCTCGGCCGCCTCGGGCTCGGTGCGGGGGCGGAAGCGGGCGGCCACCGAGCCGTCGCGGTTCAGCAGGAACTTCTCGAAGTTCCACTGCACGTCCCCGGCCTCGCCCGCGGCGTCGGCGGCGGCCGTCAGCTCCCGGTACAGCGCGTGCCGCCCCTCGCCGTTCACCTCGATCTTCTCGGTCAAAGGGAACGTCACGCCGTAGGTCGCCGAGCAGAACTCCACGATCTCCTCGGCCGAGCCCGGCTCCTGCCCCGCGAACTGGTTGCACGGCACGCCCAGCACCGTGAAGCCCCGGTCCGCGAACTCCTTCTGGAGCGCTTCGAGCCCGGCGTACTGCGGGGTCAGGCCGCAGCGGGAGGCGACGTTCACCACGAGCGCGACCCGCCCGCCGGTCAGCTCGCCCAGCGTGGCCGGCGAGCCGTCGATCGCGGCGACGGGGGTGTCCAGGAGGCTCATGGGCCTCTCCTTTCCTTGCGTGCGTCTTTGGGGTGCGTCTTTGGGGTGCGTCTATGGCGTGCGCCGGACGGGGAACGCCCGCCCCGGCGCCGATCTTCCCCCGCGCCGCCGCGGGCGGCCGGGCTCAGGCGGTCGGCAGGCGCGTTCCGCAGCGGGCGCAGTAGCGGGCATCGCGGGACTCGGCGGGGCGGTCGCACGCGGGGCAGAGGCGGTGCAGCAGGCAGGCCGCCTCGCCGACCTCCTCGGGCGCGCGGCCGGGGAGCCGGCCGATGCTGAGGCCGGGGCGGCGGCGGTGGACGGTCAGGTAGGCCAGGCCGTCGTCGCCCGCGGCCACGGAACGGCCCGTGCCGCGCGGCAGCCAGGCCAGCGTGCCGGGGGCCAGCGTCTGCGCCCCGCCCTCGTGGGACAGCCGGCCCTCGCCCGCGACGACGAGCACCAGCACGTCCAGGTCGGGCTCCACGTGCCGCGCCACCTCCTCGCCGCCCCGCAGCCGCACCACATTCGCGTCGAGCTGCCGTCCCTCGCCCGTCAGCCGCCACAACGCCCCACCCCGCCCGGCCTCCGCCCCGGCCAGCAACTCCTCCACCCGCCCGACGACACCACGATCCACCACGCACCACTCCTTCCAAGGGGCCCCTCGGGCCCCCGGCGATGCTAGGCGCTCCCGCGAAGGCCCCCCGACGTCAGGGCGTGGACCCGCCCGAAGCCGCCGGAGGTCGCGCAGGAAGGCGTCGGCGACGGCCGCGCCCGGTGGAAGGCGAAGGGCGCGGCAGCGACGCAACGCATGACGAGGGCTCCCCGACCGCGCGTCGGGGAGCCCTCGTGCCGGTCAGGGCAGGGAGTGTTCAGATGTTGACGCCGAAGTCCTGGGCGATGCCCGCGAGGCCGGAGGCGTAGCCCTGGCCGACGGCGCGGAACTTCCACTCGGCGCCGTTGCGGTAGAGCTCGCCGAAGACCATCGCGGTCTCGGTCGCGGCGTCCTCGCTCAGGTCGTAGCGGGCGATCTCCTCGCCGCCGGCCTGGTTGACGATGCGGATGTAGGCGTTGCGGACCTGGCCGAAGTTCTGCGAGCGGTTCTCGGCCTCGTAGATGGAGACCGGGAAGACGATCTTGTCCACGTCGGCCGGCAGGCCCGCGAGGTTGACGTTGATCTGCTCGTCGTCGCCCTGGCCCTCGCCGGTGCGGTTGTCGCCGAGGTGGACGACGGTCTGGTCGGGGGTCTGCTTGTTGTTGAAGAAGACGAAGTAGCTGTCGTTGTAGACCTTCCCCGCGGCGTTCACGGCGATGGCACTCGCGTCCAGGTCGAAGTCCGTGCCCGTGGTGACCCGCACGTCCCAGCCCAGACCGACCGTGACGGCGGTCAGGCCGGGGGCCTGCTTGGTCAGTGAGATGTTCCCGCCCTTGGACAGCGATACGGCCATGACCTCTCCTTCGGCTCACGGCACCGGTCTTGTCCGGCGCCCGATCGGCACGCCCCCGAATCTACGCCAGCCGCGGACGCGTTGGCGCCCGCCTCAGCGGACCCGGCGGATGCGCAGCACGCACAGCGCGCCGGTCAGGGCGAGCACGAACGTCGCGGCGAACAGCGAGCGGTAGCCCAGCACCGTCACCAGCCCGGCCGCGATCACCGGGCCCAGGACCACGGGCGTGGTGTTGGCGATCGACAGGAAGCCCAGGTCGCGGGCCTCCGAGCCGCTGCCTGGCAGCACCTCCACCATCAGCGCCTGGTCCACCGACAGGAACGCCCCGAAGCCCAGGCCGCCCACGACGTAGAACGCCATCACGGTGGGTACCGTGACCGTGGTCATCGCGGGCAGCGCCGCCAGGCCCACCAGCGCGGAGGCGGCCACCACCAGCGGCTTGCGGCGGCCCAGGCGGTCGGAGAGCACGCCCCCGGCGCCCGAGGCCAGCAGCGCGCCGGCGCCCAGCAGGGCGTTGCCCACGGCGATCAGCTCCCCGGCCCGGTCGCGGTCGAGGCCGAGCAGGTCGGTGAAGAGGTAGAGCTGGTAGAAGGCGAGCACGAACAGCGCGGAGATGACGCAGAAGCGGCCCGCGAAGGCCCAGCGGAAGTCCGGGTCGTCCGGCGGGCGCAACGACCGCAGCAGCGCCGCCGCGTCCCAGCGCTCCCGCTGAAGGCCGGCGCTGGAGGTGTCCCGCGCCAGCAGGAACAGCAGCAGCCCCGCCGCCACCATCGTCCAGGGCACCAGCCGCAGACCGACCCCGGGCGTCTCGATCGCGGCGGAGGCCGCCGCGCCGCCCAGGGCGGTGCCCACCAGGTAGCCGATGCCGCCCAGCGCCGAGGCCCGGCCGAGGGAGCCGGCGGCCACCCGGTCGGGCAGGAGGGCGTGCAGCGAGCTGAGCATGGCGTTCAGCCCGGCCTGGTAGACGGCGAAGAACAGCACCTGGAGGGCGAAGACGCCGGTGAGGCCGGTGAGCGCCAGCCCGGCGGACGAGACCGCCGCGCCGCCCAGGATCCACGGGTTGCGGCGGCCGAAGCGGCTGCGGGTGCGGTCCGACAGGGCCCCGGCCACCACCGTGGAGGTGACGGCCGCGACCGCGCCCACGGCCGTGAGCACCGCGTAGGAGGCGACTTTGGAGCCGGGGCGCTGGTCCTCCAGCAGCGCCTGGATGAGCGTTCCCGAGGCGGCGGAGGGCAGCGCCCACGCCACGTGCCCGGTCAGCAGCAGCGGGCCAAGCCGCCCCAGCCGCCGCGCGGGGCCCCCGGCCGGGACCTGTGGCTCGGCCGCCGCCGCGTCCGCCGACACCCCGGCCGCCGCCTCCACCGACACCCCGGCCGTTCCCGCCGCGCCGCCCTGCCCGATGCCCAACTCGACCTCCCTGGCTCGCCGCCCGCACGGGTGCCGGGCGCCGTCCGGTGATTCTCCGGTCTGCCCGGCCCCCGGACCAGCCCCCGGACGCGGCCTTCGCGGTCAGGCCCGCTGCGTCAGGCCCGCCGCGCCGCCCGGCGCTCCAGAACGGCCAGCGCCCGCTCCGCCCAGGCGATGTTCTCCCGCTCGAAGGCCAGGCCCCGCATCAGCGTCAGGTACGGGCCGACGCGCTCGGCGCTCTCCAGGTGCTCCTCCTCGGAGCGCCCGTCCAGCAGCCGCAGCCGCAGCCGCTCGTAGCGCGCGGCCTTGGCGCGTGCCCACTCCAGCAGCTCGGCCACGCTCGCGCGCACGGCCTGCGGCTCCCCGGCGTCGGCGGCCTGCACCTTGACCATCAGCTCGTCGCGGATGGCCGTGGGCCGGGCGGGAAGGGCCGTGAACCCGCGCAGCGCCTCGCGCCCCTCCTCGGTGAGCGAGAACAGGCGCTTATTGGGCCGCCGTTCCTGCTCCACGACCCGGGCGCGCACCAGCCCGTCGGCCGCCATGCGCTCCAGCTCGCGGTAGAGCTGCTGCGGCGTGGCCATCCAGAAGTTCGCGACCGAGGCGTCGAAGCCCTTTGCCAGGTCGTAGCCGGAGGCCTCGCCGTCCAGGAGCGCGGCCAGAACCGCGTTGCGCAGTGCCATCCGCGCAGGCTACCACGCCCGCTCCATGCGTTGATTAATCAACAATGCGAGTCCCGCGAACGGCCCGGCCCGGTTGGACAGCCCGCCCCGGGCGTCCTGTGATGGCGCAGAGGGACAACGCTCCGGGGCCCGACCGGACGCCCGGAAGACGAGGAGCGCCGATGGGCAGCCGGACGCCCGGCCGGGAAGGGCCGGCGCTGAACGACCTGCTGCAGCGCTTCCACCAGATGGCGCCCCTGGACCTGCCCCGGCTGCTGCGCGAGGTCTACCCGGCCCTGGGAATCGCCGACGTGTCGATCTACCTCGCCGACATCCAGCAGACCGAGCTGATCGCCGTCCCCGACCCCGTCTCGGCCTCCCCGCCGCGCCTGCCGATCGACACCGGGACGGCCGGTCTGGCCTACCGCACCGTGGCCCCGCAGATCGTCGCCCCGGAGGACGGGGACGAGGGGGAGGGGGAAGGGGAGGGCGTGCGCCTGTGGCTGCCCCTGCTGGACGGCGTGGAGCGCATCGGCGTCCTCGGCATGGACCTGCCGGCGCTGGACGAGGGGGTGCTCGACCACTGCCTTTCCCTCGCCTCGCTGATCACGCTCGTGCTGATCGACAAGACCACCTACAGCGACACGTTCAACAGCCTCCAGCGGGTGCGTCCCATGCGGCTGCCGGGCGAGCTGCTGTGGGCCTCGCTCCCGCCGCGCACCATCGGCACCGACCGCGCGACGTCGAGCGCCGTGCTGGAGCCAGCCTACGACCTGGGCGGGGACGCGTTCGAGCACACGATCGTGGAGAACGACGTCCTGCACGCCGCCGTGTTCGACTCCATGGGCCACGACCTGGTGTCCGGGCTGACCACGCTGGTGGCGGTGGCCGCCGCCCGGCACGCGCGGCGCGGGGGCGGCGGCCTGGACGCGGTGGTCTCCGAACTGGACGCGGACCTCGGCCACTTCTTCCCCGACCGGCACGTCACCGCCGTGCTGGCCCACCTCGACCTGGCCACCGGCGAGCTGGCCTGGGCCAACTGCGGCCACCCGCCCCCGCTGCTGCTGCGCGACGGCGCGGTGGTCCCGGGAGCGCTGGAGGGGGCGCCCGAACTCCCGCTGGGGCTGGGGCCGTTCGCCGCCTCGGCGCGCCGCGTGCACCGGGCGCGGCTGCGGCCGGGCGACCGGGTGCTGCTCTACACCGACGGCGTGCCCGAGGCGCGGTCGCCGGGGGGCGAGCTGTTCGGCGAGGAGCGCTTCACCGCGTTCGTGCTGCGGGCGATGGCCGCCGGCGAGCTGACGCCGGAGGTGCTGCGCCGCCTGATCCACGCAATCCTGGCGCACCAGCGGGGGCGCCTGACGGACGACGCCACGATCCTGCTCTTCGAGTGGCACCCGGAGCACCAGGAGGGCGCACGGCTGCCCTCGGGGGCCTGAGCCGGCCTGGGCCGCGCTGAGTCCCCGGGCGCGAACGCATGGCGCGGGCGCTCCGGCGCGAATGCCCCGGCGCCGAGTGGCAGGCCCCCACCCCCGGGCGCAGACTGAGCGCACTGGTCACCCACCGCCCCCGAGGCGTCACCCCACGGAGTCGTCATGAGAAGGAATCCGCTCCCCGCCCTCTCCGCCCTCGCCCTGGCCGCCGGCCTCGCCCTGGCCCCGCCCGCCTCCGGCGCGGCGGCCGAGGCCGGGACCGCGCGTCCGGCCACGCGGCCCCCCGCTCCCGCCCCCGCCCTCACGCCCGAACACGCCGCCCAGCTGACCGCCGCCATGCGCGCCACGGCCGAGTACCACGACCCCGGCCACGCCGAGGCGGACGGCTTCGTCCAGACCTCCGACTGCACTCCGGGCAAAGGCGTCCACTACGTGAGCGCGGTGGCCGAGGGCCCCGGGGAGCTGGCGCCGGAGCGGCCCAACGCCCTGGTGTACGACCGGCGCCCGGACGGCGGCCTCGTGCTGCGCGGCGTGGAGTACGTCTCCCGGACCCCCGCCACGCTCTTCGGCCGGGAGTTCCAGCAGTCGCCGGCCGTGGGCTATTACACCCTGCACGTCTGGCTCTGGCAGACCCGCGCGGCCGACCTCTTCGCCGCCGACAACCCCGCGCTGGCCTGCCGCCAGGGCCGGGCCCGCTGACGGCCGGCTCAGCGGCCCATCGTCAGGCCGTCCTCCGCCCCGCCCCGGCTCAGCACGGCGGAGCTGATGGCGTCCAGGGCCTCCCGCCACCGCTCCTGGCCGGGCTCGCCCTCCAGCGCGCGCGGCAGGTTGACCACCTGGATCGGGTCGTTGTCCACCGCGTGCGGGACGAACTCGGCCTTCCGCACGGTCCACGCCCCGCCCCGCTCCTTCGGCGGTGCGAAGGTGAAGCGGGCGGCCGAGCCCAACTGCCCGCGCGGGTCGGTCATCTCGCCCGCGACCTGGTCGCCCATGCCGTAGACGACCCAGGTGCCGTTCACCTTCTCGTACGCCTGAGGGACGTGGGCGTGCGTGCCCAGGATCAGGTCGATGTCCCGGCGCCCGCCCTCGGCCGAGGCGGTCAGCTCCTCGGCCAGGGCGAGCTGGGTGGCGTCCGGCTCCTCCTGCCACTCGGTGCCCCAGTGCAGGCTGACGATCACGAGGTCCGCCCCGGAGGCGCGCGCCGCGCGGGCGTCGGCCACGATCTGCGCCGGCTCCATGAGGTTGACCAGCCAGGGCTTGCCCTCGGGCACGGGGATGCCGTTGGTGCCGTAGGTGTAGGCGAGGTGGGCGATCCGCGCGCCGCCCGCCTCCAGCAGCACGGGGGTGTCGCGCTCGGCCTGGGTCCTGGCGGAGCCGGCGTGCGCCAGGCCCGCGCGGTCCATGGCGTCCAGCGTCCTGGCAACGCCCTCGGTGCCGGCGTCGAGGGTGTGGTTGGAGGCCGTGGAGCAGCCGTCGTAGCCCAGGCCGCGCACGGCCCGCGCGATCTCCGGGGGCGTCTGGAAGGCCGGGTAGCCGGTGAACGGCCCGCCCTCCGCGCCGTAGACGGTCTCCATGTGGCACAGCGCGAGGTCGGCACCCTTCACCAGGTCCGCGGCCCCGGCCAGCATCGGGCCGAAGTCGTGACCCGTCCCGCCCGCGTCCCGCTGGGCCTGGAGGATGACGGAGTCGTGCACGAGCAGGTCGCCGGTGGCCACCAGGGTGAACGGCCGGGGCGCGGTGCGTTCGGCCCGTTCGGTGCGGGCGGCCCGCCGTTCGCCCGCCTCCCCGGACCCGCCGCCGCAGGCGGTCACGGCCAGCGGGGCGGCGAGCAGGACGGCGGCGAGGGAACGGCGGAGCCGAGGAGCGAAGGAAGGCCGGCCAGGATGGAGCGGGGCAGAAGAAGGCATAGAGCCCTCCATGTGAAGATGACGATCATAAAGGGTGATTGTCATACTTATGGGAACGGTCGAGGGGTCGGTGCCGCCACGCCCGGACCTCCGGGGCGCGCCGGGAGCGTTCACCCGCGCGGAGCAGCGCTTCGTTTCCCCTCGCGCGCCCGGGGCACGCGAGGAACATGACCATCCGCCCGCCGCGCGCCGGGGTCCCGGGGGAGCCGGGCTCCTGATGAGGCTGCGCCACGTCCGCCCGACCGACCCGGGGTACCTGCGGAAGCGCCACGGGCGCGGCTTCCGCTACCTCGACGCGGACGGCGGCCCGCTGCGCGACGACGCCGAACTGGAGCGCATTCGCGGTCTGGTGATCCCCCCGGCCTGGCGCGAGGTGTGGATCTGCCCCGACGGCCGCGGCCACCTCCAGGCCGTGGGCACCGACGCCGCCGGGCGGCGGCAGTACCTGTACCACGAGGAGTTCCGGGCCGCCCGCGAGCAGGCCAAGCACGCCCACGTCCTGGAGGTCGCCGAGGCCCTGCCCCGCATCCGGGCCGCCACCGCCCGCGCGCTCCGGCCCGGCGGCCTGACCGAAGCCCGGGTGCTGGGCGCCGCCGTGCGGCTGCTGGACATGGGCTTCTTCCGGATCGGCAGTCAGCGCTACGCCGACCGGCACCAGACCTACGGCCTGACGACGCTGCACCGCGCGCACCTGCGCTGCGGCCGGGGCGGCGTCACGTTCACCTACCCCGGCAAGCACGGCAGGGAACGCGTCCAGACCGTGGCCGATCCCGAGGTCTGCCGGGTGCTCACCGCCCTGCGCAGCCGGCGCGGCGACGGTGAGCGGCTGCTGGCGTACTGGCGGCGGCCGTCCTGGCACGAGGTGACCGGCGAGGAGCTGAACGCCCACCTCAAGGCCCTGGGCGGCCTCGACATCACGGCCAAGGACTTCCGCACCTGGCACGGCACCGTGCTGGCGGCGGTCGGCCTGGCCGTCTCCGGGCAGGCGGCCGGGACGGAGGCCGCCCGGCGCCGGTCCATCGCCCGCGCGGTGCGGGAGGCCGCGGACTACCTGGGCAACACGCCCGCGGTCTGCCGCGCCTCCTACATCAACCCGCGCGTGATCGAACTGTACGAGGAGGGCGTCACCGTGGAGGCCGCCCTGCCGAGGCTGGGGGACGCGGCACCCTTCGGCGCCCCCGCCACGCAGGGGCCGGTGGAGGCGGCCGTGCTCAGGATGCTGCGCACCGGCCGCCCGCCGGGCCGCTAGCCGCGGCCCGGGCCCCACGGGGAGGCCACGCAGGAGCACACAGGAGCTTGCAGGAGCACGAAGGAGAAGGACGACATGGATCGCTCACAGGACCTGGACCATGCGAAGGCACCCGTGCTCGACGCCCTGGCCGCCTACCACGCCGGCCGGCAGACCCCGTTCACCCCGCCCGGCCATAAGCAGGGCCGCGGCGCCGACCCCCGCGTGCGGGCCGTCCTCGGCGAGGACGTCTTCCGCTCCGACGTGCTCGCCATCAGCGGCCTGGACGACCGCACCTCCTCCCACGGCGTGCTGGAGCACGCCCAGCGCCTGATGGCCGACGCCGTCGGCGCCGACCGCACCTTCTTCTCCACCTGCGGCAGCTCCCTGTCCGTCAAGGCCGCGATGCTGTCCGTCGCCGGCCCCCACGAGAAGCTGCTCGTGGGCCGCGACGCCCACAAGTCCGTGGTCTCCGGGCTGATCCTGGCCGGCATCCGGCCGGTGTGGGTGGAGCCCCAGTTCGACCCCCGGCTGCGGCTGGCCCACCCGCCGAACGCCGCCGCGTTCGAGGCCGCCTTCGAGCGGCACCCCGACGCGCGCGGCGCCCTCGTCACCTCGCCGACGCCGTATGGCACCTGCACCGACCTGACGGCCGTGGCCGACGTCTGCCACGCGGCCGGCCGGCCCCTGATCGTGGACGAGGCGTGGGGCGCGCACCTGCCCTTCCACCCCGACCTGCCGCGCTGGGCCATGGACGCGGGCGCCGACGTGTGCGTCACCTCCGTGCACAAGATGGGCTCCGGACTCGAACAGGGCTCCGTCTTCCACCTCCAGGGCGGCCGGGTGGATCCCGAGGTGCTGCGGGCCCGCGCCGACCTGCTCGACACCACCAGCCCGTCGGTGCTGCTGTACGCCGCGATGGACGGCTGGCGGCGGCAGATGGCCGAGCACGGCAAGGACCTCTACGGGCGCGCGCTGGAGCTGGCGGCCTCCGTGCGCGAGCGGATCGAGGCCATCGAGGGCCTGCACGTCCACGGCCGCGGTGACTTCTGCGGCCCGGGCCTGGCCGCCGACCTCGACCCGCTGCAGGTCGTCGTGGACATCTCGCCCTTCGGAACGACCGGCTACCGCGCCGCGGACTGGCTGCGCGAGCACCACGGCGTCAACCTCCACCTCGCCGACCACCGCCGGGTCAGCGCCCAGCTCACCCACGCCGACGACGAGCACTCCGCCGGGACGCTGGTGAACGCCCTGCGCGACCTGACCACCCACGCGGCCGGGCTGCGGCCGGCGCCCGCCGTGGACGTTCCCGACCCGGCCGGGCTGCGCCTTGAGCAGGCGGCGCTGCCGCGCGACGCGTTCTTCGGCCCGGCCGAGCACGTGCCGTGGGAGGAGGCGGCCGGGCGCGTGGCCGCCGAGATGCTGACGCCCTACCCGCCCGGCATCCCCGCCGCCCTCCCCGGCGAGCGCCTCACCGAGGAGATCCTGCGCTACCTGCGCTCCGGCGCGGAGGCCGGCATGGTCCTCCCCGACGCCGCCGACCCGGCCCTGAACACGATCCGCGTCGCGGCGCGGTAACGCCCGCGGCGGCGCAACGCCCGCCCGCGCGCCGCCGCCCGGCGTGTCCCGGACGCCCCACCCGGGCGTTCGGGCCACGCCGTTCGGCCGACACCGCTCAGGACACCCCGAAGCGGCGCAGCAGGGACTGCACCCGGCGGGTCTCCGCGGACAGGAAACGGCCGAAGTCCGCGCCGTCGAGGAAGGCGTCGCCCCAGCCGTTGGCGCGCAGGGCCTCCTGCCAGCGGCTCGGTGCCGCGCAGGCGGCGCAGCAGCCCGCCCAGGGCCTCGCGGCGCCCCGCGGGCAGACCGGGCGGGGCCAGCAGGCCGCGCCAGTTGACCAGGGTCGCGTCCAGGCCCGCCTCGCGCAGCGTCGGCGCGTCGATGCCGGGCACCCGCCGGGGCCCCGCCAGGCCCAGCACCCGCAGCTCCCCGGCGGCCACCGCCCGCCGGTACTCGCCCAGGCCGCTGACCACGAAGTCCACGCGCCGGCCGATCAGCGCCGCCAGCAGCCCGCCGCCGCCGTCGTACCGCTCGTGCCGCACGGCCCGCGCGTCAAGACCCGCCGCCTCGGCCAGCAGCAGCGCCAGGTGGTCCGGGCCGCCCGGCGAGGAGCCGCCGCCCAGCGGCAGCGACCCGGGCCTCTCCCGCCACGCCTCCAGCAGGCCGCCCAGGTCCAGGTAGGGCGAGCCGGCCGGCACCACGACCAGGTCCGGCTCCTCGGTCAGCCGCGCGATGGGCGTGGTGTCGGCCAACGAGACCCCGGCGTCGTTGGTGTGCACGGCGCCGACCACGCCCAGGCCCATCGACATGGCCAGCCGGCCGTTGCCCCGGTCCGCGACCAGCCGCCTCAGGCCGACCGTTCCGCCGGCGCCCGGAAGGCTGAACACCTCCGCGCCGTCCGCCAGGCCCGCCTCCTCGGCGCTGCGCACGGCGGTGCGGGCCGTGATGTCATAGCCGCCGCCGGGGTTGTTGGGCACCATCACCCGCAGGCCCGGGATGTGCGTCCCCTCGCCGCCCTCGCCGCCCGCGCCGAGCGGGGGCGGGGCGAGCAGCACGAGCAGCGCCGCAGAGACCAGGGACAGCGCGAGGGATACCGGTCCCCGCACACGCATGGGGCACCGCCTTTCCTTGCTGGGCCGCGAGCGGCCGGGGGAGATGGACGCCACATGGTCCGGCCCCGCCCGCCCGGCCGTCCACGGGCGGCGGCCTTGCGGAACTAAGTCCCCTTGTGGTCGTAGCGTCCACGCGCCCGGAACGCCCGCCACCTGCCCGGAAACGCCCGCGACCCGGCCCGGCGGGCCCGGCTACGCTCGGGGCATGAGCGCCCTTCGGACGATCCACGACGTGCCGGTCCTGCTGTGCCCCGAGGAGGGCGACCCGATCCGGGGCGAGGCCGACGCGACGGGCCTGATCGGAGAGGCGGGGTACCAGGGCGCGCGGTGGGTGGCGCTGCCGGCCGGGCGGCTGGACGAAGAGTTCTTCCGGCTGCGCACGGGCGTGGCGGGCGGGATCGCGCAGAAGTTCGCCCAGTACCGGATGGGCCTGGCGGTGCTCGGGGACATCGCGCGGCACACGGCCGCGAGCGAGGCGCTGCGGGACTTCGTGCGGGAGTGCAACCGCGGGCGGCAGTTGTGGTTCGTCGACGGCCTGCCCGAGCTGGAGGAGCGCCTGCGCGGCTGAGCGCCGCCGCGGCGTGAAGGGGCCGTGAACGCGCGGTGGCGCGGCGCACGGTCTGGCCATGTCTGCGGCGGCAGCGTAGAGTTGGGGGTCGGACCGGATGGGTGTGCGCCCTTCCGGCCTCGAAGGACAACTGAATGCGCGTGCGTGCGAGGGAAGCCGGTGCGAATCCGGCGCTGACCTGCAACCGTGAGTGACGGCCCCCGGGTGGTCACGAGTCGGAATGCTCGGCGTGACGCGTGTACTGCTTCTCACTGTCACGGTCTGCAGCGTGGAGCCCTCGGCTTTCTGGCCCGTCGGCCCCTGCCGCACGCTTTCGTCACCGAAGGCGCGCCAGGGGTTTTCCGATGCCCAGGGGCGCGTTCCGCGGGGTTCGTGCTGCCCCACGAAAAGGCCCGCGATGCCCCGCGCCGAAGGTGTCCCCGCCGCGCTCCGCGCCGCCGCCCTCGCCGCGCTCCTGCTCCTCCTCCACGCGCTGCTGCCGCCCGTCGGCGCTCAGGCGCTCGCGCGGCCGGCGGCCGGGACGCCCGGCTTCTGCCCGGGGACCCGGCGTCACCGTCGTGGTGGACTTCGGCGCGCTGGGCGGCGGGCGGGTGGTGCGCTGCGCGCCGGGCGCGCCGGCGGACGGCCTGGCGGCCCTGCGCGGCGCCGGGTTCGAGCCGGCGGGCACCAACCGGTGGGGCGACTCCTTCGTGTGCCGGATCAACGGCCGCCCCGGGCCGGACCGCGAGCCGTGCGTGGACACCCCGCCCGCCTCGGCGTACTGGTCCTATTGGCACGCGGAGAACGGCGGTTCCTGGGCGTACAGCCAGCGCGGCGCCACCTACCGCACGCCCGCGCCCGGGACGTTCGAGGGCTGGTCCTTCTCGCTGGACCAGGAGCAGGGCGAGTCGCCCCCGCCGGGGGTGGCCCCCGTCCGCCCCGCGCCCGACGACGGGTCCGGCGGAGGCGGCGGGAGCGCGCCCGGCGGCGGCTCGGGCGGTTCGGGCGGTTCGGGCGGGGCCGATTCCGGCGCCAACGGCGGCTCCGGCGCGTCCGGTTCGAGCGGCGGGGGCGCCACGGGCGCGGCCGGCGGCCAGGGTGGGCAGGCCCCCGGCGGGCCCGGCGACGAGGGCCCCGGGCGGGGCGAGCCGGCGGAGAACGGTCAGGACGACGCGCAGCAGGAGCCGGACGAGGAGGACGCCGAGGACGCCGAGGACGCCGAGGACGGCGAGCCCGGCCCGGACGAGGATGCCGGGGCCGACGACGGCGCCGCCGGGGATCCGGGTCCCGCGCCGACCGAGGCGGCCGAGTGGTCCGGGGAGGACGAGCGGTTCGAGCGGGAGCGCGCCGCACACGAGGACGGCGGCGGCCCGCCGCTGTTGACGCTGGCCGCGCTCGGCCTCGTCCTCGCGCTGGCGGCCGGCGGGGGCCTGGCCGCGTGGCGCCGCCGCCTGGCGGCGGGCGGCGGGGAGGGGCCGTGACGGGCGCCCCCGCCGGGGAGGCGCGCTCCGGCCCGGCGGGCCGGCGCTCCCGCTGGGCCCGGCCGCTGCCCCGCGCGCTGCATCCCGGCGCCTGGTGGCTGTGGGCGCTGGGCCTGGCCGTGGCCGCGAGCCGGACGACCAACCCCGTCCTCCTGGCCCTCCTCGTCGCCGCCGCCGGCTGCGTCGTGGTGCTGCGCCGCACGGACGCGCCCTGGGCGCTGTCGTTCCGGATGTACCTGCTCTTCGGCGCGGTCATCGTGGTCATGCGGATCGCCTTCCGCGTGGTCTTCGGCGGCGGGCGGGGCGACACCGTCCTGGTCACCCTGCCCGAGATCCCCCTTCCCGAGGCGGCGGCCGGTATCCGCCTGCTGGGCCCCGTCGCGGCGGAGGAGGTGTTGGGCGGGTTCTACGACGGCCTCCAGCTCGCCGCCATGGTGGTGTGCGTGGGCGCGGCCAACGCCCTGGCCAACCCCAAGCGGATGCTCAAGGCCATGCCGGGCGCCCTGTACGAGGTCGGCACCTCCGTGGTGGTCGCCCTGACCGTCGCCCCCCAACTCGTGGAGAACGTCCAGCGGGTGCGCCGCGCGCGGCGCCTGCGCGGCGGCGCGGAGAAGGGGCGGCGGGCCCTGCGCGGCATCGTCGTCCCCGTGCTGGAGGACGCGCTCAACCGCTCCCTGGCCCTGGCCGCCGCCATGGCCTGCCGGGGCTACGGCCGCACCGGCGGTGTTCCGGCGCGGGCGCGCCTGGCGGTCGGGGCGCTGGTCATCGGCGGGCTGCTGGGCATCGCGGCCGGACTGTACGGGCTGCTGGACTCCTCCACCCCCCGCTACCTGGGCCTGCCCCTGCTGCTGGCCGGCGTCGCCGTGGGCGTGGCCGGGTTCGCCCTGGGCGGACGGCGGGTGCGGCGCAGCTCCTACCGCCCGGACCGCTGGCGGGCCGGTGAACTCCTCACCGCCGCCTCCGGCCCGGTCGCGGCCGTGCTGATGTCCCTCTCCGCGCGCACCGACCCGGCCGGCCTCTACCCGTCCCTGTCCCCGCTGTCCTGGCCGGTGGTCTCGCCCCTTCCGCTGCTGGCCGTCCTCACCGGCCTGCTCCCGGCCCTCCTCAGCCCGCCCCCGCCGGCCCCGGCGGCGCCGCCCGACCGGCCCGGACATCCGGAGACGCCGGAGAAGCCGCCCCGGCGGGCGGGGCCCGCGCCCGCACGGAGCCCGAAGGAGGCCGCCGCGTGATCGCGTTCGAGGAGGTCGGCTTCGCCTACCACGGCAGCGAACGCCCGGCCCTGGACGGCGTGGACCTGCGGATCGGCGAGGGCGAGCTGTGCCTGATCGCCGGCCGCACCGGCTCGGGCAAGTCCACCCTGCTGGGCACCGTCAACGGCCTGGTGCCCCGGTTCACGGGCGGCATCCTCACCGGGCGGGACACCGTCGCCGGCCAGGGCAGGGAGAGCCACCCGCCGCAGGAGTTCGCCCGGCTGGTCGGCATGGTCGGCCAGGGCCCCCTGGCCGGCTTCGTCACCGACACCGTGGAGGAAGAACTCGCCTACGGCATGGAGCAGTTGGCCATCGACCCGGACGCCATGCGCAAGCGGGTGGAGGAGACGCTGGACCTGCTGGGCATCGCGGACCTGCGCCACCGCCCCCTGCGCGTCCTCTCCGGCGGACAGCAGCAGCGGGTGGCGCCTTCACCTGGTCCGGGGTCTGGTGAGCCCCGGCCGGGCCGCGGACCGACCACCCGCGGCCCGGTCCGCCGGCGGGAGCGTGGCCCGGATGCGGCACGGAGGGCAGGCGAGGCCCGCCGTCGCGCCCTCCGGCGCTCAGGCGCCCGCGCACTCCCCTCCCCTCGCCCCTCGCGCGCGGCGCCGCCTCGGCGGCGGCGAGCAACTCCCGGGCGGCCCGCAACTCGCCCCGGAGCACGTGCGTCCGGGCGCTCCGACTGCCCGACTGCCCGACTGCCCGACTGCCCGCCTGCCGGCGCGTCCGCGCCAGGCTCGCGTCCTCCTCCTCCTCCTCCTCGGTCAGCACCACCACGGTCCTGCCGTCCAGGCCGACGCGGACCGCCTCCGGGCGTCCGCTCACGCGGACTCCCGTGGCCTTCGCACCGGGGTCAGGACGCAGTCGCCGCACACCGGCCCGGCCTTCCCCGGCGCCGCGCGGTAGTAGAGGCAGCAACTGCGGCGGCGGAAACGGCCCTCGGCGGTGTGCCCGGAGACGGCGCGCAGGGGAGGGGACTCCAGCAGCGCCGCGGTCACCCGCCACGCGGCCTCCGCGAGGTCCGGGCGTGCGGCGGCGGTCGCCTCGGCGGCGCTGTGCAGGGCGGAGGCCGCGTTCCCCCACAGCACGCGGGAGGAGAGCGGCAACGCGGCGAAGGCGCCGGTGAGTCCGGCGGCCGGGCCGGTGTCCAGGCAGGCGCGCAGCAGGCACTCGGGGTCCGGCGGCGCGGCGCCGTCCCCCCGGGGGGCCGGGGGGAGCTCCGGGACGGACAGGGGGACCGGGCGGCCGAGCACGGGCTGCCACCACAGCCCGGCGAGCCCGGGCGCCAGCGGGCGGCCCCGCGTGAGGGCCAGCACGAGGGCGGGGGAGAGGAGCCGGGCCGCCAGCCCGAGGTGGGCCACGGAGGCCGCGACCCGGAACTCGACGCCCTGGGGCGGCAGTCCGTGCGCCGCGGCGATGCGGGCCCGGACGGCCGCGACGCGCGCGAGCAGGGCCTCCGCGTCCCGCTCCAGCTCCTCCAGGGGCCGCCAGGGCGGCGCGAGGCGGGCCCCGGCGGGGTGGACGCGGATGGCGAAGAACGGCCCGATGCCGGAGAAGTCGTCCCCGGGCGTGACCGGTTCGCGGGCGGGAAGGCGTTCCACCTGTCCATGATGCCCCCGGGCGTCCCCCGGTCCTCCCCCGGGGCCCGCGCGCCGGCGGCCCGGCGTCCGCCCGGGACGCCGGGCCGGGGCACACGCCGGGCCGAGGGCGGCCGGGGCCGTGCGGGGCGGAGGGCCGCGGTCAGCCGGCGTGGTCGTAGCGGTGGAACCCGCGGCCGGTCTTGCGGCCGAGCAGGCCGGCCTCCACCATTCGCGTCAGCAGCGGGGGCGGCGCGTAGTGCGGCTCCCGGAACTCCTCGTACAGGGACTGGGCGATGGAGCGCAGGGTGTCCAGGCCGATCAGGTCGGCCAGCCGCAGCGGCCCCATCGGGTGGGCGCAGCCGGCCTCCATGCCCCGGTCGAGATCGGCCGCCGAGGCGAAGCCGGACTCCGCCATCCGGATCGCCGCCAGCAGGTAGGGCACCAGCAGGGCGTTGACCACGAACCCGGCCCGGTCGGGGGAGCGGATGACGGTCTTGTTCAGCGTGCCCGCCGCGAACGCCTCGGCCGCGTCGGCCGTTTCCCGGCTGGTGTGCAGAGAGGTGACCAGCTCGACCAGCGGCATGGCGGGCACGGGGTTGAAGAAGTGCAGGCCCACCACGCGGTCGGCGCGGGAGGTGGCCGCGCCCAGCCGCATGACCGGGATGGAGGAGGTGTTGGTGGCCAGGACCGCCCCGGGGTCGGTCACGATCTTGTCCAGCGCGGCGAAGACCTCCGCCTTGGCCTCAGGGCTCTCCACCACCGCCTCGACGACGAGCTGCCGGTCGGCGAGCGCGTCGAGGTCGCCCGTGAACGTCAGCCTTCCCAGGGCGGCCCCGGCCTCGGCGGGCCCCAGCCGGCCGCGCGCGACGGCCCGTTCCAGGGACTGGGCGACCCGGTCGCGGGCCAGGTCCGCGGCGATGGCGTCGGCCTCGCAGACCACCGTCTCCAGGCCCGCGCGGGCGCAGACCTCGGCGATCCCCGACCCCATCCGGCCGCCGCCGACCACGCCGACCCGCCACCGCGGCCTCTCGTCTCGTCTGCCCGGTCGGGGCGGTGCGGTCAGCGGCATGGAAGCGGCTCCTCGTGAGGGAAGGCCAGGGCGGGAAGGCCGGGGCCGGCCGGCGGGTGTCTCGGTGAACGGGGTCGGGAACGCGGGGCGGGGCCCGGGCGGGGAGGCTGTCGCCGCGGGCGCCGCCCCACGGGGCAACGGCCTGCCGCTGCCCGTCAGTGGAACTGCTCCTCCTCGGTGGAGCCCCGCAACGCGGTGGTCTCCGAGGCCGGGTTGAGGGCGGTGGAGACGAGGTCGAAGTAGCCGGTGCCGACCTCGCGCTGGTGCCTCACGGCGGTGAAGCCCTCGGCCTGGGCGGCGAACTCCCGCTCCTGGAGGTCCACGTACGCGGTCATCCCGGTCTCCGCGTAGCCGCGCGCGAGGTCGAACATCGCGTGGTTGAGGGAGTGGAACCCGGCCAGGGTGATGAACTGGAAGCGGTAGCCCATCGCGCCCAGCTCCCGCTGGAACTTGGCGATCTGACCGTCGTCCAGCGCGGCCTTCCAGTTGAAGGAGGGCGAGCAGTTGTACGCCAGGAGCTGGTCGGGGTACCGGGCGTGGACGGCCTCGGCGAACTCCCGCGCCTGGGCCAGGTCCGGGGTGCCGGTCTCCACCCACAGCAGGTCGGCGTACGGCGCGTAGGCCAGGCCGCGCGCGATGACCGGGCCCATGCCGTTCGTCACCCGGTAGAAGCCCTCGGCGGTGCGCTCGCCGGTGACGAAGGGGGCGTCCCGCTCGTCCACGTCGCTCGTCAGCAGCGTCGCGGCCAGGGCGTCGGTGCGGGCCACGATCACCGTGGGCACGCCCGCGATATCGGCGGCCAGGCGGGCCGCGTTGAGGGTGCGCACGTGCTGGGAGGTGGGCACGAGCACCTTGCCGCCGAGGTGGCCGCACTTCTTCTCCGCCGCGAGCTGGTCCTCGTAGTGGATGCCGGCCGCGCCCGCCTCGATGAGGGCCTTCGTCAGCTCGAAGGCGTTCAGCGGCCCGCCGAATCCGGCCTCGGCGTCGGCCACGATGGGCGCGAGCCAGTCGGTGGCGTCCTCGCCGCCCTCGGCCATGGCGATCTGGTCGGCGCGCAGCAGGGCGTTATTGATGCGGCGTACCACCGCGGGCACGGAGTTGACGGGGTAGAGGCTCTGATCGGGGTAGGTCTGCCCGGCCTGGTTGGCGTCGGCGGCGACCTGCCAGCCGGAGAGATAGATCGCCTGAAGCCCGGCCCGCACCATCTGCACGGCCTGGCCGCCGGTCAGCGCGCCCAGGGCGTGGATGTAGTCCCGCTCGTGGAGCTGCCGCCACAGGCGCTCGGCGCCGCGCCGGGCCAGGGTGTGCTCCTCGCGGACGGTGCCGGAGAGCCGGGCGACGTCCTCGGCCGTGTAGGTCCGTTCGACGCCCCGCCACCGGGGGTCGGCCGCCCACTGCCGCGCCAGCTCCTGCGCGTCCCGCGCGGCGGTCCCTTGCTGTGCCATCTCGGTCTCCCTCGGCCGCGTCGGCGGCTCTGCCGTATGCGAAGAATGCGAATGAGTGAAGGGAGGGGAGTGTCCGCTCCCCGGAAGGTGGCCCGCCGTGCCCCAGCGCGTTCGTGCAGGGTGAGACAGCCAGCAGACGGACCGGGCGGACGCGCCGGGGTTGCCGACGTCAGGGCCGAAATCGGGCCCGGTGTCCGACCGGCCGCCGGGGCTCGGCGGGCCGTGTCCATGACTCTGTCAGTGGCACTGGGTGCCAGACAAGCCTGGCCTCCTGCTAATCTCTGCGCATCTTCCGCGTGCATGTTGCGAGGATTGCGAAGCAGGGCGCGGCGAGGGTGCCCGCCGAGGGAGGCCGTGATGAGCAAGATCTACGCCGGAGCGCGGCTGCGCCGGCTGCGCGAGGAGCGGCGGCTCTCCCAGGCCGCGCTGGCCCGGACGCTCGCGATCTCCCCCAGCTACCTCAACCAGCTCGAACACGACGCCCGCCCGCTGACCGTGCCCGTGCTGCTGCGGCTGACCGAGACCTTCGGCGTGGACGCCGGGTTCTTCTCCGAGCGGGACACCACCCGCGTGCTGGCCGACCTGCGCGAGGCCCTGGCCGACGAGCTGAACGCCGCCCGCGTCACCCCCGGCGACCTGGCCGAACTGGCCTCCCGGCTCCCGGCCGTCGCCGCCGTCCTGACCGATCTGGGGAGGCGCAACCAGGAGC
>NZ_JAVREN010000068.1:0-22686 GCF_031845405.1 Streptomyces boetiae
AGTCACCCCCGACTGCCACGCGGGCCCCCGACGCCGCGGAGCAGCCCGAGCCCGGGGACGGCCGTTTCCGGGTCGTCCTGGAGAACTTCGAGGGCCCCTTCGACCTCCTCCTCCAGCTGATCTCCAAGCACAAGCTCGACGTCACCGAGGTCGCCCTCTCCCGCGTCACCGACGACTTCATGGCCCACCTGCGCGCCCTGGGCCCCGACGGCGACCTCGACCAGACCACCGAGTTCCTCGTCGTCGCCGCGACCCTGCTCGACCTGAAGGCCGCCCGCCTGCTGCCCGCCGCCGAGGTGGAGGACGAGGCCGACCTGGCCCTGCTGGAGGCCCGCGACCTGCTCTTCGCGCGCCTGCTCCAGTACCGGGCGTTCAAGCGCGTCGCGGAGATCCTGGCGGAGCGGCTGGCCGCCGAGTCCCGCCGCCACCCGCGCACCGTGGGCCTGGAGCCGCACCACGCCGAGTTGCTGCCCGAGGTCGTGCTCAGCGTCGGGCCCGAGGGCCTGGCCCGCCTCGCCGCCCGCGCGATGCAGCCGAAGCCCAGGCCCCAGGTCTACGTCGAGCACATCCACGCCCCCCTGGTCAGCGTCCGCGAGCAGGCCGAGGTGGTCGTCGCCCGCCTGCGCCAGCACGGCCGGGCCACCTTCGCCGAGCTGGCCGCCGACGCCCCCGACACCCTCACCGTCGTCGCTCGCTTCCTGGCCTTGCTGGAGCTGTACCGGGAGCGGGCCGTCGACCTCGACCAGGGCGAGGCGCTGGGCCCCCTGCTGGTGGTCTGGCGCGGCGCGGAGGGCGAACGCCCGCTGGTGACCGACGAGTTCGACCGCGAACCGTCCCCCGAGGAGGAGCAGTGACGACCGAGCCCGAGCCGGGGGTACTCCCCCAGCCTGGCGGCTGGGAGGTACCCCCGCCCAGGCCCCCCGGGCCTGGGGGAGGGGCGCCGGCGCGGCCCGCCCTCGCCCCCGCCCTGGAGGCCGTGCTGATGGTGGTGGACGAGCCCGCCACCGCCGCCCACCTGGCCAAGGTCCTGGGCAGCACCCGCCGCGAGGTGGAGGACACCCTGCGCGAGCTGGCCGACGACTACACCCGCCAGGGCCGCGGCTTCGAGCTGCGGCTGGTCGCCGGCGGCTGGCGTTACTACACCCGGCCCGCCTACGCCCAGGCCGTGGAGAGCTTCGTCCTGGACGGCCAGCAGGCCCGTCTCACACAGGCCGCGCTGGAGACCCTGGCGGTCGTCGCCTACCGCCAGCCGGTCAGCCGCTCGCGGGTCTCCGCCATCCGCGGGGTCAACTGCGACGGGGTCATCCGCACCCTCCTCCAGCGCGGACTGCTGGAGGAGGCGGGCACCGAACCCGAAACGGGTGCGATCCTGTACGGGACGACACACTCCTTCCTGGAGCGGATGGGGCTGCGCGGCCTGGACGAGTTGCCGGAGCTGGCGCCCTTCCTCCCCGAGGCGGAGCAGGTGGAGGGCGAGAGCCAGGAGGGGGTGCCGTCGTTCGACCTGGCCGATCTCGACGCCGACGACAGCGGCGGGCCCCCCACCGATCACCCAACGGATCATTGATGCGAAGCAGTGGCAGGAACAGCAACCGGAACTACCGCGGCGCGGGCAACAGCCGCGACGACCGGCAGCGCGCCGGGCGTCCCCGCCCGGAGGAGCGCCGGTACGGCGCGGGCGGCGGCCCGGCCCGAGGCGGCCAGGGCGGCGCCCCGGCGCGGGGCGGCGAGGGCGGTGCCCCCCGCGGCGGCCAGGGCGGCGGAGCCCCGCGCGGCGGCGCCGGGGCGAGCGGCGGCGGCCGGGGAACGTCCGGCGGCGGCCGAGGCGCGTCCGGCGGTCCGCGCGGCGCGGCGGGAGGCCCCCGGGGAGCCGCCGGAGGCCCCCGCGGCACGTCCGGGAGCTCGCGCGGAACGTTCGGGGACACCCGTGGAACCTCCGGCGGCACCGGCAGCACGTCCGCGGGCTCCCGCGGAACGACCGGCGGCCCCGACCGGGGCAGGGCAGGCGGCAAGGGCGCGGCCCCCGGCGGCCCCCGCCGCGGCGAGCGCCGCCCGGCCCCCGCACGCTCCCGCGAGTACGACGCCCAGTTGGAGGAGCGCAACCGCGAACGGCACACCAAGCCCGCCGTCAGGCTCCCCAAGACCTTCGGCGACCCCGAGGGCGAGCGGCTGCAGAAGGTACTGGCCCGCGCGGGCATGGGCTCGCGCCGCGCCTGCGAGGAGCTGATCGACCAGGGCCGCGTCGAGGTCAACGGCCGCCGCGTGCGCGAGCAGGGCCGCCGCGTGGACCCCGACCGGGACGAGATCAAGGTGGACGGCCTGACCGTCGCCGCCCAGTCCCACCTGTTCTTCGCCCTCAACAAGCCGGCCGGCGTCGTCTCCTCCATGGAGGACCCCGAGGGCCGCCAGTGCCTGGGCGACTACGTGCAGAACCGCGAGACCCGCCTCTTCCACGTCGGCCGCCTGGACACCGAGACCGAGGGCCTCATCCTGCTCACCAACCACGGCGAGCTCGCCCACCGCCTCACCCACCCCAAGTACGGCGTCACCAAGACCTACCTCGCCGCCGTGCAGGGCCCCATCCCGCGCGACCTCGGGCGGCGGCTGCGCGAGGGCATCGACCTGGAGGACGGCTTCGCCCGCGCCGACGACTTCCGCGTCGTGCAGAACACCGGCAACAACTACCTCGTCGAGGTCTCTCTCCACGAGGGCCGCAAGCACATCGTGCGCCGGATGCTCTCCGAGGCCGGGTTCCCCGTCGACAGGCTGGTGCGCACCCACTTCGGCCCCATCGCCCTCGGCGACCAGAAGTCCGGCTGGCTGCGCCGGATGACCAACACCGAGGTCGGCCGCCTCATGCGCGAGGTCGACCTGTAACGGCGGACGCAAGGCCGGCCGGCAACGGCCCGCGCCGGCCGCCGCGTCAGGGCGTACGACGGCCCGCTCCCGGGCCGTTACGCTGAGACGATGCGCACCGCACTCGTCACCGGCACCGGGCTGATCGGGACCTCCCTCGCCCTCGCCCTCGCCTCCCGCGGGGTGCGGGTGCACCTCGCCGACCGGGACCCGGGCGCCGTGCGCACCGCCGCCGCCCTCGGCGCCGGCACCGAGGAGCCCCCCGAGGGCCCGGTGGACCTGGCCGTGGTCGCCGTGCCGCCCGCGCACCTGGCCGCCGCCGTCGCCGCCCTCCAGCGGCGCGGCGCGGCCCGCGGCTACATCGACGTCGGCAGCGTCAAGGGCGGCCCCCGCCGCGAACTGGCCGCCCTCGGCGGGGCCCTGGCCTCCTACCTGGGCACCCACCCGATGTCCGGCCGCGAGCGCTCCGGTCCCCTGGCCGCCACCGGGGACCTCTTCGACGGCCGCCCCTGGGTGCTCACCCCGACCCCCGAGACCGACACCGAGGTGCTCAACCAGGCGCTGGAGCTGGTCGCGCTGTGCCGGGCCGTGCCCGTGCTGATGGACGCCGACGCCCACGACCGGGCCGTCGCCCTCGTCTCGCACACCCCCCAGCTCCTCTCCAGCCTGCTGGCCGCCCGCCTGCGCACCGCCGACGAGGCCGCCGTGCGGCTCAGCGGCCAGGGCATCCGGGACATGACCCGCATCGCCGGCTCCGCGCCGCAGATGTGGCTCGACATCCTCTCCGCCAACCCCGGGCCCGTCGCGGACGTGCTGGCCGAGATCGCCGGGGATCTGGACGAGGCCGTGCGCTCCCTGCGCGCGATGGAGTCCGCCGACGAGCACAAGCGCGCCGCCGGCGCCGCGGGCGTGGAGGACGTGCTGCGCCGGGGCAACGCCGGCCGGGAGCGGGTGCCGGGCAAGCACGGGTCCGCCCCCGCCGCGTACGAGACCGTGGCCGTGCTCATCACCGACCGGCCCGGCGAGCTGGCCCGGATCTTCGCCGACGCGGGCAGCGCCGGGATCAACGTCGAGGACGTCCGCATCGAGCACGCCACCGGCCGCGAGGCCGGGCTGGTGCAGCTGATGGTCGAGCCCAGTTCGGCGCCCCGCCTGACCGCGGCCCTCCGCGAGCGGGGCTGGTCCATCCGGCCGTGAACGCCCTCCCCGCGGGCCGGTACGCTTCTGCCCCGGGGGATGTCGTTCCGCCCCCGCCTGCCGCGCCCCGGGCGCCCCTGCCCGCCCGCGGCGGCCCGGCCCGGCAGAAACCCCGGGACGACCCCGAGAAGACCCCGAGAAAGGTGCGCACCACCGTGGCTGTCACTCCCGTCATCGTCGCCATCGATGGCCCCTCCGGCACGGGGAAGTCCAGCACCTCCAAGGCGGTGGCCGCCCGCCTCGGCCTCGGCTACCTCGACACCGGGGCCCAGTACCGGGCCATGACCTGGTGGATGCTCGCCAACGGCGTCGACGTCGCGGACGCGGCGGCCGTGGCCGCCGCCTGCGCCAAGCCGTCCATCGTCTCCGGCACCGACCCACTGGCCCCCACCATCACCGTCGACGGCACCGACGTGGCCGGGCCCATCCGCGGCCGGGAGGTCACCTCCGCCGTCAGCGCCGTCAGCGCCGTCCCCGAGGTCCGCGCCCGGATCACCGAGCTCCAGCGCTCGCTGGCCTCCGAGACGGCCGCGGCGGCCGGCGGGATCGTCGTGGAGGGCCGTGACATCGGCACCACCGTGCTGCCCGCCGCCGACGTCAAGATCTTCCTCACCGCCTCGCCCGAGGCCCGCGCCGCCCGCCGCAGCGCCGAGCTGTCGGGCGCCGACGCCGCGGGCCTGGCCGCCACCCGGGAGGCGCTGCTCAAGCGCGACGCCGCCGACTCCGGGCGTACGGCCTCCCCGCTGGCCAAGGCCGCGGACGCCACCGAGGTGGACACCACCGAGCTGACTCTGGAGCAGGTCATCGAGTGCGTGGTGACGCTGGTGGAGGCGGCGCGGCGGCCCGTGCGGTGAGCGGCGCACGCGTGGCTGCCGGCCCGCAGGTGGTGACGACGGCCGCACTGCGCCGCACGGGCGGAGTCGGGGGTCTCCCCGTGGGGGCACCCCCGGACGGAGTCCGGGGGAGGAGCCTGGGGGAAAGCGGGGTGGCTCAGTGAGCGCGGCAGGTCCGGGCCCGCGCGGCGCGGCGACCGGCAGGCGGCTGGCGGGCGGCGCCGTGCGCGCCGCCTACCGCGCCCGCGCGCTGGGCGCCTGGCGCGTCCCGCCCGCCGGCCCCGTCATCCTCGCCGTCAACCACACGCACAACGTGGACGGCCCGCTGCTGATGGGGCTCGCCCCGCGCCCGGTGCACTTCCTCATCAAGCGGGAGGCGTTCGTCGGGCCGCTGGGCGCCTTCCTGCGCGGCATCGGGCAGATCGGGATCGACCGGCACGCGGCCGACCGCCCGGCCGTGCTCGCGGCCCTGGGGGTCCTGGAGCGCGGCGGGGCGCTGGGCATCTTCCCCGAAGGCACCAGGACCGCCGGGGACTTCGCCGCGATCCGGACGGGGCTGGCATACTTCGCGCTGCGCTCCGGCGCCTCGATCGTGCCGGTCGCGATCTTCGGCAGCGAACGCCCGGGGCGGCTGATACGCGCCCTGCCGCCCCTGCGGGGGCGGGTCGACGTGGTCTTCGGGGACCCGTTCGCCGTCGGGGCCCCCGGCGGCCGGCGCACCCGGGCGGCGCTGGACGGGGCGACCGCCCGCGTCCAGGAGCGGCTGGCCGCCCACGTGAAGGACGCCAGGCGTTTCACCGGCCGGTAGGCGACACTTGGCTGGCACCCACCAGCACCCCCAGCACGCTCAAGCAGAGAACGCAGCAACGGACGAGGTACGAGACTCCATGAATCAGCAGAACCAGCCGGGCCCCGCCGCGGACGCGCAGGACGGGCCGGCCGCGCTCGGCGACGCCGACTACGCGGAGTTCGTGGAGTTCGCCGAACAGGCCGGGTTCGACGCCGAGGAGGTGGAGAGCGACCTCGCCGCCGCCGCCTCGGGGCCGCTGCCGGTCCTCGCCGTCGTCGGCCGGCCGAATGTCGGCAAGTCGACGCTCGTCAACCGCATCCTGGGCCGCCGCGAGGCCGTCGTCGAGGACCGCCCCGGCGTGACCCGGGACCGCGTGACCTACGAGGCCGAGTGGGCGGGCCGCCGCTTCAAGGTGGTGGACACCGGCGGCTGGGAGCAGGACGTCCTCGGCATCCAGGCGTCCGTGGCCGCCCAGGCCGAGTTCGCCGTGGAGGCCGCCGACGCCGTCGTCCTGGTGGTCGACGCCACGGTCGGCCCCACCGACACGGACGAGGCCGTCGTCAAGCTGCTGCGCCGGGCCGGCAAGCCCGTGGTGCTGTGCGCCAACAAGGTCGACGGCCCCTCGATGGAGGCCGAGGCCGCCTACCTGTGGTCCCTCGGCCTGGGCGAGCCCCACCCCGTCTCCGCGCTGCACGGCCGCGGCACCGGCGACATGCTCGACGCCGTGCTGGAGGCGCTGCCCGAGGCCCCGGCGCAGACCTTCGGCGACGCCCCCGGCGGCCCGCGCCGCATCGCCCTGATCGGCCGCCCGAATGTCGGCAAGTCGTCCCTGCTGAACAAGGTGGCGGGGGAGGACCGCGTGGTGGTCGACGCGGTGGCCGGCACCACCCGCGACCCGGTGGACGAGCTGATCGAACTCGGCGGGGTGACATGGCGTTTCGTCGACACGGCCGGCATCCGGCGCCGCGTCCACCTCCAGGACGGGGCGGACTACTACGCCTCGCTGCGCACCGCCGCCGCGCTGGAGAAGGCCGAGGCGGCTGTCGTGCTCATCGACGTCACCGAGCCGATCAGCGTGCAGGACACCCGCATCATCACCATGGCCGTGGACGCCGGCCGGGCCCTCGTCATCGCCTACAACAAGTGGGACACGCTGGACGAGGAGCGCCGCTTCTACCTGGAGCGGGAGATCGAGCAGGAGCTCGTGCAGGTCCGGTGGGCGCCGCGGGTGAACATCTCGGCCCGCACCGGTCGGCACATGGAGAAGCTGGTCCCCGCCATCGAGACCGCCCTGGCGGGCTGGGAGAGCCGGGTGTCCACGGGCAGGCTCAACGGCTTCCTCGGGGAGCTGGTCGCCTCGCACCCGCACCCGGTCCGCGGCGGCAAGCAGCCCCGCATCCTCTTCGGCACCCAGGCAGGCACCCGGCCGCCGCGCTTCGTGCTCTTCGCCTCCGGCTTCCTGGAGGCCGGTTACCGGCGCTTCATCGAGCGGCGGCTGCGCGAGGAGTTCGGCTTCGAGGGCACGCCGATCCACCTGTCGGTCCGCGTGCGGGAGAAGCGCGGCCGGAAGAAGTGACCCCGGCCGACCCGGGGCCCCGCGCGGCGCGGGGCCCCGGGTCAGTGCCCGTGCGGATCGGCCGGCCGCGGCCCCGGCGGCAGCACGGGCAGGGTCAGCTGCGGGGCGGGCGGCACGGCCGCGTAGGCGGCGGCGTACCCGGAGGCCGTCGGGTGGCCCGGGTGCTGCCGGTGCAGCGCGTAGTCCCGCCGCTCCCGCCAGGCGCCCGCGCCGATCCCGTAGCTGGTGGAGAAGCCGACGAAGCGCAGCTCCTCCTCGCCGCTGCGGTCCCCGGGCAGGGCCCGGAAGAGCCGCCGGTACTCGGCGCACAGCGAGTCGTAGATCGGCGTGGCCGAGGCCCCGGGCCGCTGATAGGGCGACCGCATGCCGGGAATGCCGGAATGGCCCCCGGCGTGCCGGTGGGAGGTCTGGTGTCGGGATGGCTCATAGGCTTGCACGCCCGACCAACGATCGGCGGGTGCCGTGGATGCGGGATGCGGAAGCGGTGTACCTGATCGCCTGACCCCGGGCGTCCCTCAGGTGCCGGTCAGCGGCATCGCGGCGGCGACCAGCAGCCCCCCGGCGGCGGCCTTCTCCAGCGCGTCGCGCAGCAGGTCCTCGCGCGGCTGCTGCCCGATCGACCCGGCCGGCGCCGCGTAGACGAACACGGTGTGCCGCTGGTTGGCGCTGGCCCGCCAGCCCTCGGTCAGCGGCAGCGGCTGGTGCGCCTGCCACCAGGCGCTGGGCTGCCCGCCCGAGGGATCGGCCTGGAGGACCGCGTGAAGCTGGCCCATGGCCACCAGCACCGACCAGCCGGGCAGCATGGAGGGCTGCCTGGCCACGTTGGTGACGGGCAGGAACCCGGCCTCGATGAGCAGCGGCAGGAAGTCGTCGCCCGGCCCGTTCGTGCCCGGCCGGACGATCGGCCCCGTGGGCTCCACGACGATCGCTGGGTGCAGCTCGTTGTCGATGAGGATCTGACCGCACGTCACGCCGAGCACTGCCTGGCCGGGCTCCGGGTGGACCCCGGCGCCGCCCTGCGGGGGAACGGGAGCGGCGCCGCCGGTGATCGAGCGCACCGCGCCCTGGAGCTGCTCCTCGGAGACGGCGACCACCTGGGAGGGGATGCAGGAGGCGTGCGCGAAGGCGAGCACGGCCGTCTCGCCGCCGACGAAGAGCACGGTGCTGGTTCGTTCCTGCGCGGGGTTTCCCGGCGTGCGGCAGGAGGTGCAGTCGTAGCTGCCGGGGGCGTTCTCCCCGGCGAGCAGGCGATCGGCTTCCTCGTCGCCGATCTCGGCGCGTACGTCGTCGCTGACGTCGAGCAAGGGGGACACGGTGGCTCCTCGGTTCGGGATCTCGCCGCGCGCCCTGGCGCGGCGGTGTGCCCCGTGCACAACGCCCGTGGCGGCGCATGGGTCACGCCCCGCGCGCCGGTCGGGGCGCCGGCTCCTCCGGCCCGGCGAACCTCGCACGGCTGAGCGACCGGCCGCTCGCGGGGAGTGAACCGAAGGGAAACCGTCCGTTCACCGAATGCGCCGGAACCATTCATGGAGGGTGCGCGAAAGGGCGGTCGCGGACCCGCGGAAAAGGGCCCCTGACTTATCCGGCCGCAGCCCGGGGAAAAGGCCGCGGCCGGGAATTCCCCGCCCCGCCCCGCGCCCGGGGGCGGCCGTTACGCCGGACGGGGCACGGCGGGGGCGGCTGTGACACAAGCGTGACAGTCCCCTGATCCGGGCGGGACTTCCCGGCCGTCCGGCGGGGGCCGTACGGTGGCGGCATGGCACCGCTACCGCGCCCGCCGAAGGCGCCCGACGACAGCCCGGACGACTACGTGGGCCTGGAGGCCGGGGCCGCCGAGTCCCGCGCCCGGGAGCGCGGCTGGCCGCGCGTGCGCCGCCTGGCGCCGGACGCCGTCATCACCATGGAGTACATGAGCGGGCGTCTCAACCTCGCGGTGCGCGACGGCGTCGTGGTGCGCTGCTGGCACGGCTGAGCCGGCGCGGCCCCCCGGCCCCGGGAAGGGCCGGGGGCGGCCGATCGAATCCCTCAGAGGCTGCTGACCGGCCGGGCCGGGTGCTCCGGGCGGCCCGGGTGCGGCCGTCCGGTCTGGCGCACGCGCAGCGCCGTGGCCCCATGGGGTCCGGCGCCCGGCCGGACTCCGGCGACCGCCGGCTCGGTGTGCGGGCGCGCCTCCTCCGCCGCGCCCGCCCGCAGGGACGCGCCCACCGGCTGCGGGGCGTGCGGGGCGGGGGCCGGGGCCGTCCGCGGGCCCGCGGCGAGCAGGGCGTCGCGCAGCCGGTCCCGCAGCAGGAGCAGGCGCCGCTCCAGGCGGGCGATCAGCGGCTCGCACCAGGGCAGGGCCAGCAGGACCAGCAGACCGGCGGCCCAGCCCAGCAGCACGTCGCTGACCCAGTGCGTTCCCAGGTAGACGGTGGTGGCCCCGACGCCGAGCGCGAAGACCGCGGCGATGACCGACAGGGTGCGCCGCGCCCTCGGGGTGGTGGCCAGGTAGGCCAGGATTCCCCAGGTCACGACGGCGTTCGCGGTGTGGCCCGAGGGAAATATATCCCCGGTCAGGAACATCTCGTTCGAGCCGATGACGTTGGCGTAGTGGGGGCCCTCGCGGCCCATGCCGAGCTTCGCGGCGCCCACGGTGACGTTCAGCAGCAGCAGCGCCCCCGCCATCACCAGCAGTGGGCGCAGGGTCCGCTGCCGCCAGCAGCGCCAGCCGAGCCAGGCGGCGATCAGCACGGCCGTGGGCCCGCGCTGCCCCAGCACCACGAAATAGTCGAGAAACGCGTGCATGCCGGGCCACTGCTTATAGGGCCGGAACAGCATCACCTGCCAGTCGAGACGGACCAGCCAGGAGGTGCTCAGCACCGCCGCGACGGTCGCCGCGTAGAAGCCCAGCGTGGCCCACAGGAGCGCCAGCCGGGTGCGGCTCATTACGGGAGCCGGCACGTCCGGTGGCCGCTGCTCCTGTTCGAGGCGGGCCAGCAATCGGTCGGTACGCACACTCAGAAGATTACAGCCTGTGAAAGCCGCCTTCCCGCTCCGGCCCGTCTTCGTAATGGCGATGTGATGTATGCCAGATATTTTCTGCCATCCTATTTCCCGCAATTACGAAATGCGGGACGCCGGAATTGGGGCCTCCGGGGAGGGGGTGGCGACGGCCCCGGCGCCTTGCCGCGGCGGGGCCGCGGAAATCGAGAGGTGAACGCGTCGGTAACCCGTGTGCGGCTGCCCGCCCCGGGGAGCGCGTGCGCCGCCCGCCCGGGGCTGCCGTAGTCTGTCTGCTCGACCGACCGTGGTGACCAGCTTGACGAACTGGCCTCGCCCTCCCGTGTCCGGCGGCCCCGCGCACCGCCGGAGTTCCCCCGCGGCGGCGAGGTGCCCACCCGCGCGAGGCGACCCTTGGGAGGTGCGCAGATGCCGGGTTCGGCCCCGCCCGGATCCTCCGCGGACGACAGCAACCGCTGGCTGGTCCTCGTCGTCCTCTGCGCCAGCCTCCTCCTCGTCGCCGTCGACGCCACCGTCCTGCACGTGGCCGTTCCCGCCGTCAGCGAGTCCCTGCGGCCCAGCGGCATCGAGCTGCTGTGGATCGTGGACGTCTACCCGCTGGTGTGCGCCGCGCTGCTGATCCTCTTCGGAACCCTGGGCGACCGGGTGGGCCGGCGGCGGGTCCTGATGGCGGGTTACGCCTGCTTCGGCCTCGCCTCGGGCCTGGCCGCCTATGCCTCCACGCCCACGGCGCTGATCGTCGCCCGCGCGCTGCTGGGCGTCGGCGGCGCCATGATCATGCCGGCCACGCTGTCGATCCTGCGGCACGTCTTCCCCGACCGGCGCGAGCGCGCGCTGGCCGTCGGCATCTGGAGCGCGGTGGCGGCGGTCGGCGCCGGCATCGGGCCCCTGGTCGGCGGCGTGCTCCTCGAACACTTCTGGTGGGGCTCGGTCTTCCTGGTCAACATCCCGCTGATGGCGGTGTGCCTGCCCGTGGCCCTCTGGCTCCTGCCGGAGTCGCGCGGCGACCGCTCGGGCCCCTGGGACGTGGCCGGAGCGCTGATGGCCGCCGGCGGGCTGTTCTCGCTGATCCTGGCGGTCAAACGGGCCGGCGGGGGCGACCTGTTCACCGCGGGCACCGTGCTGGCGGCGGGTCTGGGGGCCGGGCTGCTCGTGCTCTTCGTCCGCAGGCAGCGGCGGTGCAGCGAGCCGCTGATCGACCTGGCGGCGTTCTCCCGGGCCGCGTTCGGCACCTCCGTGGGCTGCATCGTGCTCACCGTGCTCGCCCTGGTGGGCCTGGCTCTCGTCGCCGCGCAGTACCTGCAACTGGTGCTCGGACTCTCGCCGTTGGAGACCGGCCTGCGGCTGCTGCCGCTGAGCCTGGCCGCCATCGCCGCGGGCCTGACGGGGTCGCGGATGCTGCACCGCCTCGGCCCGCGGGTGATGGTCGCCGTCGGCTTCTCGGTGACCGCACTGGCCGTGCTGACGCTGACCTGCATGGACGAGACCGACCGGCCGCTGGTGATGACCGCCGGATTCGTGATGCTCGGCTTCGGCCTGGAGACCACGCTCTTCGGCTCCTACGAGTCGATGCTCAGCGACGCGCCCGCCGGGGAGGCCGGGGGAGCCGCCGCCATCGGCGAGACCGCCTACCAGTTCGGCGCCGGGATCGGCATCGCCCTGCTGGGCAGCGTGATGAACGCCCTCTACGCCCCGGCCGTCCGCGCCGCGGACGTCCCCGGGCTGGGCGCCGCCGACGCCGCCGCGGCCGGGCACTCGCTGGGCGAGGCGTACACCGTGGCCGAGCGGATCGGCGGCCCGGCGGGGGAGGCGCTGCGGCAGGCCGCCCGGGACGCCTTCGTGCACGGCATGCGGATGACGCTGCTGGTGAGCGCCGTCGTTCTGGTCCTCGGCGCGGTGGCCGCGGTCCGCCTGCCGCGGGAGATGTGCGCCGCCCGGCCCGCCGGGGCCTCGCGCCCGCTCCAGACCAGCGGGGCCGGCCGCACCTGATGGCCGCGCCCGCGACCGCCCGCCGGGCACCCCGCCCGGCCCTGCCGCGCCGGGCCGCGCCCGCGCTGCTGGCCTTCGCGGGAGTGCGGCTGCTGGGCGTGGTCGTCCTGGCCCTGTGGTCCTCCGCGCCGGAGAAGGACGCCCTCCATCTGCTGTCCCGGCGCTGGGACTCGGTCTGGTACGCGAGCATCGCCGAGGACGGCTACGGCCGCACCGTGCGGGCGGCCGACGGCGGGCTGCACTCCGACCTCGCCTTCTTCCCCCTGCTGCCCTGGCTGGAGCGGCTGCTGGGGTGGCTGACGCCGCTGTCCGCGCCGCACGCGGGCCTGGTGATCGCCGCCTCGGCCTCCCTGGCCGCGGCCCTGGCCCTGTACGCCATCGGGGAGTCGCTGCACGGCCCGCGCGCGGGAACGCTGCTGGCCCTGCTGTGGGCGCTCACCCCCGTCTCGGTGGTGCAGTCCATGGCCTACACCGAGTCCCTGTTCACCGCGCTCGCCGCCTGGTCGCTGTACGCCGTGCTGACCGGCCGGTGGGTGGCGGCGGGGCTGCTGTGCGCCGCGGCCGGGCTGACCCGCCCCGCGGGGCTGGCGGTGGTCGCCGCCCTGGCCGTGGCCGCGGCGGTCGCGGCGGCGCGCGGGGAGGGCGCCGGGCGGCGGATGTGGGCGGGCGTTGCCCTGGCCCCGCTGGGCTGGGCCGGGTACGTGGCCTGGGTGGGCGCGCGCACCGGCGGCCCGCTGGGCTACCTGGACGTCCAGCGGGACTGGGGCAACGGCTTCGACGGGGGAGTGGCCTTCGCCCGCTTCGTCGCGGGCCGGCTGGCCGGGCCGACGCCCCTGGCGGGCGTGGGCCTGTGCGCCGGGGTGGTGCTGCTGGCGTGGGTCTGCGCGCTGCTGGTGCGGACGCGCCCGCCGCTGCCGCTGCTGGTCTACAGCGGCGTGCTGGTGGTGCTCGCGGTGTGCGCGGCCGGATACTTCGGGTCCAAGCCGCGGCTGCTGCTGCCGGCGTTCCCCCTGCTGCTGCCGGCCGCGGTGGCGCTGGCCCGGGCGCGCGCCTGGGCCGTGGCGCTGACCGCGGGCGGCCTGGCCGCCGGGGCGGCGGTCTACGGGGCCGTGTGGCTGACCGGCACGGGGCCGCCGTGAGCGGGGGCAGCGGCCCCGCGCCGGGTCAGCTCTGGTTGAAGAAGCCCCCGTCGGCGACGCGGCGGGGCTCCCCGCTGACGACCTGGTAGGCCGGGGGCGTCAGCAGGAAGACGCGGTTGGCAACGCGGTCGATGCCCCCGCGCAGGCCGAAGATCAGCCCGGCTGCGAAGTCGACCACGCGCTTGGCGTCCGCGGCCTCCAGCGCGGTGAGGTTGATGACCACGGGGACGCCGTCGCGGAACAGCTCGCCGATCCGGCGCGCGTCCCGGAAGCCCTGCGGCGTGACGGTCGCGATCCGGTTCCCCTGCTCCTCGGCCGCCTCGGCGGCCACCCGCAGCCGCGGGTCGGTGACCCACGCCGGAGCGCCGTCACCCGGCTCGGGGTCCTCGGCGTACTCGTCGTCGTAGTACCGCAGGTCACGGTCCTCGACGAGGCCCAGCCAGGCGCTCGCCCTGCGTACCGATCCCATGGGCGCCTCCTCTCATCGCTCACCCGGGCGTACCCGTGCTCCCCTATGGTCGTCCATCATGCGGACGATCCGCCAAGCGGATAGGTGCCGGGGCCGGGTTTCGTAACGGGTTTGGTGCATACGAAGTGGCGGCCCCTCAGGGGGTGCGTGGTGGTGGATTCCTGACACAGAGTGAAATGGTCGCGCCCCGCCAACCGGGTGACACCGTGCGTGGTCGCGGTGGCCGAATCTCGCGCTTTTCAACGGTCCTGACGATGAGAAGACTCGGGGCAGCGCTTGTCAGGGGCATGCCGCACAGCATGCTCCCGGCCACGCCTCACGGCCCGCTCACCCAACGGGCCCCTGAATTCCTTACTGGAGGAAAAGTGAGTTTGAGGCGCACCAACCCCCACAGACGCACGTCGCGACGGATGCGGCTGATCGCCGCGGCATCGGGACTGCTCGCCGCGGCCGCGGCCGTTCTGGTGCCCAACGCCGCCTCGGCCCAGCCCGCCGAGACCTTCAGCACCGCCCAGCTGGCCACGGTCAGTGACGCCGTGCGCGCCGCCGATGTCGGCGGCACCGCCTGGACGGTGGACCCGGCGACCAACCGCGTCACCGTGACCATCGACGAGACGGTCTCCCGCGCCGAGCTGGCGCGCATCCGCAGCGAGGCGGGCGCGCTCTCCGGGGCGCTGACCGTGGAGCGGACCGAGGAGCGCATCCAGCGCTACCTGCGCGGCGGGGACGCCATCTACGCGTCCGCCGGCTGGCGCTGCTCCGCGGGCTTCAACGTCCGCAGCGGCTCCACGTACTACTTCGTGACCGCCGGGCACTGCACCGAGGGCTTCCCGAGCTGGTACACCAACAGCGGGCGGACCACGTACATCGGCCCGACGGTCGGCTCCAGCTTCCCGGGCAACGACTACGGCATCGTCCGCTACGACAACGCCAGCGTGCCGCGGCCGGGGACGGTGTACCTCTACAACGGCACCGAGCGCGACATCACCGGCGCCGCCAATCCGTACGTCGGCCAGCCCGTGCAGCGCAGCGGCAGCACCACGGGCCTGCGCAGCGGCTCGGTCACCGGCCTCAACTACACGGTCAACTACGGCGGCGGCGACATCGTCTCCGGCCTGACCAGGACCAACGTCTGCGCCGAGCCCGGCGACAGCGGCGGCCCGTTCTTCTCCGGCAACACCGCGCTGGGTCTGACCTCCGGGGGCAGCGGCAACTGCTCCACCGGCGGCACGACGTTCTTCCAGCCCGTGGTGGAGGCCCTGAACGCCTACGGCGTGGCCGTCTACTAGGCGGCCGGCTCCACCCCGCTCCACCGCTCCACCCCCGCGTTTCCCCGCCTCGCGCCGCACGGCGCCCGAGGGGCCCTCGGCCCGCGCGGTCTACGCGCGCCACAGGCGCACGCCAGACCGTCCGCTCCGGCAACGCGATCCGCTGCCCCCGCCCGCACACCGGGCGGGGGCAGTGCCATGCCGCGCGCCCTCCGCGCGCCAACGCGCCCACGCGGCCCGGCCCCACGTGGCGCACATCACCCCCCTCCGGCCCGGAAAACGAACGCCCCGCAGCGGAAAACGAACCCCGGGGGAGCGTTTTCAGACAGGTCTATGCCTCTCACCCCGCGCTAGGGCCCCGGCCGCGCCCCGGGGTCGCGCGCGGGAGATCCCGGGTTCTTCCGGGGGGTTTACGCGTATCACCGCAGGCGGTGTGATCGTATGGGCGGGGGCAGAAACTCGTTCTTGTGTGGTCCCGGACCGCCTGGGAATACTCCCTGACATCGCTTGGCATGGACGTGACCCCCTCAGGGCTGGCCAAGTCTGTGCTCTCTCTTCCGGGGCCACGCGGCTCCATCCCCCACAGGAGGAAACGAGCGTGACACATCGACGCACGCCGAAACGGCGGCTCGCGGCCACGGCCCTCGGCCTCGCCGCGCTGCTCGCCGGATCGGTCGCCGCCGCACAGGCGAACGCCGCCCCGGGCGCTTCCCCCACGAGCGCCCCCCGCACCCTGAGCTCGGCCCAGGCCGGAGACCTGGCCGACGACCTGACCGCCCGCCTCGGCGCCGCCGCCGCGGGGGCCTACTACGCCGCCGAGACCGAGACCCTGATCGTCAACGTCGTGGACGAGGCGGCCGTCCCCGAGGTCGAGTCGGCCGGAGCCGAGGCCCGGGTCGTCCCGCACAGCCTCGCCGAGCTGACCGAGACCCACGAGGCCGTCCGGGCGTTCGCCGTCCCCGGCACCGCCTGGTCCATCGACCCGGTCAGCAACTCCGTCCGCGTCCGCGTGGACAGCACGGTCACCGGCCGCGCCCTGGAGGAGGTGCGCGACGCGGTGGCCGGCCTCGGCGGCACCGCCACCCTGGAGCGCAGCGCCGGGACCTATCAGCCCTATCTGGCCGGCGGCGACGCCATCCACTCCGGCGGCGCCCGCTGCTCGCTGGGCTTCAACGTGACGCTGGCGGACGGCGGCGCGGGCTTCCTCACCGCGGGGCACTGCGGCGAGGCGGGCAGCCAGTGGTCCGAGACCGCGGGCGGCCCGCCGGTGGCCTCCCTGACGCGCAGCGAATTCCCCGGCTCCGACTGGGCGCTGGCCCAGTACACCGCGGACGTGCCTCACCCCAGCGCGGTCAGCCTCTACGACGGCACCACGCAGGAGATCACCGGCGCGGCCGAGGCCACGGTCGGCCAGCAGGTCACCCGCAGCGGCTCCACCACCGGGGTGCACCCCGGCGAGGTCACCGCCGTGGACGTCTCCGTGACGTACCCGCAGGGCACGGTGGACGGCGTCATCGAGACAACGGTCTGCGCGGAGCCCGGCGACAGCGGCGGCGCGCTGTTCTCCGGACCCTCGGCGATCGGCCTCACCTCCGGCGGCAGCGGCGACTGCACCGTCGGCGGCACGACCTTCTTCTTCCCCGTGACGGACGCGCTGGCCGCGTCCGGCGCGACGCTCCCGTAACGACGGCGCGGACGAGACGAGGGCCCCGCCCGCATCCCCCGGGCGGGGCCCTCGCACGCGCGCGCCCGGCGGGGCGTTCCACGGCCGTCTCCCGGCCCCGCCGGGAGGCGGCCCGGCGGGGCCGTCGTTCGCCGGCGCTACCGCCGTCGGTCCCCCGTCACTCCGCCGCGACCAGCTCCGCGATCTGGACCGCGTTCAGGGCCGCGCCCTTGCGGAGGTTGTCGTTGGAGAGGAAGAACGCCAGGCCGTTGTCCGCCGTCTCGTCGCGGCGGATGCGGCCGACGTAGCTCGCGTCGCGGCCGGCGGCCTGGAGCGGGGTGGGGATGTCGCTCAGCTCCACGCCGTCCGCCCCGCGCAGCAGCTCGCGAGCGCGCCCGGGGGTGATCGGCCGTGCGAAGCGGGCGTTGACCTGGAGCGAGTGGCCCGTGAAGACGGGCACCCGCACGCACGTGCCGGAGACCTTCAGGTCCGGGATCTCCAGGATCTTGCGGCTCTCGTTGCGGAGCTTCTGCTCCTCGTCGGTCTCCTCCAGGCCGTCCTCGACGATCGAGCCGGCCAGCGGCAGGACGTTGAACGCGATGGGCCGGGCGTAGACCGACGGCTCGGGCAGGTCCACGGCGGTGCCGTCGAAGGCGAGGCGGGCGGCATCCTGCCCGGTCGCGGCGCGGGCCTGCCCGTCCAGCTCCGCGACGCCGGCCAGGCCGCTGCCGGAGACCGCCTGGTAGGTGGCGACCACCAGCGCGGTCAGCCCCGCCTCCTCGTGCAGCGGGCGCAGCACGGGCATGGCGGCCATGGTGGTGCAGTTCGGGTTGGCGATGATGCCCTTGGGGCGGCGGGCCGCCGCGTGCGGGTTGACCTCGGCGACCACCAGCGGCACCTCGGGGTCCATCCGCCAGGCGGAGGAGTTGTCGATCACCACGGCGCCGGAGGCGGCGACCTTCTCCGCGAGCGCCCGCGAGGCGCCCTTCCCGGCGGAGAAGAGCACGATGTCCAGGCCGGCGTAGTCGGCCGTCTCGGCGTCCTCGACCGTGACCGGGCCGTCCTCCCAGGGCAGGGTGCTCCCGGCGGACCGGGCCGAGGCGAACAGCCGCAGCCGGTCGACCGGGAACTTGCGTTCGGCCAGCACCTGCCGCATCACGCCGCCGACCTGCCCGGTGGCTCCGACGATCCCGATCTTCATGAGGCTCCTCACATCACGTGCGTGTCCCGTCCCCCGCCCCCTACCCTGCCCTGCGCACGCCAGCGGGGGCCAGTTCTTTGATGTCGGTCACACTCGGTGAGGTGACGCCCGTAGATACTTCGGAATGGAAGTAACGCCGCTGTAACGAGGTCGAACTAACCTCCACAGCCGGGCGGTTTCCGACCCCCAAACGACCCGGGAACGACCCTCGACCGTTCCGGGGCCGACCCCGGGCCGACCCCCGACCGACCCAGAGACCTGAGGTGGGAGCGTGCACCTGACCCCGCACGAGCAGGAGCGGCTGCTGATCCACGTGGCCGCCGACGTGGCCGACCGGCGCCGCGCCCGGGGCCTGCGGCTGAACCACCCCGAGGCCGTCGCGCTGATCACCGCGCACATCCTGGAGGGCGCCAGGGACGGCCGCACGGTCGCCGAGCTGATGGAGTCCGGCCGCAGGGTGCTGTCGCGCGCCGAGGTCATGGAGGGCGGTCCCGAGATGATCCACGACGTGCAGGTCGAGGCCACCTTCCCGGACGGCACCAAGCTGGTCACCGTCCACGAGCCCATCGCCTGACGCCCGCCGCCCGAGGCCCGTCCCGCGTGGCGGCCGAGAGAGGGGAAGCACCGTGATTCCCGGAGAGATCCAGTACGGCGAGGGCCCCGTGCGCCTCAACGAGGGCGCGCCGGTCACCCGGCTCACCGTCCGCAACGCGGCCGACCGCCCCATCCAGGTCGGTTCCCACTACCACTTCGCCGAGGCGAACCCCGGCCTGGAGTTCGACCGGGCCGCCGCGCGCGGCAAGCGCCTGGGGATCGCCGCCGGCACCGCCGTCCGCTTCGAGCCCGGCATCCCCGCCGAGGTCGAGCTGGTGCCGCTGGCCGGCCGCCGCGTCGTCCCCGGCCTGCGCGGCGAGACGGGGGGCGCGCTCGATGGCTGAGCTTCCCCGCCCCCGGTACGCAGACCTCTTCGGCCCCACCACCGGCGACCGCGTCCGGCTGGCCGACACCGACCTGCTGATCGAGATCGAGGAGGACCTCTGCGGCGGCCCCGGCCGGGCCGGGGACGAGGCCGTCTTCGGCGGCGGCAAGGTCATCCGCGAGTCCATGGGCCAGTCCCGCGCCACCCGCGCCGAGGGCACCCCCGACACCGTGATCACCGGCGCCGTCGTGCTCGACCACACCGGCATCGTCAAGGCCGACGTCGGCATCCGCGACGGGCGGATCACCGCCCTGGGCAAGGCCGGCAACCCCGACACCATGGACGGCGTGCACCCCGGGCTGGTCATCGGCCCCGAGACCGAGATCATCGCGGGCAACGGCCGCATCCTCACCGCCGGGGCCATCGACGCCCACGTCCACTTCATCTCCCCGCGCCTGGCCGACGAGGCCCTGGCCTCCGGCGTCACCACCCTCGTCGGCGGCGGCACCGGCCCCGCCGAGGGCTCCAAGGCCACCACCGTCACGCCCGGCTCCTGGCACCTGGGCCGGATGCTCGCCGCACTGGACGACCTCCCGGTCAACATCGGCCTGCTGGCCAAGGGCAACACGGTCTCCGCCGAGGCGATGCGCGCCCAACTGCGCGGCGGCGCCGTCGGGTTCAAGATCCACGAGGACTGGGGGGCCACTCCGGCCGTCATCGACGCCTGCCTGCGGGTGTGCGAGGAGACCGGCGGCCAGCTCGCCATCCACACCGACACGCTGAACGAGGCCGGGTTCGTCGCGGACACCCTCGCGGCCATCGCGGGCCGGTCCATCCACGCGTACCACACCGAGGGCGCGGGCGGCGGGCACGCGCCCGACATCATCACGGTGGTCTCCGAGGCGAACGTCCTGCCCTCCTCGACCAACCCGACCCGGCCGCACACCGTCAACACCGTCGAGGAGCACCTCGACATGCTGATGGTCTGCCACCACCTGAACCCCTCGGTCCCCGAGGACCTGGCCTTCGCGGAGTCCCGTATCCGGCCCTCCACCATCGCCGCCGAGGACGTGCTGCACGACCTGGGCGCGATCTCGATCATCTCCTCCGACTCCCAGGCCATGGGCCGGGTCGGCGAGGTGATCATGCGCACCTGGCAGACCGCGCACGTGATGAAGCGGCGGCGCGGGAGCCTGCCGGGGGACGGCCTGGCCGACAACCTCCGCGCGCGTCGTTATGTCGCCAAGTACACGATCAACCCGGCGCTCGCGCAGGGCCTGGACCGGGAGATCGGCTCGGTGGAGCCGGGCAAGCTGGCCGACCTGGTGCTGTGGGAGCCTGCGTTCTTCGGTGTCAAGCCGCTGCTGGTGGTCAAGGGCGGGCAGATCGCCTGGGCCCAGATGGGCGACTCCAACGCCTCCATCCCCACCCCGCAACCCGTCCTGCCGCGCCCGATGTTCGGCGCACTGGGGCGCGCCCCGGCGGGCAATTCGCTGAACTTCGTCACCCCGCTCGCCCTCGACGACGGGCTGGCGGAACGCCTGTCCGACCGCCTGGGGGTGCGCAAGCCCCTGGCGCCCATCGCGAACACGCGCGCCGTGGGCAAGGCCGACATGCGCCTCAACGACGCCCGCCCCCACGTCACGGTGGACCCCGACAGCTTCACGGTGACCATCGACGGCGAAACGGTCGTCCCCGAACCGGCCGCCGAACTGCCGCTCGCGCAGCGGTACTTCCTCTTCTGATGAGCGGCTTCGGCGGGGGCGGGCCCGGCGGCGGCGTCGCGCTGCTGCTGCTCGCGGACGGGCGCTTCCCCGCCGGGGCGCACGCGCACTCCGGCGGGGCCGAGGCCGCCGTGGCGGACGGGCGGGTCACGGACGCGGCCTCGCTGGCCGCGTTCTGCCGGGGGCGGCTGCACACCGCCGGGCTCGTGGCCGCCGCGCTCGCCGCCGCGGCCTGCGGCGGCGCCGACCCGGCCGTTCTCGACGCCGCCGCCGACGCCCGCACCCCCTCGCCCGCGCTGCGCGCCACCGCCCGCCGGCTCGGGCGCCAGCTCCTGCGCGCCGCCCGCGCCACCTGGCCCGCCCCCGGCCTCGACGCCCTCGCCGCCGCCCATCCCGGCGGCCTCCACCAGCCCGTCGTCCTCGGCCTGGCCGCCCGCGCCGCGCGCCTGGCCCCCGCCGACGCCGCCCGCGCCGCCGCCTACGAGGCCGTCAGCGGCCCCGCCTCCGCGGCCGTGCGCCTGCTGGGCCTGGACCCCTTCGACGCCACGGCCGTCCTGGCCCGCCTCGCCCCCGAGGCGGACGAGGTCGCCGCCCGCGCCGCCGAGGCCGCCGCCCGCGGCCCGGACGCGCTGCCCGCCGCCTCCGCCCCGCTGCTCGACATCGCCGCCGAGGCGCACGCGGCCTGGCCCGTCCGCCTGTTCGCCTCCTGAACCCATCTCCTCAAGCCGCCGCCCGCCGACCAGGGAGCTTCGCCGATGCACCTCGACCACCCCGAGACGTTCCCCCAGCGCCACACCTACGACCGGCGCACCCGACCCGACGGCACCCGCCGCGCGCTGCGCGTCGGCCTCGGCGGCCCCGTCGGCTCCGGCAAGACCGCCACCGTCGCCGCCCTGTGCCGCGCGCTGCGCGACCGGCTGTCCATCGCCGTCGTCACCAACGACATCTACACCCGCGAGGACGCCGACTTCCTGCTGCGCAACGCCGTTCTGCCCGCCGAGCGGATCACGGCCGTGGAGACCGGTGCCTGCCCCCACACCGCCATCCGCGACGACATCTCCGCCAACCTGGAGGCCGTCGAGGAGCTGGAGGACCGCACCGGCCCCCTCGACCTGATCCTGGTCGAGTCCGGCGGCGACAACCTCACCGCCACCTTCTCCTCCGGCCTGGTCGACGCCCAGGTCTTCGTCATCGACGTCGCCGCCGGGGACGACATCCCCCGCAAGGGCGGCCCCGGCGTCACCAAGGCCGACCTCCTCGTCGTCAACAAGACCGACCTCGCCCCCTACGTCGGCTCCGACCTGGCGGCCATGGCCCGCGACGCCAAGGCCCAGCGCGGCGGGCTGCCCGTGGCGTTCACCTCCCTCACCGCGCCGGACGGCGTGCGGCCGGTCGCGGACTGGGTGCTGGAGCGGCTGGCCGCCTGGACCGCTCCCGTCCCCGCGTGACCGCCCGCCCGGGGGCCGGGGTCGCCGCCGACGCGCGGATCACCGCGGCGCCCGGCGGGGCGTTGCCCCTGCTGCGCGGCGACGGGCCGCTCGCGCTGCGCCGCACCCGCGCGGCCGGGCCGTACGCCCAGGTCACGCTCGTCGGCGCGATGAGCGGCCCGCTGGGCGGCGACCGGCTGCGCCTGGGGGCCGAGGTGCTGCCGAACGCCGCGCTGCGGGTCACCTCGGCCGCCGCCACCGTCGCGCTGCCGGGCGCCGACCCCGAGGCCGACGCCTCCTACGAGACGGACCTGACCGTGGGGGAGGGGGGCGAACTGCGCTGGCTGCCCGAGCCGTTGATCGCCGCCCGGGGCAGCCGGCTGCGGATGGCCACCCGCGTCCGGCTGGCCGCCGGAGCCCGGCTGGTCCACCGCGAACAGCTCGTCCTCGGCCGGGCCGGGGAGGAGCCCGGCAGCCTCACGACCCGGCTGGCCGTGTGGCACGACGGGCGCCCGCTGCTGGACCAGGAGCTGTCCCTGGGCCCCGGCGCCCCGCCGGGCTGGGACGGCGGCGCGGTCCTCGGCGGCCACCGGGCGGCCGGCCAGCGCCTGGTCGTCTCCCCCGAACTGGCCGAG
>NZ_JAVREN010000069.1:0-22404 GCF_031845405.1 Streptomyces boetiae
CTCCCGCCCGGCCCCCGCCCGCCTCGACCCCGCCGCCCGCGAGGCCCTGGCCGGCGCCGCCGAGGACCCGCGCCGCCTGAGCGACGCCCAGGCGCTGGCGTTGTTCCACGCCGAGGGCCCCGCCCTCGACGCCCTGGCCCGCCTCGCCGACGACCTGCGCCGTGACACCGTCGGAGACACCGTCACCTACGTCGTCACCCGGAACATCAACTTCACCAACGTCTGCTACACCGGCTGCCGCTTCTGCGCCTTCGCCCAGCGCCGCACCGACGCCGACGCCTACACCCTCTCCCTGGAGCAGATCGCCGAACGCGCCGAGCAGGCCTGGGAGGTGGGCGCCGTCGAGGTCTGCATGCAGGGCGGCATCCACCCCGACCTGCCCGGCACCGCGTACTTCGACATCCTGCGCGCCGTCAAGGAACGCGTCCCCGGCATCCACGTCCACGCCTTCTCGCCCATGGAGGTCGTCAACGGCGCCACCCGCACCGGCCTGTCCGTGCGCGACTGGCTGACCGCCGCCAAGGAGGCGGGACTCGACACCATCCCCGGCACCGCCGCCGAGATCCTGGACGACGAGGTGCGCTGGATCCTCACCAAGGGCAAGCTGCCCGCCGACGCCTGGATCGAGGTGGTCACCACCGCTCACGAGCTGGGCATCCGCTCCTCCTCCACGATGATGTACGGGCACGTGGACGAGCCCCGGCACTGGCTCGGCCACCTGCGGACCCTGGCCCGCATCCAGGAACGCACCGGTGGCTTCACGGAGTTCGTCACCCTGCCGTTCATCCACACCAACGCCCCCGTCTACCTGGCCGGCATCGCCCGCCCCGGCCCCACCCCCCGCGAGAACATCGCCGTCACCGCCATGGCCCGCCTCCTGCTGCATCCGCTGATCCCCAACATCCAGACGAGCTGGGTGAAGCTGGGCACCGAGGGCGCCGCCGCGATGCTGCGCGCCGGGGCCAACGACCTCGGCGGCACGCTGATGGAGGAGACCATCTCCCGGATGGCCGGCTCCTCCTACGGCTCGCACCGCTCGGTGGCCGAGCTGCGCGCCATCGCCGAGGCGGCCGGCCGCCCCTCGCGGCTGCGCACCACCACCTACGGGGAGGTCCCGGCCGAGCGCGCCGAGGCCGCCCGCGCCGCCGACGGCCGCCTGCCGCGCCTGCTGCCGCTGCTGCCCGAGCCGGGGTCCCCGGCCCCCGGAGCCGCGCCACCCGGCTTCCCGGCACCCGCCCACGCCGCCACCGCCGTTCCCGGGGCCGAGGCGTGAGCGCCCCGGCCGGCGGCGCGATGTGGGGCCGCCCCGAGCAGCAGGACTTCCGCAGCCGGGTGCGCGGCTGCCTCCTCGGCGGCGCGATCGGCGACGCGCTGGGCGCCGGCGTCGAGTTCGACTCCCTGGCCGCCATCCGCGAGCGGTACGGCCCGGCCGGCGTCACCGACTACGTCCCCGCCTACGGGCGGCGCGGGGCCATCACCGACGACACGCAGATGACCCTGTTCACCGTGGACGGCCTCATCCGCGCCCACGTCCGCCGTGACACCGGCGCCTGGCACCCGCCCACCGACGTGCACGCCGCCTACCGCCGCTGGTACGTCACCCAGCGCGAGTGGGGCCCCGACGAGCGCCGCGCCCAGGACGGCTGGCTCGCCCGCCAGGAGTGGCTGTACTCCCGGCGTGCCCCCGGCCAGGCGTGCCTGAGCGGCCTCGCGGACGCCACGATGGGCACGGTGGAACGCCCCAAGAACCCCGACTCCAAGGGCTGCGGCACGGTGATGCGCTCCGCGCCCTTCGGCCTGCTGGTCGGCTGGGAGCCGCACCTGGTCTTCCAGCTCGGCGTCGAGTGCGCGGCGCAGACGCACGGCCACCCCACCGGCATCCTCGCGGCGGGCGCGTTCGCCGCGATCATCCACGCCCTGGTGCGCGGGGACGTGCTCGACGCCGCCGTGCAGAAGGCCCTCGCGCAGCTCGCCACCCGCCCCGGGCACGAGGAGACCACCGAGGCGCTCCAGAAGGCGCTGGGCATGGTCCGCCAGGGCCTGCCCAGTCCCGAGCGGGTCGAGTCGCTGGGTGAGGGCTGGGTCGCGGAGGAGGCCCTGGCCATCGCCGTCTACTGCGCGCTGGTCGCCGAGGACATGCGCCACGGCCTGCTCCTCGCGGTCAACCACGGCGGGGACTCCGACTCCACCGGCTCCCTGTGCGGCAACCTCCTGGGCGCCCTGCACGGGGAGACGGCCCTCCCGGCCCCCTGGCTGGCCGAGCTGGAGGGCCGCGCCACGATCCTCGAACTCGCGGACGACTTCGCCATGGAAATGACCCAGGGCCCCACCCTCCACAGCCCCGCCGACTCCTCCCCGGCCTGGCTGGAACGCTATCCGCGCACGTAAGCCCTGCCGGGGGACCGGCCACGGTCGCCGCGCCCCGCCGCCGGCCCGAGCGCCCTGGGCGGGCCGCCCCGCGCGGCAGCCTTCGGCCCACCCCGTTCCGCGGCCCGGTGGGCAGGAACCCCGTTCCGGCGTCCGCCGCGTCGGCCTGGCCGGGCCGGCTGAAGGCCGCCCGCCGGGCCCGCCCGGGCCCCCGGGGCCCGGCAGCCGAGGAGGCCCCCGCCCGGGGCCGCGCGTTCACAACAGCCGCAACTGGACCTCCGCGCGGCGCTGACGGGGGATCGCCGCGCCGACCGGGGCCAGGTCGCGGACCGGGTCCAGGAAGGGGGAGCGGCGGGCGGGGCGCGGCGCGCCGCCGTGGCGGGCGCGCTCCGCCGCGTGGCTGAGGAAGAGGTGCCGCTGGGCCCGCGTCATCCCCACGAACAGCAGCCGCCGCTCCTCCGCCTCGCCCTCCGGGTCGGGCTCGGCCCCGGGCCATCGCATCGGCAGCAGCCCGTCCTCGCAGCCGACGACGAACACCACGGGGAACTCGAGCCCCTTGGCGGCGTGCAGCGTCAGCAGCGAGATCCGGTCCGCCCTGGGGTCCCAGGTGTCCACCTCCACACCCAGCGCCAACTCGTCCAGAAAGCGCCCGAGTTCGCCCCCGCACCGCTCGGCCAGCGGCAGCAGCACTTCCACGGCCGCCGCAGCCTCCGGGGCCTCGCCCGCCGCCTCGGCCACGGCCCGCAGCCGCTGCGTCAACGTCCCTTCCAGCCCAGCCAGTTGGGCCACGGCCTCGGCCACCCCCGGCCGGTCCCGCAGCCGGTCGTGCGAGCGCTTCTGGAACGGCAGCCCGGCCCGGGTCAGCGCCTCCGCGACGGCCCGCGCCTGCCGGTCCGTGCGGTAGAGCACCGCGAAGTCCGAGAAGCCCAGGCCCGCTTCGCTGCCCTCGCCCGCCACCCAGCCGCTGTCCTTGGCGTGGAAGGAGGCACCGCCCAGCAGCTCCTCCACCGTCCGCGCCACGAACGTCGCCTCGGCCTGCTCGCCCGGCGCCCGGTGCAGCCCGACCGGCGCCCGTCCGTGGTCCCCGCAGGGCAGCAGCTCCCGCCCCGGCACCAGCGTCGAGGGCGCCACGGCCTGCACCGCCGCCGCCAGCACCGGCGCGCTGGAGCGGTAGTTGCGGCTCAGCCGCACCGTCCGCGCCCCGGGGAAGTCCTCCGCGAACCGCAGGAAGAACCCCACCTCCGCCCCCCTGAAGCGGTAGATCGACTGGTCCGGGTCCCCGATCGCGGTCAGGTTCCCGTCCGGCGGGGCGAGGTGCCGCAGCAGCCGGTACTGCCGCTCGTCCACGTCCTGGTACTCGTCCACCGAGATCCAGCGGTAGCGCTCCCGGTAGAGCGCGACCAGCTCCGGGTCCTCGTCCAGCAGCCGCAGCGGCAGCCCGATCAGGTCGTCCAGGTCCACCAGGTCGGGGCGGTGCCCCTCCAGCTCCTCCGCGATCCCGAAGTCCGGTACCAGACCGGCCCGTTCGTGCTGCTCCCGGAGGATGGACAGGCCGAGGGAGTGGAAGGTCGCAACGGTCAGCGCGCCCGCCTGACGGGGGATCAGGGCAGCCAGGCGCTCCCGCATCTCCTCGGCCGCGCGCCGCGTGAAGGTGATCGCCAGGCAGTGCTCCGGCGCGACGCCGTGCTCCGTGACCAGCCGCGCGATCCGGTGCGTCAGCGTGCGGGTCTTCCCCGTCCCCGGCCCGGCCACGATGAGCAACGGCCCCTCCCGGAACGCCGCCGCGGCCTCCTGCTCCGGGTCGAGGCCGCCGACGAACCCGCCCTGCGGCCCCGGCCGTTCTCCATCCGGCGCCGGAACGCCCGCTCTCCGCACGGCCGTTGCCTCTCCCGCCGCGTCACCAAGGGCGTTCACCCCGGGCCCCGGCTCGGCCGCCGGGGGTTCGGCCGCCGTGGGTCCGGGAGCCGCGACGTCGAAGAGCGCCGGCACGCTCACCGCCCCTAACCGCCCCAGCTCGCCCGGCTCGAAGAGGCGGATCGTTCCGTACTCCCCGTCGAAGCCCGCCTCCCGGATCACCTCGCCGCGCCGCAGCCGCGCCACCGCCTCTCCCAGCAGGGGGAGTTGGGCGCCGACGTCCTCGGCCGGAACCTCCTGGAGGATCGACAGCTCGGGGCCGAGCGAGGCCGTGAGCCGGTCGATCTGCCCCTGCACCCGCTTGCTCTTCGGGCCCACGCCCAGGATCTCGCCGACCACCTCCGGCAGCGGCACCAGGCTGCGGAACCCGGCGGCCCCCTCGGGCCGCACCGGCTCGGCCCGGTCCGCCAGCTCCTCCACCCGGCTGAGCACCCCGACCGTCAGCGGCTTCCCGCACACCGGGCAGATCCCGCCGTGCTCGCGGGTCTCCCAAGGGTCCATCCGCACCCCGCACTTGCGGTGCCCGTCCACGTGGTACTTCCCCTCCTCGGGGAAGAACTCCACCGAACCGGCGTGCCCCTGGCCCGTCTCCAGGGCCCGGCGGACCGCGAAGTAGTCCAGCTCCGTGTCGAAGAGCGTGGTCTCCCGCCCCAGCATCGGCGGCGAGTGCGCGTCCGAGTTGCTGACCAGGCGGTAGCGGTCGAGGCCGGAGATCCGCCAGTTCATCTCCGGGTCGCTGGACAGGCCGGTCTCCAGCGCGAACACGTGGTGCGCCAGGTCCGCGTAGCAGTCCTCGATCGCGTCGAAGCCCGACTTGGAGCCGAGCACCGCGAACCACGGCGTCCACACGTGCGCCGGGACCAGGTAGGCGCCCTCGCCGCACTCCAGCGCGATCTCCAGCAGGTCGCGCGAGTCCAGGCCGAGGATCGGGCGGCCGTCGGAGGCGATGTTGCCGATCCGCCCGAGCCTGCGGTTGAACTCCTCGGCGGAGGCGAAGTCCGGCATGTAGACGAGGTGGTGGACCTTGCGGGTGCGGTCGGCCCGCTTGTAGATCGTGGAGATCTCCACCGACAGCATGAAGCGCACCGGCCGGGCCGCCAGCGCTGGCGGCAGCCGCCGTGCGATGTCCGCGTCCAGCTCCTCGCGCAGCCGGAACAGGCCCGGCTCGGCCGGGAGCAGCGTGTCCTTGAGGTGCCGGAACCAGGCCGGGTGCGTGAAGTCCCCGGTGCCCACCAGGGTGATGCCCTTGCGCCGGGCCCACCAGGTCAGGTGCTCCAGGTCGCAGTCCTGGCTGCACGCCCGCGAGTACTTGGAGTGGATGTGGAGGTCCGCATGGAAAAGCACCCGCGGCATCCTCCCACAGCGCCGGGAGGCCACCGCACCGCGTCGGGGACGGCTTCGCCGAGCCTGTTGCCGGATGTGCATATTATTCGCGCGGACGGCCTGGCAGGATGTCGGGCACCTGTCACCCCCGACAGGCGGCCTTCGCTCGGTCGTGTCCGAATCCATTCCGAATACGTCCGAAAACATCCGCTCGAAGGCTGATGTCCGCTCACTCGTCCCCCGGGGGGAATCGTGTCCGACCCTAACCAGAACCCCTACCAGAAGGCCCCCGGCCCCGTGCCGCCCCCCGGCGCGGTCCCGCCCCCGGGCGCCGTCCCGCCGCCCGGCGCGATGCCCCCGCCCGGCCCGCCCGGCGCTCCCGGCTACGGCTACCCCCCGGCGGGCGCCGTTCCGCCCCCCGGCGCCGGCTTCCCGCCGGACCCGAGCGCGCCCTACGGCTACGACCGCACCGGCCGCCCGTTTTCCAGCAAGAGCAAGGTCGTCGCGGGAGTCCTGCAGATCGTCATCGGCGGCCTCGGCGCCGGCCGCTGGTACACCGGGCACTACGGCATCGCCGTCGCCCAGCTTCTGACCTGCGGCGGCCTGGGCATCTGGGCCCTGATCGACGGCATCATGTTCCTGGTGAACGACGACCGCACCGACTCCGAGGGCCGCGTCCTGCGGGGCTGAGCGCCATGAACCTCCGGGACCGCCCCGGCACCCGCCGGGTCCCCGCGACGCATCCCGCCGCCCCGCCGCTGGCCGCACTGGCGGCGGGGGCGGCGGGCGCCGCCTACCTGTGGGGGACGAACCCGCACGAGGGCGGCGCCCTCCTGCCCCGCTGCCCGGTCCACTGGGCCACCGGCCTGCTCTGCCCGGCGTGCGGCGCCACCCGGATGTGCTACGACCTCCTGCACGGCGACCTCACCGCCGCCTTCCACGACAACGCCGCGCTCCTCCTGCTCGGCCTCCCGCTGGCCCTGTGGCTCACCACCCGCTGGCTGACCGAGGGCCTCCGCGGCCACCGCTACCGCCCCCGCTTCACCACCCCAGCCGTCGCCGCCATCCTGACGACGGCACTGCTGTGGGCCGTTGTGCGCAATGTCGTGGGCTGAGCGCGGCGGCTGAGCGCCCCTCTTCCGCCGCCCGGCGGCCGGTCCCGCAACGCTTGCGGCCGTCGCCGCCCCGGCCCGGCGAGCGGGACCGCGCAATGCCTCTGGCGGATGGCGCGCCGACGCCGGCCGGCCGCTCCCCGGCCACCGCCGGTCCGGCCCGCCCCCGTCCGGGGCAGGATGGACCGGGAACCCACCCGGGACCCGGCCCCCCGGACCCGGCCGCCGTCGCCTGCGGCGAGGCCGGGGCGGCCGTGTCGCGGACGCCGGCCTGGGCACCCCCTCGCCGGCCCGGGCACCCCCTCGCCCGTGCGAGGCCCGCATCGAGAGGAGCAGACGCCATGACCGCCGCCCCCGGCCCCACGCACGTGGTCCGCATCGAGTACTGCGTGCGCTGCCGGTGGCTGCCGCGTGCGGCCTGGCTGGCGCAGGAGGTGCTGACCACCTTCGAGGCCGACCTGGCCGAGGTCGCGCTCGTGCCCGGGACCGGCGGCGTGTTCCGCGTGACCGTGGACGGCGAGCAGGTCTGGGACCGCGCCGACCAGGGCTTCCCGGAGCCCAGCCCGATCAAGCGCCTGATCCGCGACCGCGTCGCCCCCGGCCGTTCCCTCGGTCACTCCGAGGCGTAGCGCCCGGCCGGACGCCCGGCCGGACGTCCGGCCGGACGTCCGGCTCAACGTCCGGCGCGGCGCCCGGCTCAACGCCCGGACGGACAGGCCCTAGCCGACGATCCGGTCCAGGCCCGTCAGGTCCGCCGACAGCTTCCACAGCCGCGCCGCCTCCGCCGCGTCCGTCGCGTGGGGCCGCACGCCAGGGCCGGGGCCCTCGTCCTCGTTCTCGGGCGCGATGTCGCAGTCCTGGCAGTAGACCCCGCCCATCCCCGCCAGCCGCGGCGACGTGGCCACCCACACCTGCGTGGCCGCGCCCTGCTCGGGCGTCTTGAAGTCGGGGTTGACGTGGTTCCCCGCCTCGTCGATCCAGCCCCGGTCCACCATCTCCTCCGTGCTCATGTGCCGCTGGAGCGGCGTGAGGATGGGCCCCGGGTGCAACGAGAACGCCCGCACCCCCACCCCGGCCCCCAGCCGGTCCAGGTGCCGCGCGAACAGGGCGTTCGCCGTCTTCGACTGCCCGTACGCCAGCCACCGGTCGTAGCCGCGCTCGAACTGCACGTCCTCCCAGCGGATGCCGGACATCCGGTGCGCCGCCGAGGACACCGCCACCACCCGCGCCCCGCCGCCGTGCGCCAGCGCCGGCCACAGGTGCTGCGTCAGCGCGTAGTGGCCCAGGTGGTTCGCCGCGAACTGGAGCTCCCAGCCCCGCCCGACCCGCACCTCGGGGCAGGCCATGACGCCCGCATTGTTGATCAACATGTCGATCCGGCGGCCCGAGGCCAGGAAGCGGCCCGCGAAGTCCCGCACGCTGGAGAGGTCGGCCAGGTCCAGGTCGTCCACCTCCACGCCGGGCAGCGCGCCCACCGCCGCCTCGGCCGCCTCCCGCCGCCGCGCCGGAACGACCACGGCCGCCCCCGCCCCGGTCAGCGCCCGCGTGGTCTCCAGGCCCAGACCCGAGTACCCGCCGGTCACGATCGCCAGCTTCCCGGTGAGGTCAAGGCCGTCGAGGACCTCCGCCGCCGTGCTCCTCGCCCCGAAGCCCGAGCCGATCTTCTGCTGTGGAGTCGCCTGTGGAGTCGCCATGGCACGCGAGGCTAGGCGCTGGAGCACACTCGAAGGCAAGCCCCGCCCCTGGCGTTGACCCCGGCGTCAAGCCGTACGGTCGGGCACGAGTACGGAAAACGCCAGAAGGGAGCCGGCCGTGCGCATCGGAGAGCTGGCGGCCCGCGCCGGGACCACGACCCGCGCGCTGCGCTACTACGAGTCCCGAGGGCTGCTCGCGGCCCGCCGCGACGCGAGGGGCTACCGCACCTACGGCGAGGAGGACCTGCGGCTGCTGCGGCAGATCCGCACGCTGCAAAACGCGGGGTTCGGACTGGAGGAGACCCGGCCGTTCGTGGAATGCCTGCGCGCCGGGCATCCGACGGGCGACTCCTGCCCGGCCTCGCTGGAGGTCTACCGCGAGAAGCTGGCCGAGCTGGACGCTCACATCGCGCGCCTGAGCGCCGTCCGCGAGCTGGTGCGCGAACGCCTGGCCGACGCCGATGCCGGCGCCGCCGCGGACTCGGCACCTGCCCCGCCTCCGGCCCCGCGCTGCGCCCTGTGGCCCGCCTGACCGGGCCCGGCCCCGCCGAACGCCCCACCACCGAGGAGTCCGCCATGTCCGGAACCGCCCACGCCGCCATCCCCGCCGTCACCGATGCCGACTTCGCCGCCGAGGTGCTGGCCTCGCCCCTGCCCGTCCTCGTGGACTTCACCGCCTCCTGGTGCCCGCCCTGCCGCATGATCGCCCCCGTGCTGGCCGAGATCGCGGCCGAACGCGCGGACTCGCTGGCCATGTTCAGCCTCGACGTGGACGCCAACCCCGCCAGCGCCGCCGCCCACGGCGTCCTGTCCATGCCCACCCTGATGCTTTTCGTCAACGGCGAGGCCGTCCTCTCCCTCGTCGGCGCCCGCAGCAAGCGCCGCCTGCTGGACGAACTCGACCAGGCCCTCGCCCCCGCCGTCTGACGCAGCCGGGCCCGGCCGACGGAACCTCCCCGGGCCGCACGTGGCCGCCGAGGCGTGACCGACGCCATGATGGACCCCGGCAGACGGCCACGACGAGGAGGACCGCAGTGGAGCCGTTGCACCCGGGGGACCCTTCCGCGGTCGGCCCGTACCGGCTGCTCGGCCGGCTCGGCGCGGGCGGGATGGGCCAGGTGTTCCTGGGGCGCGCGCCCGCCGGAACGCTCGTGGCGGTGAAGGTCGTTCGCGGCGAGCTGGCCCGCGAGCCGGACTTCAGGCGCCGCTTCCGCACGGAGGTCGCGGCCTCGCGCCGGGTCGGCGGGACGTGGACCGCGCCCGTGCTCGACTTCGACACCGAGTCGCCCATCCCCTGGGTCGCCACCGGGTACGTGGCCGGGCCGCCGCTGCGGGAGGTGGTGGAACGCCACGGGCCGCTGGCCGAGCACTCGGTATGGGCCCTGGCCTACGGCCTGGCCGGCGCCCTGACGGCCGTCCACGGCAGCGGGCTGATCCACCGCGACCTCAAGCCGTCCAACGTGATGGTGACGCTGGAGGGCCCCCGGGTCATCGACTTCGGGATCGCGCGCGCCGTGGACGCCAGCGCCATCACGCGCACGGGCGCGATGGTCGGCTCGCCCGGCTACATGCCGCCGGAGCAGATCAAGGGCGAGGCCGTGACGGGCGCGGCGGACGTGTTCGCGCTGGGGGCGGTGCTGGCGTACGCGGCCACGGGCGTCTCCCCGTTCGCCTGGGACGGGGCCCATCTCCACACGGTGCTCTACCGGGTGATGCACGAGCCTCCCCAGCTCGGCCCGCCGGACGGGCTGTTGACGGGCGAGTTACGGGCCCTCGTCGCCCGCTGCCTCTCCAAGCAACCCGGCGAACGCCCGTCCCCCGAGGCGATCGTGCCCGCGGCCCGTCGCCTGGCCGGGACCGCGTTCTGGCTGCCGCCGGAGCTGACCACGCGGCTGCGCCAGAACGCGGCGGCCCTGCGCACCCTGGACGAGACGCCCCCGGCGCTCCCGCCCGTGGCCCCCGACCGCACCACCTACGTCTCCGGCGTCTCCAAGCCGCCGCCGCTCCCGGCCTACCCGCCGCCCGCGCCCGCCTCCGGGCGCCGCCGCGGGCGTTACGCCCTCGCCGCGGGGGCCGGGGCCCTCGCCCTGGCCGCCGCCGCCTGGCTGGTGGTGGCCAACGCGGGGGAGGGCGAGGCCGGCCCCCGGGCGGATCACCGGCCCACGCCGACGACCGGGTCCGGTCCGGCGGACCTGCGCAGCGTGGGCGTCCTCACCGTGCACGTGGCCGATCGGCACCCGCCGGTCCTCTTCCTGGACGAGGCCGGCAGTGATCCCGCGGGCTTCGAGGTGGAACTGGCCGAGGAGATCGGTGAACGCCTGGGCGTGGAGGTCGAGTTCTCCGATGCGGGCGACGACGAGCTGGCCGCCGGGGCCGCCGTCACCGAGGGCGCCGAGTCCGCGACGCACCTCGCCATGGCGGACTTCACCGACAGCTCGGAGACGCGCGCCGAACTGGGCGTGGACTTCGTGAACCACTACGCGAACGGCTGGGCCGTGATGAGCGATGCCCCGGGGCTCTCCGGAGATCTGTCGGAGTTGTGCGGCACGACGGTGGCCACGTACTCGGACCGGGACATGGTGGGGCGCCTCCAGCGGCTCACCGAGGACTGCCCGGAGCCGGTCGAGGTGGCCGGGTTCGGCTCCCGCGACGAGATGGCCGCCGCCGTCCGCGAGGGCGAGGCCGAGGCCGCGTTCCTCCTGTACTCCCAGGCGGCTGCGTACCGCGCCGACAACCCCGACAGCGGCATGAACGTCGCCTTCGACCGGCAGTACGCGGGCCCCCGCGGCATCGCCGTCCCCTCCGGCCAGGAGGCTCTCCGCGAGGCCGTCTTCACCACCCTCACCACCCTCTTCGAGGACGGCACCTACGCCGCCCTCCTCGACCGCTGGAGCATCCCCGAAGCCGCCCTCGACACCCCGGACATCAACGCGGGCGGCTGAGGCCGGGGCACCGCCTCGGCAGCTAGCAGATTGCAAGCAATGCGACTAGAATCGTTGCATGGCTACGCTCTACGTCCGGGACTTGTCCGACGACGCCCTCGCCGAGCTGAAAGTAAGAGCCGCCCGGAACCGGCAGTCCCTTCAGGCGTACGCCCGGACCCTGCTGGAGCAGGAGGCGGCCACCCCGACCACCGAGGACGTCATCGCGCGCATCAGGGAGCGGGTGACTGCCCGGCTGTCCACGGGCGAGGTCCTGTCCGACATCGACGCCGGACGTGAGCGCACGTGATCGTCCTGGACGCAGGGGCCGTGGTGCATCTCATCGCCGATGCCGGGCCCGTGGGAGAGGCCGTGCGCAAGCGCGCCGAATCGGAGCGCCTGGCCGCGCCGTACCTGCTGGACGTGGAGGTGGCCTCGGCCCTGCGCGGTCGCCACCGCGGCGGCAAGCTGACCGACGCGCAGCTCGACGTCGCCTGGGACTTTTACGCCCTCCTGCCTCTCCGGAGGATGGAGCACCTGCCGGTCCTGCCACGCGTCCGCGAGCTGTGGAGCGACCTCTCGCCCTACGACGCCACGTACGTCGCACTGGCCGAAGGGCTCGGCGTCCCTCTGATCACCAGCGACGCCCGCATCGCCCGGGCCGGCCGGGCCAGGTGTCCCGTCGAGGTCTTCACCGAGCCGTCCGCCTGAGCGGCTTCCCCCAGCGGGCGGTCGGCCGTGCCGCGCGGTCGGCGGGCGGCGTTGGGGCCCAACTTCCCTTTTCTTCCGATGAGTTGGAGGCTCCTGGGCGTACCCCTTTCCGGCCCGCCGCTTCGTTCCAGCGGTTACCATGGCCGTCGGGTGATCACCCCGAATCACCCCTCGGGGACCCGTCGTCGGGCCCGCCGTGCGGGGTTCTCCGATGCCTTCGCCGTCGCAGGCCGGGAGCCCGGGGTGCCGGCTCCGGCCGGGGCCGTTCCGCCGCCCCGGCCCAGGGCGTTCCTCCGCACCTCACCGAACCTCCCGTACCTCCGGAAAGGATTCCGCCGTGCACGCTCTGGTCCTGGACCGCCCGGGCTCGCCCGACACCCTGCGGCTCGCCGAGCTGCCGACTCCCGAGCCCGGCCCCGGCCAGGTGCGGATCAGAGTCGAGGCCGCCGCGCTGAACCCGGTGGACTACCAGGTCGGCGGGGGCGGGCACCCCGACTGGTCCTGGCCGCACGTCCTCGGCCTCGACGTGGCCGGCACCGTGGACGCCCTCGGCGAGGGCGTTGGCCACGTGACCCTCGGCCAACGCGTCGCCTACCACGGAGACTTGCGCCGCCCGGGCGGCTTCGCCGAATACGCCCTGGCGGAGGCCGACGCCCTGGCCCCCGTCCCCGAGGCCCTCGACGCGGCGACGGCCGCCGCCCTGCCCTGCGCGGGGATGACCGCCTACCAGTGCGTGGTGCGCCGCCTGCACGTCACCGGCGAGGACACGGTCCTCATCACCGGCGGCGCGGGCGGGGTCGGCGGCTACGCGGTGCAGCTCGCCGCCCTGGCCGGCGCCCGCGTGATCGCCACCGCCTCCGCGCGCAACGCCGAGCACGTCCGCAAGCTCGGCGCCGACGAGGTCATCGACTACCGCGGCGAGGACGTTCCCGCGCGCGTGCGCGAACTGACCGGCGGCCGGGGCGTGGACGCGGTGATCGACACCGTCAGCTCCGAGTCCGCCACCGCCAACCTCGCGCTGCTGGCCCACGGCGGCGGCCTGGCCTCCGTCGCCGGCCGCCCCGACCAGCAGGCGGTCCCGGCCTTCACGATCGCGCCCTCGCTGCACGAGATCGCGCTCGGCGGCGCCTACAGCCACGGGGACACCCGCGCCCGCGTGGACCTGTCCAGGATGCTGAGCGAGCTGTTCGCCCTGACCGCGGACGGCCGCCTGGACCCGATGCTGGCCCGCACCCTCACCCTCGAAGAGGTCCCGGCCGGGCTCACCGAGCTGGCCTCCCGCCACGTCCGCGGCAAGCTCGTCCTGTCCTTCGCCTGAACCTGCCTGCCCCGCCCCGGAATTGTCTCCTTTCCGCCCTTCGAACGCCCCGGCCCCGCGCCTACCGTGAGCGAGGGGACCGCCACCGCACGTCGGCGGTCCCCTCGGCACGGCAGGCGCACATCCGGCAACAGCCGAAAGCACCGGCGAGCCCGAAAAAGGGGGCGGTCCTGTCATGGGCGAAGTGTCCACGAAAGGCGTCTGGACGCGCGTGAGCGTCGACGCCACGATGTTCACCGGCCTGAACACCAACTACCTGCGGTGGGGCGACCAGCCGGAGGGAAGCCGCAGCGGCTACCTCTTCCGCGGCGGCAAGAAGGAGGCGAAGCTCGACGGCACCGAATTCGTCCTCGGCACCTTCACGCACTACAACTTCCCCATCACGCTGGCGTACGACCAGTTCTACGCCTATCTCGACGTGGACGTGACCTTCGAGGACGGGACCAGCGCCTACCTCCCCTCGCTGCGCTTCCACCACCACGAGACGCCCAACGTCGGGGACCGCCAGGAGGACATCGTTCTCCTGCCGACCATCGACACCGACCGGACGGTGAAGGCCGGCGGCGAGGAGTACGTCGTGCGGATCACCGGCTTCACGCAGGGCGACGTGCGCCACCTCCCGCGCTTCACCAGCCCCGAGAGCAAGCGCAACAGCGCGGACGTCAAGGCCCTGTTCGCCCGCCTCAACCAGCCGAACAGCTACATCTCCCACGTGCAGACGTCCGGCCACGCCGGCGAGTACGTCGAGATCCTCAACGGCGGCGACCAGTCCCACGACCTCTCCGGCTGGACCCTGACCGCCGAGGACTCGGGCCACAGCTTCACCTTCCCGGACGGCGCGACGGTCCACTCCGGCCACCGCGTGCGCGTCTACACCAACGAGGCGCACGACGAGTACGGCGGCTACTCCTACGGCCACGACCGCCCGGTCTGGAACAACCAGGGCGACACGGCCATCCTGGAGGACGCCGACGGCACCATGATCTCCGTCTTCCCGTACGGCGGTTAGCCCCGCCGCGAGGACGCCGGGCGGCGCACGCGGGCTGCGCGCCGGTGCTGCCCGCCCGGCGGCCGGGTACCGTGGACGGCCGGTGAGGGCGACGCAGGCTCCGGGGGGCCCGATGGCGGGGGAAACGCTGGCGGCGGGCGGCGGCGACGAGGTCCACCGGCCGGTGATGCTGGACGAGGCCGATCCCGGGGACGCGCGGGCGCTCGCGGAGCTGCGGGCCGACGCGCGGATCGCGTTCCGCGACCTCCGGGCGGGCCTGCGGGCCGAGTTCGATGCCCTGGCCGCCCCGCCGGAGCTGGGGGAGGGGCCGGAGGCCGACCGGTGGGTCCACTATCCGTGGCGCAGGGCGGTCGTGGCGCTGCCCGGGCCCCGGCTGCTGCGGGCGGTCCGCCTGGACCGCAACCGCAATAAGCTCACGCGGGAGGAGCAGCAGCGGCTCGCGGCGCAGACCATAGGCGTGGTCGGGCAGAGCGTCGGGCACGCCGTCGCGCACGCCCTCGCCATGGAGGGCACCTGCGGGCGCCTGCTGCTGGCCGACTTCGACGCCATGGAACTGACCAACCTCAACCGGGTGCCCGGCACCCTCTTCGACGTCGGCGTCAACAAGGCGGTTGCGGCGGCCCGCAGGATCGCGGAGCTGGACCCCTACCTCCCGGTCACCGTCTTCCCGGAGGGTCTGACCGACGCCAACCTCGATGCCTTTCTGGACGAGTTGACGATCGTCGTGGAGGAATGCGACTCCCTGGACGTCAAGATGGCCGTGCGCGAGGGCGCCCGCCGCCACCGGCTGCCGCTGCTGATGGAGACCAGCGACCGGGGCCTGCTCGACGTGGAGCGCTTCGACCTGGAGCCGCAACGGCCGCCTTTCCACGGCCTGTTGGGCGATACCACCGCCGCCGCGATGCGCGGCCTTTCCACCCGGGAGAAGGCGCCGTTCGTCGCGCGCATCCTGGATGCCCGGGGCCTGTCCGCCTCGATGGCCGCGAGCCTGGTCGAGATAGAGGCCACGCTCTCCGGCTGGCCGCAGCTCGCGGGCGACGTGCAGCTCGGCGGCGCCCTCGTCGCCGCCGCGGTCCGCCGCATCGGGCTCGGGCAGCCCCTGCCCTCCGGCCGCACCCGGGCCGACCTGGACGCCTGCCTCAACGCCCTGGCCGAGCCGGAGGCGCCCGCCGAGCCCGCGTGGCCCGAAGAGGACCCGGAGGAGGAGCCGTCCGGCGCGGTCGCCGCGGTGCTCGCCTGCGCCCGGCGCGCGCCCTCGGGCGGCAACGCCCAGCCATGGACGTTGTCCCACGACGACTCCGCCGTCACGATCGCCCTCGACCCGCGGCGCACCACGGCCATGGACGTCGGCCTCCGCGGCAGCGCCCTGGCGATCGGCGCGGCCCTGTACAACGCCCGCGCAGCCGCCGCCGCGCACGGCCTGCGCGCCGAGGCCGACGTGACCACCGCCGGCCCGGCCCCGCTGACGGCCGTGCTGCGCCTGCGCCCCGTCGAGGACCCCGACCCTGACCTGGCCCAGGACCACCCCGCCCTGCTGGCCCGCCACACCAACCGCCGCCCCGGCGACGGCACGCCCCTGGCCCCCGGCACGCCGGAGGCCCTGGCCGCGGTCGCCGCCGCGTCCGGCGCCCGCCTGCACGCCCTCACCGCCCGCCCCGCGATCGAGGCCGCCGCGGCCCTGCTCGCCGCCTCGGACCGCGTCCGCTACCTCACGCCCCGCCTGCACGCCGAGATGTTCGCCGAGCTGCGCCTGCCCGGCGAGGACCCGCGCACCGGCCTCGACCTGCGCACCATGGAGCTGACGCCGGACGAGCGGGCCAAGCTCGACATCGGCCGCCGCGCCGACGTGATGGCCCGCATCCGCGCCTTCGGGGGCGGCGCGGCCCTGGGCGACTACACCCGCGACCGCGTCCTCGGCAGCGCCGCGGTCGTTGCCCTCACCCTCCCCGTGCCGCCGCCGCACGACGATCTCCCGGCCCACGCCCGCGCGGGCGAGGCCCTTCAGCGGGTCTGGGCCGAGGCTCAACGCCGGTCCCTGGCCGTCCAGCCCGTCTCCCCGGTCTTCCTCTTCGCCCGCACGCCCGGCGAACTCCACCTCCTCGCCCCGGAGTTCGCGGACGAGCTCGCCGCCCTCCAGCGCCGCCTCCTGACCCTGCTGACCATCCCCGGCGACGAGGCCCCCGCCCTCCTCCTCCGCCTGAGCAACGCCCCGCCCCCCACCGTTCGCAGCCGCCGCGTGATCTGAGCCACACGCTGTCACGTCCGCCGGGCCCCCGGTGTCATGTGGCCGAACCCCCCGGGACGGAGAAGCCCGGGAACGGCAGAGGAGACACCATGGCGGAGAACACCGAGGTGGTCGTGATCGGCGGCGGGTACGCCGGGGTCATGGCGGCCAATCGCCTCACGCAGCGCGAGGACGTGTCCGTGACGCTGGTCAACCCGCGTGCGGCCTTCGTCGAGCGCCTGCGCCTGCACCAGCGCGTGGGAGGGTCCGACGACGCGCTGGTCGACTACCACGAGGTCCTGTCCGGCCGCGTCCGGCTGGTCGTCGACACCGTCACCCGCATCGACGCGCACGGCCGCGCGGTGGAGCTGGCGCGGGGCGGCACGCTCGGCTGGGACTACCTCATCTACGCGGTGGGCAGCGGCAGCGCCGCCCCGGACGTGCCCGGGGCGGCCGAATTCGCCTACCCCATCGCCACCTTCGAGGAGGCCGAGCGGCTGCGCCCGGCCCTGGACGCCGCGCCCGCGACGGCCCCGGTGACCGTCGTCGGCGCCGGCCCCACCGGCATCGAGACCGCCGCCGAGCTGGCCGAGGCCGGCCGCAAGGTGACCCTCGTCTGCGGCGGGGCGCTCGGCCCCTACCTGCACGCCCGGGGGCGCCGCTCGGTGGCCGCGAACCTGGCCCGGCTCGGCGTGACCGTGCTCGACGGCCCCGGCACCCGCGTCACGGCCGTGACCGCGGACGCCGTGCGGCTCGGCGACGGACGCGAGGTGCCCAGCGCGGTGACCATCTGGAGCGCCGGGTTCGGAGTCCCGGACCTGGCCGCGCGCAGCGGCCTGCGCACGGACGCCCTGGGCCGCCTGCTGACGGACGAGACGCTGACCAGCGTGGACAACCGCCGCATCGTCGCCACCGGGGACGCCGCCGCGCCGTCCGGCCTGCCGTTCCGGATGGGCTGCCAGTCCGCCGTGCAGCTGGGCCCGCAGGCCGCCGAGACCGTCCTCAGCCGGATGGCCGACCGGCTGCCCGCGCCCGTCAGCGTCGGCTTCGCCGGCCAGTGCCTCAGCCTGGGCCGCCGCGCGGGCCTCTTCCAGTTCGCCCGCAGGAACGACATCGCGATCGGGGTCCACCTCGGCGGGCGGCCGGGCGGCAGGCTGAAGGAGTTCGTGCTGAAGACCACCGTCAAGCATCTGACGGAGGAGGCGCGCAAGCCGGGCGCGCGCAAGCGCTGGATCGAGGAGGACTCGCGCCGCGAACTGCTGCGGGCCCGTGCCGGCGAGGCCCCGGCCGGTGCCGCCACCCCCGCCCCGGCCTCCTCCGAAGGGACGGCCTGAGCACCGTGCCCGACCACGCCACCGACCCGGCGACCGAGGTCTTCCTCGCCCACCGCAACCTGCTGTTCACCGTCGCCTACGAGATGCTCGGCTCGGCCGCCGACGCCGAGGACGTCCTCCAGGAGACCTGGCTGCGGTGGGTCGGGGCCGACCGGTCCGAAGTCCGCGACCAGCGCGCCTACCTGGTCCGGATCACGACCCGGCAGGCGCTCAACCGCCTGCGCACGCTGAAACGCCGCAAGGAGGCGTACGTCGGCTCCTGGCTCCCCGAACCCCTGCTCACCGCCCCGGACGTGGCGGAGGACGTCGAGCTGGCCGAGAGCGTCTCCATGGCGATGATGCTCGTCCTGGAGACGCTCTCGCCCACCGAGCGCGCCGTGTTCGTGCTGCGCGAGGTCTTCGAGGTGGGCTACGACGAGATCGCCGCGGCCGTCGACAAGACCCCCGCGGCCGTTCGCCAGATCGCCCACCGCGCCCGCCGCCACGTCGAGGCCCGCCGCCCCCGCCGGGCCGTCCCCGCGAGCGTGACCCGCGCCGCTCTGGACTCGTTCCGCCGCGCCCTCGAAACCGGGGACCCGCAGGCCCTCCTGGACATCCTGGCCCCCGACGTGGTCCTGATCGGCGACGGCGGCGGCATCAAGCGCTCCGCCCCCCGTCCGGTCACCGGCGCCGACAAGGTCGCCCGCTTCCTGCTCGCCGGCCTCGGCCGCAACCAGCTCCCCGTCGCCGTCGCCACCACCGTCTTCAACGCCGGCCCCGCCCTCCTCGTCCACCTCGACGGCGAGATCGACGGCGTCATGGCCTTCCGCGTCGAGAACGCCCGCATCACCGGCCTCTATTACGTCCGCAACCCCGAGAAACTCACCCGCATCACCTCCGAGACGCCCCTCGCCCTGCGCTGACCCCCCAACGGCCCCGCCCGGGCTACCCTGGCCGACGAGCGGCGGCAACGCGCCCCGGGCGGCGGGCCGTTGCGGGGGAGTGGCGGGAGCACCGGTCGCGGGGGGACACATGACCGAGGAGCAGCGGCAAGACCACGGGGCGGGCCTGCGCGCCTGGGCCGCCGTCGCCGTGCGGCAGGCGCACGAGCTGTGGCCTCACGCGCGGAACGAGGCCCACGCCGGTGCCCTGCGGCTGGTGATCGAGCATCTGACCACCGTCGAGCGGCTGTTACCGGCCGACGACCCGGCGAGGGCGGCCGTTGTCCCCTGGCTCGGCCTGCTGCTGCGGGCGCGGCTCGCGGGCCGTCCCGAGGCCGGCCCCGGGGAACTGGAGGCGGCGCTGCGCCACCTGCGGTGGACCGACCGGGCCAGGCCGCTGAACGACCGCCTGGCCGTGGCGGCCCGGAGCAACCTGGCGGGACTCCTCGTCCCCCGGGGGATTCCCCCGGAGGCCCGCGCCGGTTCCTGGCCGCCGGCGCGGGCCGCCGCCTGGCGCGAGCGGCTGACGGAGGCGCTGAACGTCCTGGCGCGCGTCGTCGCGGGGGACCTGTCGGCGCGGGAGCGGGTGCTGCCGGTGATGGAGCGCGTCGCGGCGCTGCTGTCGGCGCTGCCCGGCCCTCCCGGCCCTCCTGAGGAACGCCCGCCGTCGCCGTCGCCGTCGCCGTCGCCGTCGCCGTCGCCGTCGCCGGAGGCCGGTGCGGGTGCGGGTGCGGCCATCGCGCCTCCCCCTGAGCCCGGGGCGGAGGCTCCGGACGAGGCCGTCCGGGAGGTGGCCGCCTGGGCGAGCCGTGACCCGGTCCGGTTCACGCGCCTGCTGGCGTGGCTGTGCGTCACCGTGAACGGCCCGTCGGCCCCCGCGCCCGACGCCGCCCGCGAGCTGGCCGAACTCGGCCTCGGACGCCCCGGGTTCGCGCCGCTGCACGACCTGCTCGCCGCGCTCAGGACCGGCGGCCAGGACCCCGGAACGCTCGCCGGCCGCCTCCGCACCACCGCGCGGGCGGCCAGGCAAGCGTTGCTCGACCTGCCCGAGGACGCGGCCGAACGCGTCCGGCTGGGCAAGTTCCACGCGGCCCTGCTCGTTCAGGCGAACCTCCGGATGCCCGAGACGGCCGACTTCGCCGAGGTGGACGCGGCGGCCCTGCGGCTCGACCCCGATCCCGCGGCGCGCGCCGCCTGGCGCGGGGAACTGAGCCTGGAGCTGATCCTGTCCGTCTCCATCGACAACCTGTGGGTGTCGAACGGCGAGATCGCGCGCCTGGAGCGCAGCGCGGCCTGGCTGCGGCAGTGGATCGACGCCCTCCCGGAGGACGGCGCGCCCGCCGCGGCGGCGCGGCGGTTCCTCAGCGGCTTCCTCGCCCACCGCCTCGCCACCGCCGCCCGGCTCGAAGGCAGCCTCCAGGACGGCGTCGCCGCCCTGGCCCTGGCCGAGGGGCTGCCCGCCGGCGAGGATCCGGGGGACGTCCTGCCGTTGCTCGGACTCCTCACCGGGTTCCAGGTCGCCCGCCGCAACGGGGACCGGGCCGCGTACGCCCGCGCGAACGAGGACCTGATCCGGACGCTGAGCGAGCGGTACGCCGCCCCCGCGCCCGACGCGGGCAGCCGCTTCAGCATCACCGTCATGCTGGGCCAGGCCCACGGCGAACGCGCCGCCCGTACCGGGGAGGAGGCCGACCGCCGTGCCGCGGCCCGGTACTTGCGGGAGGCGGCGGAGATCGATCCGGCCACGGTCCCGCCCCTGTTCGCGCCGTACTTCGCCGGCGTGCGGGCGCAGTTGATGACCGAGCTGGCCAAGGCCGACCCGCGCCGGGAGGTCGTGGACCGCGCCGTCGCGGAGGTCCACCGGGTGATCGGGGAAGGGCGGACGTTCCCCCGGGAGGAGGCCATGCTGCGGCTCGGGCTCGGCCAGGCGATGCTCCGCGCGACCACCCGCCGCGACGACCTGAGCCTGCTCGACCCGTGCATCGCCGAGCTGAGCCGCGTCCGCGCCCTGGCCGCCGAGGGCCACGGCCCGCCGCTGAACGCCGAGGTGCTGACGCAGCTCTCCGCGGCCTATTGGACGAGCGCGATGACCGGCGGCGGGCGCGCGAGTGAGGACCGCGAGGCGAGCCTGGCCACCCGCCGCGAGGCGCTGGAGACGATGGCCGCCGACGTCCTCGGCCAACTCGGCGCCGAGCACGCCCTGTCGGCGGCCCGTTCCGCCACCGCCCACGTGCTGTGGCTGGCCCTGCGGCGCGCCGAGGACGGCCGCCCCGCCGAGGCCGTGGAGGCGCTGGAGTTGGGCCGCGCCTTGGTGCTCCAGACGGCCGCTGCCTCGCACGGCGTGCCGCGGCTGCTGGCGGACGCGGGTCACGCCGACCTGGCCGAGGGGTGGGGCGCGCAGGCGCCGCGCCACCCGCTCCAGCCCGGGAGCGTCCCGGGGGCCGAGCTGCCGAGCAGCCCGCGGCGCAGGGCGCTCGCCGCCCTGGGGGCCGGACGCGGCGCGGGCGCCCGGGAGGTGCTGGGCACCCCGGACGTTGCCGGGCTGACCGCCGCGCTGGCCGCCTCGGGCGCCGATGCGCTGGTCTACCTGGTCCCCGGCGAGGGCTTCTCGCCCCACATCCCCGGCCGCGCCCTGGTCCTGCGCCCCGGCGGCGCCGAGCCGGCCGTGCTCCCGCTGCCGCTGCTGCTCTCCCCCGGGAGCCACCAGCTCGCGCGGTACCTCGCCGCCGCGGCCGACCGTTCCCGCGAGGGCGCCGACCCGGCCGCGGCCGAGGCGGAGTGGCGGGCGGCGCTGGGCGAGCTGTGCGACTGGGCCTGGCCCGCCGCCATCGGGCCGGTGCTCGCCTCCCTGGGAGCCCTCGGCCGGCCGCCGCGGATCGTGCTGATCCCCTGCGGCCCGCTCGGGGTCGTTCCCTGGCACGCGGCGCGCGACTCCGTCCTGCTGGGAGGACACCGGTACGCCTGCCAGGAGGCCGTGTTCAGCTACGCCCCGTCCGGGGCGCAGTTCGTGCGCGCCGCCGCCCGCGGCCGGCTGGCCGCCGACGGGGGACGGGTGCTGGTCACCGACCCGCGGCTGGACCTGGTGTGGTCCGAGTTCGAGACGGAGGCGCTGCGTTCGGCCTGCTACCCGGACGCCCTGCGCTACGGCGAGTTCGTCGCGGCCGAGGGCGTTCCGGACGCCCCGGGGAGCTGCGAGGACCTGCTGGCCGTGCTGCCGGGCGGGACCCGGCCGGCGGCGGTCGTGCACGTCTCCTGCCACGGCGTGGCCGGTCCGAGCCCGACCCGGTCGGCGCTCTCGCTGGCCGACGGCGAGCTGACCGTCGCCCGCATCCTCGACCACGCCCCGGCGGCGGCCCCCGGCCGGAACGGCCCGCTGGTCGTGCTCAGCGCCTGCGAGACCGACCTGACCGGCGGCGACCACGACGAGGCCCTGACCCTCTCCACGGCCCTGGTCGCCCGTGGCGCGGCCGACGTGGTGGGCTCCCGCTGGGCCGTCGACGACAGCGCGACCGCGCTGCTGATGGCCGTCTTCCACCACTTCCTCACCACCCGGTCCC
>NZ_JAVREN010000070.1:0-22313 GCF_031845405.1 Streptomyces boetiae
TCCAGGCCGGTCACGATGCCGTCGTCCACCACACCGGCGGCATGCACGACCCCGGTCAGGGAGCGACCCTCCAGCAAGGCCGCCAGCGCGTCCCGATCCGCCACATCGCACGCGGCCGACTCCACCTGAGCGCCCAACGCCCGTAGCTCTTCGATCAGTTCGGCGCCGACCCCGCGACGGGAGAGGAGCAGCAACTCGCGCACCCCATGACGTTCCACCAGATGGCGGGCGACCACCCCACCCAGCGCACCCGAAGCACCCGTCACCAGAACAGGACCCGAACCAAACGACGGCCCCTCGCCAGGCTCGGAAACGCCCGCCCGCGCCAGACGCGGCACCAGCAACCGCCCGCCCCGCACCGCCACCTGCGGCTCACCCGAGGCCACCACCGCGCCGATCAGCCCCTCATCAGCCTCCCCCTCCACGTCCACCAGCACGAAACGACCCGGATGCTCCGACTGAGCCGAACGCACCAGACCCCACACACCCGACCGGCCCACATCCGAAACCCCAGGCCCCACCGCACCCCGCGTCACCACCACCAACGGGCCCGACTCGTCCCGCTCAAGCCAGTCCTGCACGGCCTCCAACGCCCAGAGCACGGCCCCGGCCCCATCCGTCCCGGCCGGGCACCGCACCACCCCGCCCGCCGCGGCGGGCGCGGCGGGCGCGGCGGGAAGTTCGACGGGCTGCCAGGCGACCTCGTGCAGTGCCTGGGCGACAGGGCCCCGAGCGGGGGCGAGGTCGCCGGGCGAGACGGGCCGCAGCATCAGGGACTCGATCTCCACGACGGTCCGGCCCGCCGCGTCCAGACCCACCAGCGACACGGCCCCCTCCCCGGCCGGGGCCACCCGCACGCGCAGCGCACGCGCGCCCGAGGCCCACACCCGCACACCCGCGCACCCGAACGGCACCCGAGCCGCCGCACCGCCGTCGTCCTCCATCACCCCCACCACGTGCAGGGCCGCATCCAGCAGCGCCGGGTGCACCCCGAAGCCCGAGACCTCCACGTCCTCCGGCAGCCCCACCTCGGCCCAGGCGCTCCCCTCCACGCGCCAGGCGCCGCGCAGCCCCCGGAACACCGGCCCATACGTCAGCCCCGCGTCGGCCAGCCGCTCGTAGAGCTGTCCGGTCGCGGCCTGCTCGACGTCCTCCAGATCCGGCCAGGGCACCGCCTCGGCGCCACCGGGACCGGCGGCGGACACCGTGCCCGTCGCGTGGCACTGCCACTCCTGCCCGTCCCGCCGCGAGTAGACCTTGGCGGAGCGTTCCCCGCCGGCCGCCGAGGCGGAGACGGTGACCCGGAGGTCGGCCGGCTCCTCCTCGTCCAGCACGAGGGGCACCTGAAAAGTGAGGTCGTCGACGCGGTCGCAGGCGACCTCCCGGGCCGCGCGCAGTACGAGGTCCAGGAAAACCGTGGCCGGGACGATCACGTACCCCAGCACCACGTGGTCGTTCAGCCACGCCTGCTGACCGAGCGAGAGGCGTCCTGTCAGCACGGCTCCCTGCCCCTCCGGCAGCGCGACGACCGCACCCAGCAAGGGATGTCCGGCGGCCTCCACTCCCGCCCCGGCCAACGCGCCCTGCGCGGGCTGGGCGTTGAGCCAGTAGCGGCGGCGCTGGAAGGCGTAGGTGGGCAGGTCCACGCGGCGCGCGCCGCGCCCGGCGAAGAACGCCCCCCAGTCCACGGGCACGCCGTGGGCGTGGAGTTCGGCAACGGCCGTGGCCAGGGCGAGGTCCTCCGCCCGGTCGCCGCGCAGCGCCGCGACGGCCGCCGTGTCCTCGTCCGCGAGGTCGGACACGAGCGCGGTCAGCGCCCCACCGGGCCCCACCTCGACGAACGAGGTCACGTTGCGCTCGGTCAGGGCGCGCACCGCGTCGGCGAACCGCACCGGCTCACGCACCTGCCGCACCCAGTAGTCGGCGTCGGGCTCCACGGGCTGCGCCGTGACGGTGGAGACGAAGGGGAGGACGGGCACACCGTGCTTCGCCATCCGGGCGACCGCGTGGAACTCCGCGAGCATGGGGTCCATCAGCGGGGAGTGGAAGGCGTGCGAGACCTTCAGCCGTGTCGACTTGTGTCCATTGATGAGCTGCGCGACGGCGGCCTCCTCGCCCGAAACGACCACCGAGCCAGGGCCGTTGATCGCCGCCACGCTCACCCGCCCTTCCAGACCGGCCAGATGGGCGGCCACCTCCGCCTCGGAGGCCCGCACGGCGCACATCACCCCGCCCTCGGGCAGGGCCTGCATCAGACGGCCCCGGGCCGCCACCAGCGCGGCGGCATCCTTCAACGACAGGACGCCCGCCACGTGAGCGGCGGCGAACTCCCCCACCGAATGACCGGCGACCACATCCGGCCGCACGCCCCAGGACTCCAGCAGGCGGAACAGCGCCACCTCCACCGCGAACAGCGCGGGCTGGGCGAAGCCCGTCCCCTCCAGCAGCGCCGCGTCCTCGCCGAACACCACGCCCCGCAGCGGCCGTTCGAGGTGCGGATCGAGCGCCGCGCACACCTCGTCGAACGCAGAGGCGAAGACGGGGTAGGAGGAGCACAACTCCCGGCCCATCCCCAGCCGCTGGCTCCCCTGACCGGAGAAGACGAACGCCGTCTTCCCCGCGCCCGTGCCGGAGGCGACTCCGCGCACCAGGGAACCGGCCGGCTCCCCACGCACCAAGGCCCGCAGGCCGTCCAGCAGGGTCTCCGCGTCCGCGCCGACCACCGCGGCCCGGTGCTCCAGGGCCGCGCGCCCGGCCGCCAGCGACCAGCCGACGTCCCCGGGGGACCAGTCGCGGTCCCGTGCCCCCACCCGGCTGAGGAGGCGCCGCGCCTGCTCGCGCAGCGCGGCCGGCGTCTTCGCGGAGAGCACCCAGGGAACGGCGGCGGGCGACTCGGCCGCCGCGCCACGGGAGGGTTCGGCCGGTTCGGGGCCGGCCTCCTCGATGACGACGTGGGCGTTGGTCCCGCTGAACCCGAAGGAGGAGACCGCCGCCCGGCGCGGCCGTCCCTCCCCGGCCTCCCACGGAACCGGCTCGGTCAGCAGCCGCACCGCGCCCGAGGACCAGTCCACGTGCGGGGTCGGCTCCTCCACGTGCAACGTGCGCGGCAGGACGCCGTTGCGCATGGCCAGGACCATCTTCATCACCCCGGCCACGCCGGCCGCCGCCTGCGTGTGCCCGATGTTCGACTTCAACGAGCCCAGCCACAGCGGCCGTTCGGCATCCGGCCGGTCCTGCCCGTAGGCGGCGATCAGCGCCTGGGCCTCGATCGGGTCGCCCAGCGAGGTGCCCGTGCCGTGGGCCTCGACCGCGTCGATGTCGGCGGGCGTCAGGCGGGCGTTGGCCAGGGCGCGGCGGATGACGCGTTGCTGCGATGGGCCGTTGGGAGCGGTCAGGCCATTGGAGGCCCCGTCCTGGTTGACCGCGGTGCCCCGCACCACCGCCAGCACCGGGTGGCCGTTGCGCCGGGCGTCGGAGAGGCGTTCCACCAGCAGCAGCCCCACGCCCTCGGACCAGCCGGTGCCGTCCGCCCCGGCCGAGAACGCCTTGCACCGCCCGTCCGCCGCAAGGCCGCCCTGCCGGGCGAACTCCACGAAGGCGGAGGCCCCGGCCATCACCGTCACGCCCCCGGCCAGCGCCAGGTCGCACTCCCCCTGCCGCAGCGCCGAAACGGCCAGGTGCAGGGAGACCAGCGACGAGGAGCAGGCGGTGTCCACCGTCACCGCCGGGCCTTCGAGCCCGAACGTGTAGGCCAGCCGCCCGGACATCACGCTGCCCGAACTGCCCGTGGCGAGAAAGCCCTCCACGTCCTCGGGGACCTGGCCCAGCGAGGAGCCGTACTCGTGGTACATCACCCCGGCGAACACGCCGGTCGCCGAGCCCTTCAGCCCGAGCGGGTCGAGCCCGGCGCGCTCGAACGCCTCCCACGCGGCCTCCAGCAGCAGGCGCTGCTGCGGGTCCATGGCCAGCGCCTCGCGCGGCGAGATGCCGAACAGCGCCGGGTCGAACTCCCCCGCGTCGTAGAGAAATCCGCCCTCGGCCGGGCGGGCGCCCCCGGCGCGCAGTGCGGACAGGTCCCAGCCCCGGTCCGTGGGGAAGCCGGAGATCGCGTCCGTGCCGGAGGCGATCAGGTCCCAGAGTTCTTCAGGCGTGCGGACGCCGCCGGGGTAGCGGCAGCTCATCGCGACGATCGCGATCGGCTCCTCGGCGGTCGCGGCCACCGCGGTGGCCGTTGGCGCCGGGGCCGGGAGGCCGTCGGCCGGGGCGGCGAGCTGCTGGCACAGGTGTTCGGCGAGGGCGGCCGGGGTGGGGTGGTCGAAGACGAGGGTGGCGGGCAGGCGGAGGCCGGTCGCGGCGGTGAGCCGGTTGCGCAGCTCGACGGCGGTCAGCGAATCGACGCCGAGTTCCCGGAACGTGTTTCCGGCCTGGACGGCCTGGTCCTCGTGGTCGAGCACCCCGGCGGCCGAGGCGCGGACGAGAGCGAGGAGGTGGTCCCGCTGCTCGGCCGGGGCGAGGGCGGCGAGCCGCTGCGCCAGGCCGGGGCCGTGCTCGCGCGCGTCCTCGGGGGACGCGGCGGCGCGGCGCAGGGGGGCGGGCGCCAGGGTGCGCAGCATCGGCGGCACGTCCGCCTGGGCGGCCCGCGCCCGCAGGGCGGGGAGGTCGAGCCGGATGGGTACGGTCAGGGCCTTACCTGCGTGGAGGGCTGCGTCGAACAGCGCCAGCCCTTCCTCGGTGGTGAGCGGGTGAACGCCCTGCCGCGCCATCCGCTCGGCCGCCTGCGCCCCGGCCTGGCCGACCATCCCACCGGCCTCCCCGGACCACGGACCCCACGCCATCGAGACGGCGGGAAGGCCGTGCGCGTGGCGGTGCTCGGCCAGGGCGTCGAGGTAGGCGTTGCCTGCGGCGTAGGCGGCCTGGCCGGCGCTCCCGAGGACCCCGGCGGCCGAGGAGAACAGGACGAACGCGGAGAGCTGCGGCATGTCACGGGTCAGGTCATGCAGGTTCTGCGCGCCGATGACTTTGGGACGCAGGACCGCCTCCACCCGCGCCGGGTCCAGCCCGGCCACGACGCCGTCATCCACCACACCGGCGGCGTGCACCACACCCGACAGGGAACGGCCCCCCAGCAGCCCGGCGAGCGCCGCGCGGTCGGCCACGTCGCACGCGGCCGACTCCACGCGGGCCCCCAACGCCCGTAATGCTGCGGTCAGTTCGGCGCCGACCCCGCGACGGGAGAGCAGCAGCAACTCGCGCACCCCATGGCGTTCCACCAGATGCCGCGCCACCACCCCACCCAGCGCACCCGAGGCACCCGTCACCAGAACAGGACCAGGCCCGAACGACGGCTCCTCGCCGGAGTCGGCAGCGCCCGCCCGCACGAGGCGCGGCACCAGGATGCGGTCCCCCCGGGCCGCCACCTGCGGTTCGCCGGAGGCCACGACGGCATCGATCAGCCCCTCGTTGGCCTCGCCCTCCACGTCGAGCAGCACGAATCGGCCCGGATGCTCCGACTGAGCCGAACGCACCAACCCCCAGACACCCGACTGTCCGACGTCCGAGACACCGGGCCCCTCCGCACCTCGCGTCACCACCACCAGCGGGCCTGACTCGTCCCGCTCAAGCCAGTCCTGCACGACCTCCAGCGCCCACACCACGGCGCCGGGCCCGTCGACCCCGACCGGGCAGAGAAGCACCCGTCCCACGTCGGCGCTCGTGGACCGGGGAAGGACGAGGGGCTGCCAGTCGACGGTGAACAAGGAGCCGGGGGCGCTGCTGAGTTGGTCCTTCGCGATCGGCCGGAGGGTCAACGACTCGATCGCGACGACGGGTTGACCGGCCGCGTCCAGCCCGACCAGCGACACCGCGCCCTCCCCGGCGGGGGCCACCCGCACGCGCAGCACCCGCGCGCCCGAAGCCCACACCCGCACGCCCGCGCACCCGAACGGCACCCGGGCCGGGCCCTCGGCGTCCTCCCCCGCCCCGATGGCGTGCAGGGCCGCGTCCAGCAAGGCCGGATGCACCCCGAAGCCCGCGACCTCCACGCCCTCGGGCAGCGCCACCTCGACCCACGTGCCCTCCGGCACGCGCCACGCCTCGCGCAGCCCCCGGAACGCAGGCCCGTATTCGAGGCCCGCGCCGGCAAGCCGTTCGTAGATGCCGTCCACGTGCACGGCCGTCTCGGCTGTCAGGACCGGGCGTTGGGGAGCCTCGAAGGCCGCCTCGCCCGCGCGGGAGACCGTGCCGCTCGCGTGGCAGATCCACTCCTCGTCCTCGGCCCGCGAGAAGACTTCGACGCTCCAGTGGCCATCGTCGGCCGGGGTGACGGTCACCTGAAGGCCCACGGCCGCCTTCTCCGGTACGAGCAGGGGTCGTAGGAACGTCACCTCCTCGATGCGGTCACAGCCCACCTCCTCGGCCGCGCGCAGCACCATGTCGATCAGCGCGGTGCCCGGCACCACCACCCGGCCGAGGATCACGTGATCGCCCAGCCACTCGTGCTCCCGCAGCGACAGCCGGCCGGTCAGCACCGCGCCCCGCCCCTCGGGCAGCGCCACCGCCCCGCTCAGGAGCGGGTGTTCGGCCGCCCGCACCCCCGCGCCGGACAGCGCGCCCGGAGCCGGGCGCGCCCGGAGCCGGTACCGCCGACGCTGGAACGCGTACGTCGGCAGGTCCACGCGGCGCGCGCCGCGCCCGGCGAAGAACGCCTCCCAGTCCACGGCCACGCCCGCCACGTGCAGACGCGCAACGCCCTCGGTGACGGCCTGCGCCTCGCCCCGGCCGCCCCGCAACACGCCGACGGCCGCGCTGTCTTCGTCAACCAGCTCGCGCACGAGCGCGGTCAAGGCGCCGCCAGGGCCCACCTCCACGAACGAGGTCACGCCCCGCTCGGTCAGGGCGCGCACCGCGTCGGCAAACCGCACCGGCTGACGGACCTGCCGCACCCAGTAGTCCGCGTCCACCGATTCCAGCGGCTCGCCCGTCACCGTGGAGACGAACGGCAGGACGGGGGCCCGGAATGGGACGGCCTCCGCCACGGCGCGGAAGTCCCCCAGCATCGGGTCCACCAGCGGGGAGTGGAACGCGTGCGAAACGGCCAGCGGCTTCGCCTCCAGCCCCTCCACCGCCTCGTGGACGGCCCCCTCCTCTCCCGAAACGACCACCGAGCCAGGGCCGTTGACCGCAGCCACGCTCACCCGGCCAGCGAGGCCGGCGAGCCGCGCGGCGACCTCCCCCTCCGAGGCCCGCACGGCGACCATCACCCCGCCCTCCGGCAGGGCCTGCATCAACCGGCCCCGGGCCGCCACCAGAGCGGCGGCGTCCTTCAACGACAGCACGCCCGCCACGTGGGCGGCGGCGAACTCCCCCACCGAGTGACCGGCGACGACATCCGGCCGCACGCCCCACGACTCCAGCAGGCGGAACAGCGCCACCTCTACGGCGAACAGCGCGGGCTGGGCGAAGCCCGTCCCCTCCAGCAGCGCCGGGTCCTCCCCGAACACCACGCCCCGCAACGGCCGTTCCAGATGCGGATCGAGCGCCCCACACACCTCATCGAAGGCCGAGGCAAAGGCCGGGAAGGAGGCGCACAACTCCCGCCCCATCCCAAGCCGCTGACTCCCCTGCCCCGAGAAGACGAACGCCGTCCTGTGCCGGGGCAGGGCCGCGCCCGTGATCACGCCCTTGGCCGGGCGTTCCTCGGCCAGCGCGGTGAGGGCGGCCCGCAGGCCGGCGGGGTCCGTGGCCACGATCGCCGCGCGGGCGTCGAGCGCGGCCCGGGAGGTGGCCAGCGCGTAGCCGAGGTCGGTCGGGCCGGGCGCGTCGGCGTCACGGAGGTGATCCAGGAGCCGGGCCGCCTGTGCGGCGAGGCCGTTCGCGCTCTTGGCCGAGAGCACGCAGGGCGTGGGCAGCGCGGAGCCGGCCGACGGCGGGTCCGTGTCCTCGGCCGCGGCCTCGGGCGTTGCCCGTTCGGCCTCCTCGATGACGACGTGGGCGTTGGTCCCGCTGAAGCCGAAGGAGGAGACGGCGGCGCGGCGGAGACGTTCCTGCCGGGCCGGCCAGTCCACGGGCTCGGTGAGCAGGCGGACGGTGCCTGGGGACCAGTCGACGTGCGGGGTCGGCTGCTCGGCGTGGAGGGTGCGCGGCAGGCGGCCGTTGCGCAGCGCCTCCACCATCTTGATGACCCCGCCGACCCCGGCGGCGGCCTGGGCGTGGCCGATGTTCGACTTCAACGACCCCAGCAGCAGCGGGCGTTCGGGGTCGTGCTCCCGCCCGTAGGTGGCCAGGAGCGCCTGAGCCTCGATGGGGTCCCCCAGTGAGGTGCCGGTCCCGTGGGCCTCGACGGCGTCCACATCGGCCGCGGAGAGGCCGCCGTTGGCGAGGGCCTGGTAGATGACGCGTTGCTGGGAGGGGCCGTTGGGGGCGGTGAGCCCGTTGGAGGCCCCGTCCTGGTTGACGGCCGAGCCCCGGATGACGGCCAGCACCGGGTGGCCGTTGCGCCGGGCGTCGGAGAGGCGTTCCACCAGCAGCAGCCCGACGCCCTCCGACCAGCCGGTGCCGTCGGCCCCGGCCGAGAACGCCTTGCACCGCCCGTCCGCCGCAAGGCCGCGCTGCCGGCTGAACTCCACGAAGGCGGTGGGCGTGGACATCACGGTGACGCCCCCGGCCAGGGCCAGGTCGCACTCGCCCTGCCGCAGCGCCGAAACGGCCAGGTGCAGCGCGACGAGCGAGGAGGAACAGGCGGTGTCCACGGTCACGGCCGGGCCCTCGAGGCCGAAGGCGTAGGAGACGCGGCCGGAGACCACGCTGGCCGCGCTGCCCGTGCCGATGTAGCCCTCGACGTCGTCCGCCGACTGCTGGAGCACGGCGTTGTGGTCGTGGTGCATGACGCCCGCGAACACGCCGGTGCGGCTGCCGCGTTGGGAGGCCGGGTCGATGCCGGCGCGCTCGAAGGTCTCCCAGGCGGCCTCCAGCAGCAGGCGTTGCTGTGGGTCCATGGTCAGGGCCTCGCGCGGGGAGATCTCGAACAGCCCGGCGTCGAACTCGTCGACGCCTTCGATGAATCCGCCCTCGCCGACGTGCGTCGTGCCTCGGTGGTCCGGGTCGGGGTGGAACAGCGCCTCCAGGTCCCAGCCACGGTCCTCCGGGAAGCCGGTGACGGCGTCGCGGCCCTCGGCCACCAGCCGCCACAGGTCCTCGGGCGAACGCACCCCGCCAGGGAAGCGACAGGCCATCCCCACGATCGCGACCGGCTCGCGCTGGGCCTGGCCGAGCTCCTGAAGTCGCTCGCGGGCCTCGTGCAGTTCGGCCGTGACGCGGCGGAGGAAGTAGCGAAGCTTCTGCTCGTTGTTCACCTGAGGGCTCACCCCTTACGGACGGACCAGGGCGGTCGGAGTGGTCGGAGACGGCGGGTGGGGGGCGGGGGCTGGTGGCGTCACGAGATGCCGAACTCCTTGCCGATGAAGTCGAACACCTCGTCGTCCGTGGCGTCTTCGAGCTGGTCGTCCACGGCCACGGCGCCGTTGCGCTCCTCGGGCGCGGCGGCCGTTCCGTCCGTCCAGCGGGACACCAGCGAGCGCAGGCGCGAGGCGATGGCCGTGCGGCCGTCCTCGTCGGCGGACGCGCTGAGCAACGCGGCCTCCAGCCGGTCGAGTTCGCTCAGCACGCCGGCGACGCTCGCCTCCGCGCCCTCGGGGACCAGCTCGGCCCGCAGGTGCTCGGCGAGCGCGGCCGGGGTCGGGTAGTCGAAGACGAGGGTGGTCGGGAGGCGGAGCCCGTCCGCGCTCCGGGCGAGGCGGTTGCGCAGCTCGACGGAGGTCAGCGAGTCGAAGCCGAGGTCGCGCAGCGCCTGGTTCGGCCTGACCTGGGCGGCCGAGGGGAGACCGAGCACGGCGGCGACCTGCTCGCGGACCAGGTCGAGGAGGCGGGCCCGCTGCTCGGCCGGGGGGAGGACGGCGAGGCGTTCGGCCAGGCCGGGGCCCTCGCTCTCCGGCCCCGGGGCCGCGTCGGAGGCCACGGCCCGGCGAGCGGGCAGCGGCGCCAGCCCGCGCAGCATCGGCGGCACGTCGCCCCGGGCGGCGCGGGCGCGCAGGGCCGCCCAGCCCAGCCGCAGCGGGACCACCGCCGCGCCGTCCGCGCGGAGGGCCGCGTCGAACAGTTCCAGCCCTTCGTCGGTGGTGAGCGGGTGAACGCCCTGCCGCGCCATCCGCTCGGACGCCTCGGCCCCGGCCTGGCCGACCATGCCACCGGCCTCCAGGGACCACGGACCCCACGCCATCGAGACAGCGGGGAGCCCGTACCCGTGGCGGTGCTCGGCCAGGGCGTCGAGGTAGGCGTTGCCGGCGGCGTAAGCGGCCTGGCCCGCACTGCCGAGGACCCCGGCTGCGGAGGAGAACAGGACGAAGGCGGAGAGGTGCGGCATGTCGCGGGTCAGCTCGTGCAGATTCTGCGCACCGATGACCTTCGGCCGCAGGACCGCCTCCACCCGCGCCGGGTCCAGGCCGGTCACGATGCCGTCGTCCACCACACCGGCGGCATGCACGACCCCGGTCAGGGAGCGACCCTCCAGCAAGGCCGCCAGCGCGTCCCGATCCGCCACATCGCACGCGGCCGACTCCACCTCAGCGCCCAACGCCCGCAGCTCCCCGACCAGTTCGCCCTCCGCGCCGCGACGGGAGAGGAGCAGCAACCCGCGCACCCCATGACGTTCCACCAGATGCCGCGCGACCACCCCACCCAGCGCACCCGAAGCACCCGTCACCAGAACAGGACCCGAACCAAACGACGGCCCCTCGCCAGGCTCGGAAACGCCCGCCCGCGCCAGACGCGGCACCAGCACCCGGTCACCCCGGACCGCCACCTGCGGCTCCCCGGAGGCCACCACGGCGCCGATCAGCGCCTCGTCCGTCTCCTCCTCGGCGTCGAGCAGCAGGAAACGACCCGGATGCTCCGACTGGGCCGAGCGCACCAGGCCCCACACGCCGGCCTGGGCCACGTCCGGGACGCCCGGACCGGCCGCGCCCCGCGTGACCACGACCAGCGGGCCTGACTCGTCCCGCTCAAGCCAGTCCTGCACGGCCTCCAACGCCCAGAGCACGGCCCCGGCCCCATCCGTCCCGGCCGGGCACCGCGCCACCCCGCCCACCGGACCGGCGCCACCCCGGAGCGCGAACGGCTGCCAGTCCACCCGGAACAGGGAGCCGTCCGGCCGCGTCACCTGCGCGGCGGTCACGGGCCGGAGCGTCAACGACTCGATCGCGACAACGGGTTGACCCGCCGCGTCCAGACCGAGCACCGACACCGCGTCCGCCCCGGCCGGGGCCACCCGCACGCGCAGCGCACGCGCGCCCGAGGCCCACACCCGCACGCCCGCACAGCCGAAGGGCACCCGGGCCGAGCCATCCTCCAGCGCCCCGACCGCATGCAGGGCCGCATCGAGCAGGGCCGGATGCACCCCGAAGCCCGCGACCTCCACGCCCTCCGGCAGCGCCACCTCCGCCGACACGCCCTCCCGCGCGCGCCACAGCGCCCGCAGGCCGCGGAAGGCCGGCCCGTACACGAGGCCGAGGTCGGCCAGCCGCGCGTACAACGCCTCGGTGTCGACGGCCTCGGCCTCCGCCGGGGGCCGCCGCAGACCGGCCTCCGCGTCCGCCGGGGCGGGGCCGCCCACGATGATGACCGCCGCCGCGTGCCGCACCCACGCGACGGCGGGGTCTGCGTCGGCGTCCCGCGCGTACACGCTCACCGCGTGCCGGGGGTCGCCGTCCTCGTGCTGCCGGACCACGACCTGGAGGTGCAGCGCGCCGTCCTCGGGGACGAGGAGCGGGTTCTCGAAGGTCAGCTCCTCGATGCGGTCGCAGCCGACCTCCCGGGCCGCGCGCAGGACCAGGTCGATGAACGCCGTGGCCGGGACGAGCACCTGGCCCAGCACCACGTGATCGGCCAGCCAGCCCTGCTCGCGCAGCGATACGCGGCCCGTCAGCACCACGTTCCCGCCGTCGGCCGTGGCGACCGCCGTGCGGATCAGCGGGTGGTCGGCGGAGCGCAGGCCCGCGCCGGCCAGGGTGTCCGTGCGGGGGGTGGCGTCGAGCCAGTAGCGGCGGCGCTGGAAGGCGTACGTCGGCAGGTCCACGCGGCGCGCGTCCCGCCCGGCGAAGAACGCTTCCCAGTTCACGGGCACGCCGTGGGCGTGGAGTTCGGCAACGGCCGTGGCCAGGGCGAGGTCTTCGGGCCGGTCGCCGCGCAGCGTCGCGACGGCGGCCGTGTCCTCGTTGACCAGGTCGCGCACGAGCGCGGTCAACGCCCCGCCGGGCCCGATCTCCACGAGGGCGCCGATGCCCTGGGCTGCGAGGGTCGCGACGGCGTCGGCAAAGCGCACGGGCTGGCGGAGCTGCCGCACCCAGTACTCGGCGTCCACGGACTCCAGCGGCCGGCCTGTGACCGTGGAGACGAACGGCAGGCGGGCCGGGGCGAAGCGGACGCCGTCGGCCACGGCCCTGAACTCCTCGGCCATGGGCTCCATCAGCGGGGAGTGGAAGGCGTGCGAGACCTTCAGCGGGGTGGGCTTGTGCCCGTTGACGAGCTGGGCGACGGCGGCCTCCTCGCCCGAAACGACCACCGAGCCGGGGCCGTTGACAGCCGCCACGCTGGCGCGCCCTTCCAGGCCGGCGAGGTGGGCGGCGACCTCCTCCTCGGAGGCGCGCAGCGCGACCATGACGCCGCCCTCGGGCAGGGCCTGCATCAGCCGGGCCCTGGCGGCGATCAGGGCGGCGGCGTCCTCCAGCGACAGCACCCCCGCCACGTAAGCGGCGGCGAACTCTCCCACGGAGTGCCCCGCCACCGCGTCGGGGGCGACGCCCCAGGACTCCAGCAGCCGGAACAGGGCCACCTCGACGGCGAACAGGGCGGGCTGCGCGTACTCGGTCCGTGCCAGCAGCGCCGGGTCCTCGCCGAACACCACGCCGCGCAGCGGGCGTTCGAGGTGCGGGTCGATGGCCGCGCACACCTCGTCGAAGGCGGAGGCGAAGGCGGGGAAGCGGGCGCACAAGACCCGGCCCATGTTCAGCCGTTGGCTGCCCTGGCCGGAGAAGACAAACGCGGTGCGGCGGCGTCCGGACGGGGCCGCGACGCCGGGCGTGCGGCCCTCGGTGTGGGCGGTCAGGGTGGCGATCAGCTCCTCGCGGCTGCGGCCGGCGACCACGGCGCGGTGGGGCAGGGCGGCGCGGGCCGTGGCGAGGCTGAGGCCGATGTCGGCCGGGCGGAGGTGGGGGTGGGCGAGCGCGTGGTCCCGCAGGCGCGCGGCCTGGGCGCGGAGCGCTGCCTCGTCCTTGGCGGACAGCGGCCAGGCCAGGGCGGGGCCGTCCTCGGCGGGCCGCGGGGGAACGTCCTCGTGCGCCGGGCGGGCGGGGGCGGACTCCAGGACGACGTGGGCGTTGGTGCCGCTGACGCCGAAGGAGGAGATCGCGGCGCGGCGCGGCCGTCCGTCCTCGGCCTGCCAGGGGACGGGCTCGGTCAGCAGCCGAACGGCGCCGGAGCCCCAGTCCACGTGCGGGGTCGGCCGGTCCACGTGCAGGGTGCGCGGCAGGAGGCCGTTGCGCAGGGCCAGCACCATCTTCATCACCCCGGCCACCCCGGCGGCGGCCTGGGTGTGGCCGAGGTTGGACTTCAACGAGCCGAGCAGCAGTGGCCGTTCGGCGTCCGGCCGGTCCTGGCCGTAGGTGGCGAGGAGGGCCTGGGCCTCGATCGGGTCGCCCAGCGAGGTGCCCGTGCCGTGGGCCTCGACGGCGTCGACGTCGGCGGGCGTGAGGCGAGCGTTGGCCAGGGCCTGCCGGATCACCCGTTCCTGGGAGGGGCCGTTGGGGGCGGTGAGGCCGTTGGAGGCGCCGTCCTGGTTGACGGCCGAGCCCCGGATGACGGCCAGCACCGGGTGGCCGTTGCGGCGGGCGTCCGAGAGGCGTTCCACCAGCAGCAGCCCGACGCCCTCCGACCAGCCGGTGCCGTCGGCGCCCTCAGCGAAGGACTTGCAGCGGCCGTCGGCGGCCAGGCCGCGCTGGCGGCTGAACTCCACGAAGGTGTTCGGCGTCGCCATCACGGTCACGCCCCCGGCCAGGGCCATCGTGCACTCGCCCTGGCGCAGCGCCTGAACGGCCAGGTGGAGGGCGACGAGCGAGGAGGAGCAGGCCGTGTCGACCGTGACCGCCGGGCCTTCGAGGCCGAAGGTGTAGGCCACCCGGCCCGAGACGACGCTCCCGGAGGTGCCCATGCCCAGGTGCCCCTCCACGCCCGCCGGCACGGCACCCGCGCGCGTTCCGTAGTCGTGGTACATGACGCCGACGAACACGCCCGTGCGGCTGCCGCGCAGCGCGGCGGGGTCGATGCCGGCGCGCTCGAAGGTCTCCCATCCCGTTTCGAGGAGCAGGCGCTGCTGCGGGTCCATGGCCAGGGCCTCGCGCGGGGAGATCCCGAAGAAGGCGGGGTCGAACTCGCCCGCGTCGTGCAGGAATCCGCCCTCGCGGGCGTAGCTGGTGCCGGGGTGATCCGGGTCGGGGTGGAAGAGGTTCTCCAGGTCCCAGCCCCGGTCCGTCGGGAAGCCGGTGACGGCGTCGCGGCCCTCGGCCACCAGCCGCCACAGGTCCTCCGGCGAGCGCACCCCGCCCGGGAAACGGCAGGCCATGCCCACGATCGCGACCGGCTCTCCCACCGTGACGGCCGCGGGCGCGGGAGCGGCGGCCGGCGAGGCGCCGTCCGGGGCGGTGAGCTGCTGCCCCAGGTGCTCGGCGAGGGCGTCCGGGGTGGGGTGGTCGAAGACGAGGGTGGCGGGGAGGCGCAGGCCGGTGGCGGCGTTGAGCTGGTTGCGCAGCTCGACGGACATCAGCGAGTCGAACCCGAGGTCGGTGAACGGGCGTTCGGCCTCGATGGACGCGGCGGCGTCGTGGCCGAGGACGGCGGCGGCGTGCGCGCGGACCAGAGCGTTCAGCTCCTCGTGGCGCTCGCTCTCCGGCAGGGCGGCGAGGCGCGCGCCGAGGCCGCCCGAAACGGCCACCTGCGACGGGCTGTTGGCCGACCGGCGCAGGGGCGTGCGCACGAGGCCGCGCAGCACGGCGGGCAGGTCGCCCGAACGGGCCCGCGCCTCCAGGGCGTTGGTGTCCAGGCGCGCGGGAACGACCGTGGGCAGGCCGCCGCGGGCGGCGGCGTCGAAGAGGGCCAGGCCCTCGGCGGCGGCGAGCGGGACGAGTCCGGACCGGCTGACCCGGCCGCGGTCCACCTCGCTCAGCCCGGCCGTCAGCGCGCTCGTGCCCTCCCAGATGCCCCAGGCCATCGAGACGGCGGGGAGGCCGTGCGCGTGGCGGTGCTCGGCCAGGGCGTCGAGGTAGGCGTTGCCGGCGGCGTAGGCGGCCTGGCCGGGGCTGCCCAGCACCCCGGCGGCCGAGGAGAAGAGGATGAAGGCCGAGAGGTGCGGCATGTCGCGGGTCAGCTCGTGGAGGTTGTGCGCACCAAGGACCTTCGGCCGCAGGACCGCCTCCACACGCGCCGGGTCCAGGCCGGTGACAACGGCGTCGTCCACCACGCCTGCGGCGTGCACCACGGCCGACAGGGAGCGGCCCTCCAGCACCGCCGCCAGCGCGTTACGGTCCGCCACATCGCAGGCCACCGCCTCTACTCGCGCGCCCAACGCCCGTAGCTCGCGGGCCAGTTCGCCCTCCGCCCCACGGCGGGAGAGCAGCAGCAGCTCGCGCACCCCATGGCGTTCCACCAGGTGCCGGGCGACCGTGCCGCCGAGCGCGCCCGAGGCACCCGTCACCAGAACAGGACCCGGCCCGAACGCCACCTTTTCGCCGGACTCGGAAACGGCCGCCCGCGCCAGGCGCGGCACCAGCGCCCGCCCGCCCCGCAGCGCGACCTGCGGCTCCCCGGAGGCCACCACGGCGCCGATCAGCGCCTCGTCCGTCTCCTCCTCGGCGTCGAGCAGCAGGAAACGGCCCGGGTGCTCCGACTGGGCCGAGCGCACCAGGCCCCACACGCCGGCCTGGGCCACGTCCGGGACGCCCGGACCGGCCGCGCCCCGCGTGACCACGACCAGGGGGCCCGACTCGTCCCGCTCAAGCCAGTCCTGCACGGCCTCCAACGCCCAGAGCACGGCCCCGGCCCCATCCGTCCCGGCCGGGCACCACGCCAGGCCGCCCGCCACGCCCGCGCTCTCGGGCAGGGCGACCGGCCGCCACTCCGTCCGGTACAGCGGGCCCTCGGGCGCGGCGACCCGCGCCTCCGTCACCGGCCGGAGCGTCAACGACTCGACGGCGACGACGGGCTGGCCGGCCGCGTCCAGGCCGAGCAGCGACACGGCCTCCGGCCCGGCCGGGGCCACCCGCACGCGCAGCGCACGCGCGCCCGAGGCCCACACCCGCACGCCCGCACAGCCGAAGGGCACCCGGGCCGAGCCATCCTCCAGCGCCCCGACCGCATGCAGGGCCGCATCGAGCAGGGCCGGATGCACCCCGAAGCCCGCGACCTCCACGCCCTCCGGCAGCGCCACCTCCGCCGACACGCCCTCCCGCGCGCGCCACAGCGCCCGCAGCCCCTGGAAGGTGGGCCCGTACTCCATGCCCACGTCGGCCAGCCGCTCGTACAGCCCCTCCACGTCGAGGGCCTCGGCGCCCTCCGGGGGCCACTGCTCCGCCTCCGCCCCGGCGGGCGGCGCGTCGTCCGGGGAGACCGTGCCGGTCGCGTGGGATGTCCAGGCCGCCGCCGGGTCGCCGTCCTCGGGGCGGGAGTCGACGCGGACGGGGTGGCGTCCGGCCTCGTCGGCCCGGCCGACCACGATGCGCAGGCGGCGGGAGCCTTCGGCCCCGAGGCTGAGGGGGTGCTGGAAGGTCAGCTCCTCGATGCGGTCGCAGCCGGCCTCCCGGGCCGCGCGCAGGACGGCGTCGATCAGGGCGGTGGCGGGGACGAGGACGTGGCCCAGCACCTTGTGATCCGCGAGCCAGGGGTGTTCGCGCAGGGACAGCGGGCCGGTGACGACGGCCCCGGCCTCGTCGGGGAGCAGGACGGCGGTGAGGCCGAGGCCGTCCCGGGTCCTGGCGGCGGCGGGGGGCGGGGCGTCGAGCCAGTAGCGGCGGCGCTGGAAGGCGTAGGTGGGCAGGTCCACGCGGCGCGCGCCGCGCCCGGCGAAGAACGCCCCCCAGTCCACGGCCACGCCCGCGACGTGCAGGCGGGCGACGGCCTCGGTGACGGCCTGGGCCTCGCCCCGGCCGCCCCGCAGCACGCAGACGGCCGTAGCGCTGTCGTTGACCAGCTCGCGCACCAGCGCGGTCAACGCCCCGCCCGGGCCCACCTCCACGAAGGAGGTGGCCCCGCCGGCCTCCAGGGCCGCGACGGCGTCGGCGAACCGCACCGGCTCGCGCACCTGCCGCACCCAGTACTCCGCGTCCACCGACTCCAGCGGCTCGCCCGTCACCGTCGAGACGAACGGCAGGGCGGGGGCTCGGAGTCGGGCGGACTCCGCCGCCGCGCGGAAGTCCTCCAGCATGGGGTCCATCAGCGGGGAGTGGAAGGCGTGCGAGACGGCGAGGGCCTTGGTCCCGAAGCCCGCCACGACCTCGCGGACGGCGGCCTCCTCGCCCGAAACGACCACGGAGCCGGGGCCGTTGACGGCAGCCACACTCACCCGCCCCTCAAGACCGGCCAGATGGGCGGCCACCTCCGCCTCGGAGGCGCGCACGGCGACCATCACCCCGCCCTCGGGCAACGCCTGCATCAGACGGCCCCGGGCCGCCACCAGCGCGGCGGCGTCCTCCAGCGACAGCACCCCCGCCACGTAAGCGGCGGCGAACTCCCCCACCGAATGCCCGGCGACCACATCCGGCCGAACGCCCCACGACTCCAGCAGCCGGAACAGCGCCACCTCCACCGCAAACAGCGCCGGCTGCGCGTACCCCGTCCCCTCCAGCAGCGCCGCGTCCTCCCCGAACACCACACCCCGCAACGGCCGCTCCACATGCCGGTCAACCGCAGCACACACCTCATCGAAAGCCGAGGCAAAGACCGGGAAAGCAGCACACAACTCCCGTCCCATCCCCAACCGCTGACTCCCCTGCCCCGAGAAGACGAACGCCGTGCTCCCGGCGTGGTCGCCGCCGGGGGGCAGGGCTCCGCGCACGAGGGAACCGGCGGGCTCGCCGCGCACGAGGGCCCGCAGGCCGTCCAGCAGGGTTTCCGGGTCCGCGCCGACCACCGCGGCCCGGTGCTCCAGGGCCGCGCGCCCGGCCGCCAGCGACCAGCCGACGTCCGCGGGGGTGGCGGGGGCTGAGTCGAGGTGGGCGAGGAGGCGTTCGGCCTGGTCGCGCAGGCCGTCGGCGCCGCGCGCCGAGAGGGGCCAGACAAGAGGGACGGCCGGGACCGGTTCGGCGGCGCGCGCCGGGGCGGGGTCCTCGGCGGGGGGCTCCTCGATGATGGCGTGGGCGTTGGTGCCGCTGACGCCGAAGGAGGAGACCCCGGCGCGGCGCGGGCGCCCGTCGTCGGTGGCGGGCCAGGGCGCGGCCTCCGTGAGAAGCCGCACGCCGCCGGAGGACCAGTCGACGTGCGGGGTGGGCTCCTCGGCGTGAAGGGTGCGCGGGAGGTGGCCGTTGCGCATCGCCAGGACCATCTTCATGACCCCGGCCGCGCCCGCCGCCGCCTGGGTGTGCCCGAGGTTGGACTTCAACGAGCCGAGCAGCAGGGGCCGTTCGGAGTCGGGGCGCTCGGCGCCGTAGGTGGCCAGCAGCGCCTGGGCCTCGATCGGGTCCCCGAGGGTGGTGCCCGTGCCGTGGGCCTCGACCGCGTCGACGTCGGCGGGCGTGAGGCGGGCGTTGGCCAGGGCGCGGCGGATGACGCGTTGCTGGGAGGGGCCGTTGGGGGCCGTGAGGCCATTGGACGCCCCGTCCTGGTTGACGGCGGTGCCGCGCACCACCGCCAGCACGGGGTGACCGTTGCGCCGGGCGTCGGAGAGGCGTTCGACCAGGAGCATGGCGGCGCCCTCGGACCAGCCGGTGCCGTCTGCGTGGGCCGAGAACGCCTTGCAGCGGCCGTCGGCGGCCAGGCCGCGCTGGCGGCTGAACTCCACGAAGGTGGTGGGGGTGGACATGACGGCGACGCCGCCGGCGAGGGCGAGGGTGCACTCGCCCTGGCGCAGCGCCTGGGCGGCGAGGTGGAGGGCGACCAGGGAGGAGGAGCAGGCGGTGTCGACGGTGACGGCCGGGCCTTCGAGGCCGAAGGCGTAGGCGACGCGGCCGGAGGCGATGCTGCCGGCGCTGCCGTTGCCGAGGTAGCCCTCAAGGCCCTCGGGGATGGCGGGGACGCGGCTGGCGTAGTCGTGGTACATCAGGCCGGCGAAGACGCCGGTCGCGCTGCCCTTGAGGGAGGCGGGGTCGATGCCGGCGCGCTCGAACGCCTCCCAGGAGGTCTCCAGCAGGAGGCGCTGCTGGGGGTCCATGGCCAGGGCCTCGCGCGGGGAGATCCCGAAGAGGTCGGCGTCGAACTCGCCCGCGTCGTGCAGGAATCCGCCCTCGCGGGCGTAGCTGGTGCCGGGGTGATCCGGGTCGGGGTGGAAGAGGTTCTCCAGGTCCCAGCCCCGGTCCTCCGGGAAGCCGGAGACAGCGTCCCGGCCCTCGGCCACCAGCCGCCACAGGTCCTCCGGCGAGCGCACCCCGCCCGGGAAACGGCAGGCCATGCCCACGATCGCGACCGGCTCCTCCTCGGCGGAGGCCGAGGCGGCCGGGGCCGGGGCGTCCTCGGTGCGGCCGAGGAGGGTGGCGTGGAGTTCGCGGGTGAGGGCGAGGGGGGTGGGGTGGTCGAAGACGAGGGTGGCGGGGAGGCGGACGCCGGTCGCGGCGGCGAGGAGGTTGCGCAGCTCGATGGCGGTGAGGGAGTCGAACCCGAGATCGCGGAAGGGCCGTTCGGGCGCGATCCGCCGGTCGGTGACGGTGTGGCCGAGGACGGCGGTCACCTGGGCGCGGACCAGGTCCAGGAGGGCGCGTTCGCGGTCGGCGGCGGGGAGGGGGGCGAGGCGGCGGGCCAGGTCGTTGGCGGGCTCGACGGCCGGGGCTGAGGCGGTGGGAGCGGCGGCCGGGGCGGCGGGTCGGACGAGGGCGCGCAGCAGGGGCGGCGGGGCGGTTCCGGCGGCGGCTCGGGTGGCGTGGCCGGCGAGGTCGAGGCGAGCGGGGACGGCGACGGGATGGCCGGTGGCGGCGGCGTGGGCGAGGGCGCGGTCGAAGAGGGCCAGGGCCTCGTCGGCGGCCATGGGGAGGATGCCGGTGCGGCGGATGCGGGCGTGGTCGGCGGCGTCGAGCTTGCCGGTCATGCCGCTGTCGTCGGCCCACAGGCCCCAGGCGAGGGAGAGGGCGGGCAGCCCGGCCGCGCGGCGCTGGTGGGCGAGGGCGTCGAGGGCGGCGTTGGCGGCGGCGTAGTTGGCCTGGCCCGAGGCGCCGAGGGTGCCGGCGACGGAGGAGAAGAGGACGAACGCCGCCAGGTCGAGGTGGGCGGTCAGCTCGTGGAGGTGGCGGGCGGCCTCGGTCTTGGGGCGCAGGACGGCGTCGATGCGCTGGGGGGTGAGGGCGGTGAGGGGCGCGTCGTCGGTGACGCCGGCGACGTGGAGGACGGCGGTCAGGCCGGGGTGTTCGGCGAGGAGGGCGGCCAGGGCCTCGCGGTCTCCCAGGTCGCAGCGGGCGGCGCGGGGTTCGGCGCCGAGCTCGCGGAGGGCGGCCAGGTCGTCCTCGGGGAGGGGGCGGCGGCTGACGAGGAGGAGGTCGCGCACGCCGTGGGCGGTGGCGAGGTGGCGGGCGAGGTGGCGGCCGAGGGTGCCGGAGGCGCCGGTGATCAGGACGGTGCCGGTGCCGAAGGGGGCGGAGGGGGGCGCGTCTTGGGCCGGGGTGGCGGGACGGGTGAGGCGGGGGGCGAGGAACGCGCCGTCGCGGTGGGCGAGTTGGGGCTCGTCGGCGGGCAGGGCGCGGAGGGCGGCCTCGGCGGCCTCTGTGTCGCCTGCCTCGCCCGTGTCGCCGTCGGTGTCCAGGAGGAGGAAACGGCCGGGGTGTTCGAGCTGGGCGGAGCGGATCAGGCCCCAGACGGCGGCCTGGGCGGGGTCGGGGACCTCGCCGTCGCGGGCGGCGACGGCGCGGCGGGTGTGCAGGACGAGGCGGGCGTCCGCGAACCGGTCCTCGGACAGCCAGCGTCGAGCCAGGGCGAGGGCGTGCGCGGCGGCGGCGCCCGGGGTCTCGCCGGGAGTGGGCGCGAGGACGAGGGCGGGGGCGGCGCGGAGGGCGTCGAGCTCCTCGGGGCAGGTGACGCGGGCTAGGGAGGCGGCGGGCGAGGGCGGGGCCGACGGGAGGGGCTGCCAGGTCACGCGGTGCAGTGAGTCGCGTCCGGCGGGCGCCGCCGCGGCCGTTGCCCTGCGCAGGTGGGCGGCGTCGAGGCGGCGCAGGGTGACCGTGCCGAGGGTGGCGACGGGGCGGCCGGTGGCGTCGGCGAGGAGGGCGGTGACGGCGTCGGGCCCGGCGGGAGTGACGCGGAGGCGGACGGCGGCGGCGCCGGTGGCGTGGAGGTGGATGCCGCGCCAGCTGAACGGCAGCAGGCAGTCCTCGGGGCCGGCCTCGCCGTCGGGGCCGAGGGGGCCGAGCCAGGAGCAGTGCAACGCGCCGTCGAGCAGGGCGGGGTGCAGGCCGTAGGCGGCGGCCTCGGCGCCGGGGGCGGCGGCCCCGGGGGGCAGGGCGGCCTCGGCGTAGAGAGTGTCACCGTCGCGCCAGACGGCCCGCAGGCCGCGGAAGGCGGGGCCGTAGCCGAAGCCGAGGGCTTCGAGGCGGGCGTAGAGCAGGTCGTGCAGGCCGGGCGCGGGGGCGTCCTCGGCGGGAACGTCCTCGGCCGGGGCCGGGACGGGCGTTGCGCCGGGCGGGGGCCAGGCGGCGAGGTCGTCGGCGGGCTCCGGCTGCCGGGGCTCGCTCGGCGTGAGGCGGCCGGAGGCGTGCCGGGTCCAGTCGCGGCCGGGGTCGCCCGCGGGGCGGGAGGCGATGTCGACGGTGCGCAGGCCGTGGGCGTCGGCGGGGCCGAGGGTGAGGCGCAGTTGGGCGGCGCCGTCGGCGGGGAGGGCGAGGGGCGCTTCGAGGGTGAGTTCCTCGACGGTTGCGCAGCCGGTCTCGCGGCCCGCGTGGAGGGCGAGTTCGACGAAGGCGGTGCCGGGCAGGAGGGCGGTGCCCTGGACGGCGTGGTCCGCGAGCCAGGGCTGGGCGGCCAGGGAGAGGCGGCCGGTGAAGAGGTGGCCGCCGTCGGGGAGGGCGACGGCGCCGCCGAGGAGG
>NZ_JAVREN010000071.1:0-22222 GCF_031845405.1 Streptomyces boetiae
GCCGCGGACTCGGGGGCCGGGACCCACGCCACCCGGTAGCGCCACGCGTCGGCGCGAGCGCGGGCGCTGTCCTCGCGGCGCAACCGGGCCAGGAGGGGCAACGCCGGGCCGAGCGCCCGCGCGGCCTCGGCCCTGGCCGCCGCGTCCCCGCCGAGCCCGGCGGCCAGCGCCTCCGCGTCCTCCCGCTCCACCGCCGCCCACAGCCGCCCTGAGGCGTCCCCGCCGTCCGCGGCCGGGGCGGGGCGGCTCGGCCAGTACCGCCGCTCCTGGAAGGCATAGGTGGGCAGTTCGGGCAGGCGCGCCGGGCGGCCGGGCAGGGCCCGCTCCCAGCGGACCGGCGCGCCGCGCACGTACGCCTCGCCCAGCGCCCGCAGGAAACGCTCGGGGTCGCCCTCGCCGCGCCGCAGCGTGCCCACCGCCGCCGCGCCGCTGCCCCCGGACCCGGCCGAGTCGATGGCCTCCTGAACGTCCGTCAGCAGCACCGGGTGCGGGCTCACCTCGACGAACAGGTCGTGCCCGTCCGCCAGCAGCCGCCGCGTGGTGGCCGCGAACTCCACGGGCCGGCGCAGGTTCCGGACCCAGTACGCCGCGTCCAGGGCGCCGGTCTCCAGCGGCCCGCCGGTGACCGTGGAGTACAGCGCCGTGTGCCCGGCCGCCGGGCAGATCCCGTCCAGCGCCCGGCGCAGCTCCTCGCCGGTCTCCTCCACCTGCGCGGAGTGCGAGGCGTAGTCCACGGGAACGCGCCGGGCGCGCACCCCTTCGGCGGCGCAGGCGGCCAGGAAGGAGTCCAGCGCCCCGGGCTCGCCGGAAAGCACCACGGAGTCGGGCCCGTTGACGGCCGCGAGCGACAAATCCCCGCCCAGCGCGGCCAGCCGCCGGCGCGCCTCCGCGGCGGGCAGGGCCACCGAGGCCATCGCCCCGCGCCCGGCGAGCCGTTCGCGCACCAGGCGGCTGCGCACGGCCACCACCCGCGCGGCGTCCTCCAGGGAGAGCCCGCCCGCGACGCAGGCCGCGGCGATCTCGCCCTGGGAGTGCCCGGTCACGGCGTCCGGCTCGACGCCGTAAAGCCGCCACAGCGCGGCCAGGGACACCATCACCGCGAACAGCACCGGCTGCACGACGTCCACCCGCTCCAGCGGCGGGGCGCCCGGCTCCCCGAGCAGCACGGCGCGCGGCGACCAGCCGGTGAGCGGGGTCAACGCCCGTTCGCAGGCCGCCAGTCGCTCGGCGAAGGCGGGGGAGCGCTCCAGCAGTCCCGCCGCCATCCCCGGCCACTGCCCGCCCTGGCCAGGGAAGACGAACACCACCTTGCGCCCGGCCGCGGCCTCGCCCACGGGCAGCCCGGGCTCCGGCCGTCCGGCGGCCACGGAGGCGAGGCCCGCGAGCAGCGCCTCGCGGTCCCGGCCCAGGACGACGGCCCGGTGGGGCAGGTGGGCGCGGGTCTCGACCAGGGCGTGCGCCACCGCAGCCGCGCCCGGCCCGGGGCGTCGCCCGGTCAGGTGCGCGTGCAGGCGGGCGGCCTGGGCGCGCAGGGCCGCGCCGTCGAGCCCGGAGACCACCCAGGGCAACGCCCGGCCCGGCGTTGCCCCGTGGCGCTCCTGCACGCCGGGGTGCCCGCCGTCCCCCTCCGGCCCGTCCGCGGCGAGGTCCGGCCCCTCCTCCAGGATGACGTGGGCGTTCGTCCCGCTGAGGCCGAAGGAGGAGACGCCCGCCCGGCGCGGGCGGCCCGCGCGCGGCCAGGGCCGGGCCTCGGCCAGAGGCTCCAGGCCGCTCTCGGCCCAGGGCACGCGCCGGCTGGGCTCCGCGAGGTGCAACGACCGCGGCAGCGCACCGTGGCGCAGGGCCAGCACCGTGGCGAGCGCGCCCGCCAGGCCCGAGGTGGCCTGCGTGTGGCCCAGGGCGGACTTGACCGAGCGCAGCAACAGCGGCTTGCCGTCCGGCCGTTGCCGCCCGTAGACCTCCGCCAGCGCCTGCGCTTCGATCGGGTCGCCCAGCGTCGTGCCCGTGCCGTGCGCCTCCACGGCGTCCACCTCGTCGGGCGCGAGGCCGGCGTCCGCCAGCGCCAGCCGGATGACGGCCTGCTGGGCGGGGCCGCTGGGCGCGGTGAGGCCGTTGCTCGCGCCGTCCTGGTTCGTCGCCGTGCCGCGGACGACGGCCAGCACGCGGCGGCCCTCGCGGCGGGCGTCGGAGAGCCGCTGGAGGAGGAGCACCACCACACCCTCGGCCAGCCCCATGCCGTCGGCGGCCTCGGAGAACGCCTTGCAGCGGCCGTCGGCGGCGAGCCCGCCCAGGCGGCTGAACTCCGTGAACACCAGCGGAGAGGCGATCACCGTCGTCCCCGCCGCGAAGGCCGCCCGGCACTCGCCGCGCCGCACGGCCTGCACCGCCAGGTGGAGGGCCACCAGGGAGGAGGAGCAGGCCGTGTCCACCGTCACCGCGGGCCCGGACAGGCCCAGCGCGTAGGCGACGCGGCCGGAGACCACGCTCATCGCCGTGCCGCTGACCACGTGCCCCGCGGCGGCCTCGTCCGCCGCGCCCGCCTCCCAGGCGCCGTACCCGTGGTACCCGGCGCCGACGAACACCCCGGTCCGACTCCCGTGCAGGGTGGCAGGGTTGAGCCCGGCGCGCTCGGCCGTCTCCCAGACGGTGGTCAGCAGCAGGCGCTGCTGCGGGTCCATCGCCGCCGCCTCGCGCGGGCTGATGCCGAAGAAACCGGCGTCGAAGTCGGCGGCGTCCGCCAGGAACCCGCCCTCGGACACGGCGGAGAACCCCGGCCGGCGGGGGTCGCCCGACAGCAGCGCGGCCAGGTCCCAGCCGCGGTCGGCGGGGAAGGGGCCGATGACGTCGCGCTCCTCGGCGAGCAGGGCCCACAGCTCCTCGGGCGACCTGATCCCGCCGGGCAGGCGGCAGCCGGCCGCGACGACCGCCACCGGATCCCCCCCGGCCCGGCTCGCCGCCGGTGCGGGGGGTGCCTCCGGGGCAACGGCCGGGGCGGGCGCGGCGGGCGGCGGGCCGGCCAGCAGCGCGGACAGGCGCCCGGCCAGCTCCGCGACCGTGGGGTGGTCGAAGACCACGCCGACCGGGAGGCGCAGGCCGGTCGCCGCCGCGAGGCGGTTGCGCAGGTCCACGGCCGTCACGGAGTCGAGGCCCTGGGCGCGGAACGGCCGGTCCGGGTCGAGGAGGTGGGGGCCGGCGTGGCCCAGGGCCGCCGCCGCGTGGCCGCGCACCAGCTCCCGCAGGGCGCGCTCCCTGCGCTCCGGCGGCAGCCCGGCCAGCCGCCCGCGCGCCCCGGCCGCCTCGTCCGCCGCACCGGTCGCGGCCGTCCGACCCTCGGGGCCGTCCTCCGGTGCGTCCGCCAGGCCCGCCGGCGCGCGCGCCTCGGGGACGCCCGCGAGCAACGGCCGGGGCCGGGCAGCGGCGAACGCGGGCGCGAACCGCTCCCAGTCCACGTCGCACACCGCCACGGACGTCTCCTCGTGCTCCACCGCGTCCGCCAGCGCGTCCAGCGCCGCCCCGGGGTCCATGAACCGCACCCCTCGCGCCAGGAGCCGGTCCCTCTCCAGGCCCGCGGCCATGCCGCCGCCGCTCTCCGGGTCCCAGATGCCCCAGGCCACGCAGGTCGCGGGCAGGCCCCGGGCGCGGCGGCGGGCGGCCAGGGCCTCCAGGGCGGCGTTGGCCGCGCCGTAGGCGGCATGGTCCGCGCTGCCCCACACGCCCGCGATGGAGGAGAACAGGACGAACGCCCCGGGCGCGCCCGGCCCTTGGAAGAGCGCGTCCAGGTGGGCCGCGCCCGCGACCTTGGCCCGGACCGTCCCGGCCAGCAGCTCCCCGTCCGTCCCGGCCAGGGGCACCAGCGGGGCCAGTCCGGCGGCGTGCACGACGGTGCGCACCGGCGGCCCCTCCTCCCGCAGCCGTTCGGCCAGCGCCGCCAGGGCCTCGGGGTCGGCGACGTCGCAGGCCGCCACATGGGCGCGGGCGCCCAGCGCCTCGATGCCGGCGGCCAGCCCGGCGGCGCCCGGCGCGTCGGGCCCGCGCCGGCTCACCAGCACCACGCGCTCGGCGCCCTCGCGGGCCAGGCGGCGCGCGACGTGCGCCCCCAGGGCCCCGGTGCCGCCGGTGACCAGCGCGGTGCCGCCGCCGCGCAGGCCCGGCCCCGCGCCCCGGCCCTCCGGGAGCGGGGCGCGGACCAGGCGCCGGGCGAGCACCTGGCCGCCGCGCAGGGCCAGTTGGTCCTCCGGGCCGTAGCGGGACAGGGCCCGCGCGAGGTCCGCGCCGGTCCCTCCGGCCGCGTCGGGCGGCAGGTCGAGCAGGCCGCCCCAGCGCTCGGGGTGCTCCAGCCCGGCCACCCGGCCGAGACCCCAGGCCATCGCCTGGGCGGGGCTCGGCCCGCCCCCCTCGTCCCCGGCCACGGCCACCGCGCCCGCCGTCACCAGCCACAGGGGGGCGGGGATGCCGGCGTCGCCCAGCGCCTGGATCAGCGCGAGGGTGCGGGCGGCGCCGGCCGTCAGCCCCGGGCGGCCCGGCAGCGGCCTCTCGTCCAGGGCCAGCAGGGACAGCACCCCGACGGGGGCCGCGCCCCGCCCGGCCGTCCGCCGCAACTCCCCGGCCAGTCCGGCGCGTTGGGCCGCCGAGCCGGGCTCCCCTGCGTCGTCCCCGGGCCGCAGCACCTCCGTGCCGCCCAGCTCCGCGAGGGCGGCGGCGCAGCGTTCCACCACCCCCGGGGTTACCTCGGGAGGCGGGGCCACCAACAGCCAGTGTCCGCGCGGAGGTTGGGGGGCGCCCTCCGCGGGGCGGGCCGGCTCCCAGACGACGCGGTAACGCCAGTGGCGGGCGGCGGCCCGCCGCCGGTGCGCGCGCCGCCAGGCCGCCAGCGCGGGCAGGGCCGGGATCAGCGCCTCGGCTCCCGGGGCGCCGAGCGCGTCGGCCAGCCCCTCGGCGTCCTCGCGCTCCACCGCCTCCCACACCCGGGCCTCCGCCGCGTCGGCCGGGGCGGAGGACGGCGCGGTAGGGGCGTCCGCGCCGTCCTCCGCCGGGAGCCAGAAGCGGCGCTCCCGGAAGGCGTAGGTCGGCAGGGGCACGGGCCGCGCCGGAGCCCCGGGGAAGGCGGGCCGCCAGTCCACGGGCACGCCCCGCACGTGCAGTTGCGCCAGGGAGGTCAGCATCCGGCGCGGCCCTCCGTCCTCCCGCCGCAGCGTGCCGCACACCACCACCCCCTCCTCCGCGGCCTCCTCGCGGGCCGCCTCGACGGCGGCCGTCAGCACGGGGTGCGGCCCCACCTCGACGAACACCCGGTGCTCGTCGGCCAGCAGGCGCCGGACGGCGTCGAGGAACCGCACCGGCCGCCTGAGGTTGTCCGCCCAGTACGCGGCGTCCAGCCGCTCGCCGTCCACGGGCGCGCCGGTCACCGTCGAGTACAGCGGGATCGCGGCCCGGCGCGGTGCGAGCCCGGACAGGGCCTCCGCCAGCGGCCCGCGCACCGCCTCCACCTGCGGGCCGTGCGCCGCGTAGTCCACGGGCAGGCGCGCGGCCCGCACGCCCTCGGCCTCCAGCGCCGCCGCCAGCGCGTCCAGGGCCTGCGGCTCGCCGCTGAGCACGACGGAGCGCGGCCCGTTCTCGGCGGCCAGCGCGATCCGCCCCTCCCACGGCTGGAGGCGGCGGCGCGCCTCGGCGGCGCCGAGGGCGGCCGACAGCATGCCGCCGCGCCCGGACGCCTCCCGGGCGATCAGCGCGGAGCGCAGGGCCACGACGCGCGCGGCGTCCGGCAGGGCCAGCGCCCCGGCCACGCAGGCCGCGGCGATCTCGCCCTGGGAGTGACCCACGACCGCGTCGGGGCGCACCCCGTGCGCCCGCCACACCTCCGCCAGCGCGACCATGACGGCGAACAGCGCGGGCTGCACCACCTCCACCCGCTCCAGCGGCGGCGCGCCGGGCCGCCTGCGCAGCACGTCCTCCAGGGACCAGTCCACCCAGGCCGCCAGCGCCGCGTCGCAGGCGGCGATCCGCTCCCGGAAGACGGGGGAGCTCTCCAGCAGCCCTGCGGCCATCCCGGGCCACTGCCCGCCCTGCCCGGGGAAGACGAACACCACCGGACCCCGCGCCCGCGCGCGCCCTCGCACCACGCCTCCGCCCGTGAGCGGGGGGACCCCCGGGGCGGCCGTTCCCCCCTCCAGGGCGGCCAGGCCCCCGGCCAGCGCCGCCCGGTCCCGGCCGATCACCACCGCCCGGTCCTCGAACGCGGCGCGGGTGGTCGCCAGCGCGCGCCCGATCCCGGCCGGGGAGGCGTCCGGCACGGCCTCCAGGTGGGCGCGCAGCCGCCCGGCCTGCGCGCGCAGCGCCTCCTCGCCGCGCCCGGACAGCGGCCAGGCGACGAACGGCCCGCCGCCGTCCGCCGGTTGACCCCCGGCGTCCCAGGCCGTGTCCCCCGGGTGCTCCTCCTCTTCCCCGGCCTCGGGCGGCTGCTCCAGGATCACGTGGGCGTTGGTGCCGCTGATGCCGAAGGAGGACACGGCGGCGCGGCGCGGGCCGTTCCCCTCCGGCCAGGGGCGCCGCTCCGTCAGCAGCCGGACGCCGCCCGGGGACCAGTCCACCGCGCCGGCGGGCCGCTCGGCGTGCAGGGTGCGCGGCATCGTCCCGTGCCGCAGGGCGAGAACGGCCTTGATCACGCCGGTGACCCCGGCGGCGGCCTGCGTGTGGCCGAGGTTGGACTTCACCGAGCCCAGCCACAGCGGGCGGCCCGGCGGGCGCCCCCGCCCGTAGACCGCCAGCAGCGCGCCGGCCTCGACGGGGTCGCCCAGGCGCGTGCCGGTGCCGTGGGCCTCGGCCAGGTCCACGTCGCCGGGGCCCAGGCCCGCGTCGGCCAGCGCCCGGCGGATGACCTCCTCCTGGGCCCGGCCGCTGGGCGCGGAGAGGCCGTTGCTCGCGCCGTCCTGGTTGACGGCCGAGCCGCGCAGGACGGCCAGCACGGGGTGGCCGTTGCGGCGGGCGTCGCCCAGCCGCTCCAGCAGCACCAGGCCGACGCCCTCGGCCAGGCCGAAGCCGTCGGCGGCCTCCGAGAACGCCTTGCACCGGCCGTCGTGGGACAGCGCCCGCTGCCGGCTGAACTCGGCGAACGGCCCCGGCCCGGCCAGCACGGTCGCCCCACCGGCCAGGGCCAGCGAGCACTCGCCCGCCAGCAGGGCGCGGCGGGCCAGGTGCAGGGCCACGAGCGAGGCGGAGCAGGCGGTGTCCACGGTCACGGCCGGGCCGCGCAGCCCGAGCGCGTAGGCGATGCGGCCGGAGGCGACGGCGGGGAGGTTTCCCGTCACCAGGTGCCCGGCCACCTCCCGCCCCGCGCGGTGCCAGCCGGGGCCGTACCGGGCGTCCATCGCGCCGACGAACACGCCCGCGTCCGTGCCGCGCAGAGCCGTCGGGTCGATCCCGGCGCGTTCCAGCGTCTCCCAGGCGGTGGTCAGCAGCAGCCGCTGCTGAGGGTCCATGGCCAGGGCCTCGCGGGGCGGGATGCCGAAGAACGCGGCGTCGAACTCGCCCGCGCCGTCGAGGAATCCGGCTCGCGCCTGGTAGTAGGCGCCCGGGCGGGCCGCGGCCCCCTCGGCGTCCGGCGCCAGCAGCGCGCGGTGGTCCCAGCCCCGGTCGCCGGGGAAGGCGCCGACCGCGTCCCGCCCCTCCTCCAGCAGCCGCCACAGGTCCTCGGGCGCACGCACGCCGCCGGGCAGCCGGCAGCCCAGGGCCACGACGGCGACGAGTTCCCCGGCGCCCCGCGCCTCCGGCGCGCTCCGGTCCGGCCGTTCACCGGAGAGCAGCGCCAGCAGCCGGCGCGCCAGCGCGGCCGGCGTCGGCTCCTCGAAGACGAGGGCGGCCGGCAGCCGCAGCCCCGTCTCGCGCGCCAGCCTCGCCCGCAGCTGAACCCCGGCGGCTGAGTCGACCCCCAGCTCCCGAAAGGCCACCCCCGGATTCACGGCCGCGCCCCGCCGCCCCCCGGTCACCGCCGCCAGCTGCTCCAGCACCACCCGCAACACGACCCGCTCGGCCGCCGCCTCCGACAACCCGGCCAACCGCCCCCGCAACGCCGCCCCCGCCCGGCGCTCCGCACCGGGACCGCCGCCCGGGGGAACGCCGGGCCCCTCCTCCCCAAAACCGCGCTCGCCGCTGCCGCAGGCACCGGCCGCACCGGCGCCCGCGGCGGCCAGACCTTGCCCGCCGCAGGCATCCGCACCGGTAACGGCTCCGCCGGAGGCGCCCACCCCGGGCAGGCCCTCGCCGGAGGCGTCCGCCCCGGAAGCACCCTCGCCGGCGGCGCCTTCGCCGGACGGAACCTCCCCGGCGGAGGCGACAGCGTTCGCGGCGGCGGCCGGGGCGGGGCCCAACACCCGCGGCCAGCGGACCTGCGCGCCCGCCGCGTATGCCTCCGCCAGAGCCGTCGTGAAGCGCCGGTGTTCGCCGGGCCCGCGGTGGAGGGAGGGGATGATCGTCGCATTGGCGCCCGACTCCTCCGCGGCGTCCTGGAAGCCGGCGGCCAGCACGGGGTGCGGCGTGATCTCCACCAGCAGGCGGTGGCCGGCGCCCAGCAGGCCGTTCGCGACCCGGTCCAGGCGGGCGGTGCGCCGCAGCAGGCGCCACCAGTACGAGGCGTTCAGCGCCGTCGTCTCCAGCGCCGTCCCGGTGAGCGAGGAGTGGAAGGCGACCCGGCCGCGGCGCGGGCGCAGGCCGCCCAACTCCCGCAGCAGCGGCGCCCGCAGCGCGTCGAAGCCGGGGGAGTGCCCGGCCACGTCCACCGCCACCCTCCTGGCCCGCACCCCCTCCGCGGCGCAGCGCGCCACGAACGCGTCCACCTCCTCCGCCGCCCCCGAGACGACGCAGGAGCGCGGCCCGGTGACGGCGGCCAGGTGCAACGCCCCCGGCGCGGCGGCCAGTCGAGCCGCCGCTTCGGCCTCCGGGAGCAGCACCGAGGCCATCGCCCCGCGCCCGGCGACGGCCGCCTGCGCCCGCGCCATCGCGGTGACGACGAGCGCCGCCTCCGGCAGGGTCAGCGCCCCGGCGACGTGCGCCGCGGCCACCTCCCCGAAGCAGTACCCGGCGACCGCCGCCGGCTCCACGCCCGCCGCGCGCCACAGCCCCGCCAGCGCCGCCATCACCGCGAACAGGGCGGGCTGCACGACCTCCACGGCCGTCAGCCCCGGCGCGCCCGGCGCCCCGGCCAGCACCTCGTCGAGGGACCAGTCCACGTGCGGGGCCAGCGCCCCGGCGCACTCCCGCAGGCCCGCCGCGAAGGCCGGGGAGGCGTCCCGCAGGCCCAGGGCCATCCCGGCCCACTGCGGCCCCTGGCCGGGGAAGAGGAACGCCGGGCCCGCGCCCGGGGAGCCCGCGGGCCCGGCCGGGCCGCCCTCGCCGCCCGCCAGCCGCGCCAGCGCCTCGCGCACCTCCCCGGCGCCCTCGCCCCAGAGCACGGCCCGCCACGCCTCCCCCCGGTCCGAGGCGGCCAGGGCCCGCGCGACCGGTGTCGGGTCCGCCCCGGCCGGGCCGCCCAGGCGCCGCCGCAGCGCCCCGGCGGCGGCGCGCAACGAGGCGTCGTCCGGCGCGGACAGCACCCAGGGCAGCTCGCCCGGCCGCAGCCGCAGCAGGGCGGCAGGCTCCTGGACCGGCTCACTCGTGTCGTCGGGCACGCTCGCTTCGCCCCCTCGGTGCGGCCTGAGGCGCGCGCGCCGCCGAGGGCGCGCGTCGGGAAGTGCTGACGAAAGGCTTCCGGAAAATCCGATGGTCCAAACGGCGGAGAGAAGTGTCCCGAATAAGTCGTCAAAGCCGAAGATTGAGGGAAACGATTCTGTTGCCCCGCCACGGAACCGGGGCGCGAGCCGCACTTCGCTCGCCCTGGAGTCGCACTTTTCCGGGATGACGAGACGCCGCGCGCCGTCACGTCTCCCCAGCTCACGGCCCGCGCGTCGCGGAAGCGGGCGCCCCCGCCGCCGGGGTCGCGAAACGGAATTCCCGCGCGCCCGCTCTTTCCGTCCGTCATTCGAAGACCGGCGCGACAGAAGAGGCGAATGCCCGCCGGAGCGGAAAGCTGCGCCCGCTGCAACGCGCAATTCCGCGCATTTCCGGGCCGCCGCGCCCGGCTTTCCCGGCGCGCCGCCAAGTGCGCCGCCGGGGGAGCGGCAGCCCCACTCCGTCGCCGAACGTCCCGCGCCCCGGCGCGCGGCGCGGCCCCGGCGCCCCCGCTGCCCGCCGACCCGCCCCGACCGGGGAGGCCGCGGCGGACCCGCGCCATGTCCGGCGGGCGTGGCGGGCGTTGAACCGCACGGGCGGCCGGTCCCCCAAACCATCGGCATCCGATATCGTGGTCCGATATCGGGCTTCGTCACCGAGGCCGGCACGCTCCGACGGGAGAGATCCCATGTCCAAGTCCCTCACCCCCGCGGACCTCCCCGACCAGCTCACCCGGCGCCTCGGGCTCGCCGACGCCGTGGTGATCGGCCTGGGCTCGATGATCGGCGCCGGGATCTTCGCCGCGCTCGCCCCGGCCGCCCGCGCGGCCGGCTCCTGGCTGCTTCTGGCCCTGGCCCTGGCCGCGGCCGTGGCCTACTGCAACGCGACCTCCTCCGCCCGCCTCGCCGCCCGCTACCCGGCCTCCGGCGGCACCTATGTCTACGGCCGCGAACGCCTGGGCCCCTTCTGGGGCTACCTCGCCGGCTGGGCGTTCGTCGTCGGCAAGACCGCCTCCTGCGCGGCCATGGCCCTGACGGCGGGCTGGTACCTGTGGCCGGGCCAGGCCCACGCCGTGGCGGTGGCCGCCGTGCTGGCCCTGACCGCCGTCACCTACGCCGGGGTGCACAAGTCGGCGCTGGTCACCCGCGCGATCGTCGCCGCCGTCCTGGCCGTCCTCGCCGCCGTGGTGGTCGCCGCCCTCGTCGCGGTCGGCCCGGCGCCGGAGGGGGAGGGCCCGGGCCCGGACGTCACCGCCGGCGGGGTGCTCCAGGCCGCGGGCCTGCTGTTCTTCGCCTTCGCGGGCTACGCGCGCATCGCCACCCTCGGCGAGGAGGTCCGCGACCCGCGACGCACCATCCCGCGCGCCATCCCCATCGCGCTGGGCATCACCCTGATCGTCTACGCCGCCGTGGCCGTCGCCGTCCTCTCCGCCCTCGGCCCCGGCCGACTCGCGGACGCCGCCGCCCCGCTGGCCGACGCGGCGCGCGCCGCAGGAGCCGACTGGCTGGCCCCCGCGGTCCGCGCCGGGGCTGCCCTCGCCGCGCTCGGCGCGCTCCTCGCGCTGATCCTCGGCGTCTCCCGCACCACCCTGGCCATGGCCCGCGACCGGCACCTGCCACACGCGCTCTCCGCCGTGCACCCCTCGTTCCAGGTGCCGCACCGCGCCGGACTCGCCGTCGGCCTCGTGGTCGCCGCGCTGGCCGCGACGGCCGACCTGCGCGGCGCGATCGGCTTCTCCTCCTTCGGAGTGCTCGTCTACTACGCCGTGGCCAACGCCTCGGCCTGGACGCTGACCCCCGAGGAGGGCCGCCCCCCGCGCGCCGTCCCCGCGCTGGGCCTGGCCGGCTGCCTGATCCTTGCGTTCGCCCTGCCCACGTCCGCGGTGCTCACCGGCGCCGCCGTCCTGGGGGCGGGCGCCGCGGCCTACGGCCTGCGCCGCGCGCTCGCCATCCGGCGCTGAGACCAGCCCGCGGCCAGCGCCCCGGCGCCTCAGTCACCCGGGCCGTTCCCGCCCTCCAGCACCTCGCGCGCCAGCTCCCGCAGCGCCCGCCGGTCCTCGGCCAGCGCCGCCCGCCCGGCCTCGGTCGCCCGGTACACGCGGCGGGTCCGGCCGCCGACCACCCGCTGCTCGGAGACCAGCAGCCCGTCCGACTCCAGCCGGTGCAGCGTCGGGTAGAGCGTGCCGGGGCTGATGCGGTACCCGTGCCGGGCCAGCTCCTCGGCCATCCACGCGCCGTGGATCTCCTCCTGGGCCGCGTGGTGCAGGATGTGCAGCCGCACCGCCCCCCGCTGGAACTCCCGCAAGGCCGGACACCCCCAGACAGTGACGAGGCCGATATCGGGCCCCGAGTCTACGCCGCGTCACCTCGCCGCCCCGGCCGCCGCCGGCCGGGGCCATCAGCCGCGCGGCCCGGCTTCCCTTCACCTTTCCTTCCCCTCCCGGCCAGCGGCCCGACCCCCGCTCCGCGCCCCGGCTTACCGTCGGGACGTGAACGCCCCGCCGACCCGGGGCGCCTCGCAGCCCCGCCCGCCTCCCGCCGCCGAAGGACCGTCCCGCCGTGCTCGTCGCCCGATCCGCCGCCCTGTTCGCCGTCGCCGCCCTGTTCGAGATCGGAGGTGCCTGGCTGATCTGGCAGGGCCTCCGCGAGCACCGCGGCTGGATCTTCGTGGGCGCCGGGGCCGTCGCCCTCGGCCTCTACGGGGCCGTCGCCACCCTCCAGACCGAGGAGAACTTCGGCCGCGTCCTGGCCGCCTACGGCGGGGTCTTCGTCGCCGGGTCCCTCGCCTGGGGCATGGTCGCCGACGGCTACCGCCCCGACCGCTACGACCTGATCGGCGCCGCCGTCTGCCTGGCCGGCATGGCCGTGATCATGTACGCCCCGCGCGGGCAGTGACCCCCGGGTGCGGCGGCGCTCCGGCTCAGGCCAGGGCCTGCGCGGCGTACAGCAGGCCGAGGCCCGCGGCCAGCGCGCCGAGCAGCAGCCGCAGCGCCCGCTCCGGCAGGCGCGGCTGGAGGCGGGCCCCGAGGTAGCCGCCGGCCAGCCCGCCCGCCCCGCAGGCCAGGCCCAGCCACCACTCCGGCGCCACGTCCCCCGCGCTCACCAGCGACAGCAGCGCGAAGGCAGTCGCCCCGGCGACCGAGGTCACGAACGTCACCGCCAGTGCCGCCGGGGCCACCCGCGCCACCGGCAGCCCCCTCCCCGCCAGGAGCGGCCCGACGAGGGAGCCCCCGCCGATTCCGTACAGGCCGCCGACCGCCCCGACCGCCAGGGCCAGCCCGGTCAGGGCCCGCGCCGAGGGCTCGGCCGCCTCCGGCAGCTCGCGGGCCGGCGCGAGGGCGCGCGCGCACAGCCACAGGCCCAAAGGCAGCAGCAGCGCCGCGATCAGCAGCCGGAACGCTGCCGGACCCGGCAGCGCGAACACCCGCACGGCCGCGCCCACGGCCACCCCGGGCAGCGTCCCGGTCACCAGCCGCCGCGTCAGCTCCCCGCGCAGCGCGCCCCCGCGCCGGTAGCGCCACAGGGCCCCGGGCACGGCCACGACGTTGAACAGCAGGTTCGTCGGCGTCACCGCCGGATTCGGCACGCCCAGCACGCTCAGCTGCACCGGAAGGAGGAAGACCGCCCCGGACACCCCGACGGGCGTGGTGACGGCGGCGAGCAGAAAACCGGCGGCGACCCCGCCGAGCAGTATCCAGCCGTCCACCTCGCCACCGCCCTTCCCGCGCCGCACCAGTATCGACGCCCGCCGCGCGCCCGGCCCGCCAGAAGCGTTCCCCCCGCGCGGGGGCGCCGCAGTACGCTGGCCGGCATGCAGCGCGCCCAGCTCACGACGACGCCGGAGCATCTCCCGGCGCGCTGACAGACGACCTGATCCGAAGCCCCGGGGCGAGCACCCCGGGGCTTCGCCGTGCGTGCCGGGGCCGGCCCGCCGCGGGCCTCCGCGAGGAGAGCACCGTGCACGGATCGCCACCCCCACCCCGCCGACGCCGACGCCGATGCGCACCCCGCCCACGACCCCGCCCACGCCCACGCCCACCGACCACGATCACGACCACCGCAGGCTCGGCCGCGCGCTCGGCCTGTTCGGCACCGACCCCCTGATCGGGGCCGGGCTGCCCTACTGGCTCCCGGACGGCGCCACCGTCCGCCACGCCCTGGAGGAGTACGTCCGCGAGGCCGAACGGCGCGCCGGCTACCGACACGTCTCCTCGCCCGTCCTCGGCAAGCGCGAGCTGTACGAGCTCTCCGGGCACTGGACCCACTACGACGACGCGATGTTCCCGCCGATGGCCGTCGGCGGCGAGCAGCTCGTGCTGCGCCCCAGCCTGTGCCCGCACCACGCCCTGATCTACCGCTCCCGGGCCCGCAGCCACCGCGAACTGCCGCTGCGCCTCGCCGAGTCGGGCGGCATGTTCCGCCCGGAGCTGTCCGGGGTGCTGGGCGGCCTGACCCGCGTGCGGGCCATCCACCTCAACGACGCCCACATCTTCTGCGCCCCCGGCCAGGTCGCGGACGAGGCGGCCGGGGCGCTGGCCCTCATCCGCGACGCCTACCGGGCGATGGGCATCGAGGCGGCCCGCCACCGCCTCTCCCTGCCCGGTCCCGGCGGCAAGTACGTCGCGGAGCCCGAGCTGTGGCGGCGTTCCACCGCCCTGCTCATCGAGGCCCTGGAGCGCTGCGGCCTGCCCTACGAGGCGGCGGAGGGCGAGGCGGCGTTCTACGGGCCCAGGATCGACGTGCAGGTGGCCGACCGCGCCGAGCCGCGAGTCCACCCTGTCCACCGTGCAGGTCGACCTGCACCAGCCGGAGCGTTTCGGCCTGCGCTACACCGGCCCCGACGGCGCCCGGCACCGCCCGGTGATGGTCCACCGCAGCGTCATCGGCAGCGTGGAGCGCGCCGTGGCCCACCTGATCGAACGCCACGGCGGCGCGCTCCCCGCCTGGCTGGCCCCCGTGCAGGTGGCCGCCCTCCCGGCCGCCGAGGCCGTTGGCCGCCCCGCCGCCCTCGTAGCCACCCGCACCACCGCCCTGTGGGAGGACGGCGCGGCGCCCTGAGGGCCGGCCCGTCCCGCCGGGGCCGGAATCCGGCCGGAAAGCGCCGTTACCTTTTCTGCACAACGCCTTCACGATGCCCGGGACCGGCAACGAAGGGGGCAGGAATGGACCGCGGTTACTACGAGGGGATGGCCGACTCGCAGCAGAGTTCCGGCAGCGAGTTCGAGCCCGAGGAGCCCGACGAGCCGGACGACGAGGAGGAGGCGCCCGCCGTCACCGGCAAGCGGAAGCGGCAGGACAGCGAGGAGGACGGGGACGACGGCGAGGGCGGCCCGGCGCCCAAGCGGCGGCGCACCGAGCCGGGCGACGAGGACTCGGACGCCTCCGCCTCCCAGCCGGACCTGGACGAGCTGATCAAGCGGTTCGTCCGCGGCGCCTCCGCGTGGGCGAGGGCCAACGACGCCCGGGTCAGGGCCGCCTACGCCAGCGACGGCGGCTGGGAGGTCTGGCTGGAGGTCGAGCTGTACCTGTGGCTGAGCGAGCACGACCCGGACCTCGGCCTCGCCCGCCAGAACCCCTACCCCGGCCAGGCGAAGCGTGCCCAGCGCGGCGACCTGCTGATCGGCGACGCGATCACGGTCGAGCTGAAGGCCGAGACCGCGCGGGAGACGGGGGAGGCCTTCGCCGCCCGCGTCGCGAGCGACCAGGGCAAGGTCGACGCGGGTCAGGACGAACGCCCGGCGCTGGTCGTCGCGTTCGCGTGCACCGAGGAGGGCTCGGCCGAGCTGCGCACTCTCATCGTCGGCGCGCCCCTGGACGCGGGACCCGTCTACATCCACTGGGAGGCGACGGCCGGCTGACCGCCGCCTCCCCGACCACTGGCCGCCGGCCGGCCGCTTCAGGGCTTGCGGCCCACCCCGCCCCACGCGGCGCCCCGGGTCGCGTCCGTGTCCTCCACGTCCGGGCGCCAGGTGGCGATCGGCACCACGCCCGGCGGCACCGGCTCCAGGCCCTCGAAGAAGCTCGCGATCTCCTCCGGGGGCCGCAGGTGGTAGGGCAGCGCGCCGCTCTCGTTGTAGATGCGGGTGGCCTCCGCGTTCTCCCGGTGCGTGGTCACGCTGTCGTTCAGGGCCAGGTAGCTGCCGGAGGGGAGGAGGTCCAGGAATCCGCGGACGATGGCGCGGGCCTCCTCCAGGTCGGCGACGTGGCCCAGCGTCTGCATCAGCGTCAACGCCACGGGCCGGCGCAGGTCCAGCGTTCCGGCGGCCTGGCGCAGCACCCCGGCCGGGTCGTGGAGGTCGGCGTCCAGGTACTCGGTGACGCCCTGCGGGGTGCTGGTCAGCAGCGCGCGGGCGTGGAGGAGGATCAGCGGGTCGTTGTCGACGTAGACCACCCGGGAGTCGGGGGCGACCCGCTGCGCGATCTCGTGCGTGTTGTCGGCCGTGGGGAGCCCGGTGCCGATGTCCAGGAACTGGCGGATGCCCGCCTCGCCCGCCAGGTACCGCACCGCGCGGGCCAGGAAGTACCGCGAGGCGCGGGCGAGGACGTCGATGCCGGGGAAGACGGCGCGGAACTCGTCCCCGACGCGGCGGTCGGAGGCGTAGTTGTCCTTGCCGCCCAGCCAGTAGTTCCACACGCGGGCCGAGTGCGGCACCTCGGCGTCGACGCCGGGCACGGGGCGGTCGCTGGTCACGGTATCTCCCCACCGTCGGTTCCGGAAAGCAAGAGACATCATGACCGCCCGCCCGCCTCCCGCCTACCGTCCGGGCACGTCAACCCCCTTCCGTTACCCGCCCGTTGGGACATCCGACGCCCCGGTCCGCCCCGCCTCTCTGCCACGATCAGGTGAACGTCGCCCGCCGTTGCCACCCTGCGCCGTCGCCCCTGGTAAACGCTGGGGGTGGGGCCGTCGTCGGCGGGGCGGCGGCCGACGGACGGCCGGGACGGCCGTGGCGGAAGGGGTCGTGTGGGAATCATGTTCGCGCAGCGGGGCGGGACGCTGCCCTCGGAGCGCACGAGCTTCGTCGGGCGGGCGGAGGAACTGGCCCGCGTCCGCGAAGGATTGCGGCGCGGCAGGCTGGTGACCCTGTGCGGGCCCGGGGGCGTCGGCAAGAGCCGGACCGCGCTGCGCGCCGCGGCGGCCCAGCGGGATCGTTTCCCCGACGGGGTGCGGCTGGTGCAGCTCTCGGCCCTGCGCGACCCTCACCTGCTGCCCGAGGCCCTGGCCGCGGTCTTCGGCCTCCCCGACCAGCCGGGCCTCTCCGCGCTGGACGCGGTGGTCACGCACGTCCGCGAGCGGCGCGTGCTCCTGGTCCTGGACACCTGCGAGCACCTGGCCGACGCCTGCGCGGCGCTGTGCGACGTCCTGCTCGGGGAGGCCGAGCAGGTCAGCGTCCTGGCCACCAGCAGACAGCCCCTGGACGTGCCGGGCGAACAGCTCCTGCCCATCGCGCCCCTGGCCCGCGAGGACGCGCTGGAGCTGTTCGCCCAGCGCGCCGCCGAGGCCGCGCCCGGCTTCGCCGCCACCGAGGCCAACCGCCGCCTGCTCGCCGCCCTGGTCGAGCGCCTGGACGGCATCCCGCTGGCCCTGGAGCTGGCCGCCGTCCGGCTGCGCGCGGTCCCCCTCGCGGAGCTGGCCCGCCGCCTGGACCAGCGCTTCGAGGTGCTCACCGGCGGCCGGCGCGGCGCCCGGCCCCGGCACCAGACGCTGCGCACGGCCATCGGCTGGTCCTACGAGCTGTGCACCCCGAAGGAGCGGCTGCTGTGGGCGCGCCTGGCGGTCTTCGCCGGCTCCTTCGAACTGTCCGTGGCCGAAGGGGTCTGCGCAGGCGGGGACCTGCCGCGCGCGGAGGTGCTCGAAGCGCTGGTCGGCCTGGTCGACAAGTCGGTACTCCTGCGCGAGGAGGGCCCCGAGGCCCGCTATCGGATGCTGGACACGATCCGCGAGTTCGGGGCCGAGCAGATGGAGCGCGACGGCGACGCGGAGGCCGTGCGCGAGCGGCACCTGGCGCACTACCGGGAGCTGGGCGCGCGCTTCTGGGACGAGCTGCTGACCCCGGCGCAGGCGGGGCTGCACCGCGCCCTGCGGACCCAGATCGCCGACGTGCGCGCCGCCCTGGCCCACGCCTTCGCGGACCCCGGGCGGGCCGCCGGGGGGCTGTGGCTGGCGGCGCAGCTGGCGCCGTTCTGGCGGGCGGCCGGCACGATGGCCGAGGGGCGCTCCTGGATCGACAAGGGTCTGTCCCTGGTCCCCGAGGACTGCCCCGAGCGGGCGTGGGGGCTGTTCATGACCGGCGTCTCCGCCGTGTGGACCGCGGACCTGCCCACCGCGGTGGAACGATTCTCCCTGGCCCGTGAGGTCGCGCTGCGCGTGGGGGAGGAGCGGGTCGCGCTGTTCACCGACCCCTACCTGGGCGCGATGGCCGCCCTGGGCGGGGACTTCGAGGCGGGGCTGGCCCGGCTGGAGGCCGGCCGGCAGGCGATCCTGGCGGCCGGGGACGGCCTGGGCATCGCCGTGGTCCACCACGAGGCCGCCCTGCTGCGGGCCGTCCTGGGCGACACGGCGGGCGCGCTGGAGCTGTGCGCCACGGGCCTGGCGTTTCTCGAGGGCACCGGCGAGGTCCAGTTGCGCGCCTCCACCCTGGTGGTCCTGGCCGCGATCCGCTGGCTCTCGGGGGACCACGACGGCGGCGCGCAGGCCGCCCGCCGGGGCCTGGACGGCGCCGCCGAGATCGGCGAGGTCCTCATCGCCGCCCTGGCCTGCCTCCTGCTGTCCTGGCACGCGGCACGCCGCCGCGAGTGGGCGCGGGCCGCCTGCCTGCTCGGCTTCGCGGAGAACGCCCGCCAGCTGCACGGCGACCCCGTCGCCATGCTCCCCAGCCTCCTCGAACAGCACGAGGCGGCCCGCGCGGCCGTCCGCTCCGCGCTCGGCGAGGAGGACTTCGCCCGCTGGCACCGGGCCGGCGCCGGGATGTCGGACGAGGAGATCCAGGAGATGGCGCGCTCCGAGACCCAGCCCCCCGCCGCCCTCCCGCACGCCCGCCGCGGGCGGCCGGGGGCGGAGAACGCCCTCACCCCGCGCGAGCGGGAGGTCGCCGCCCTCGTCGCCCGCGGCCTGTCCAACCGGGAGATCGCCGAACGCCTGGTCATCTCCAAGCGCACGGCCGACAGCCACGTCGAGCACATCCTCGCCAAGCTCGGCCTCAGCTCGCGCACCCAGATCCCGCCGCCCTAGTGCGTATACCGAGCTGCCCTCGCCGGGAGGGATCCGCACACCGATCCCTCCCGGCTACCGATGGCAACGCCCCTGGCGGGCGGGAGACTCGGGGTGCCGCCGGAGGAACGGAGGCCGGGTGCGGACAGGTGGTTTCCCCCCATGGCTGTCATGGCAAGACGCCCGGCTCACTCCTCCGGCGGCCCTCCACGCCCGGCACCCCGCCCGCTCACGCCGCCGCCCCGCCCCGCTCCCGGCGTGAGCAAGGCCATGCGCCGCGCGGGCTGCCCGCGCGGCCCCGGGCTCGTACCGTCGGAGCATGACGGCTCACGGACGAGCGTTCGAGGCGCGGGCGTACCCCTGCGGAACGACCCCGGCGCGCCCCGCTGTTGACCGCCTCCGGTCCGTCACCTGTGCGCCGGCCTCCGAGCCGGACCGGCCTGTCCCGTCCGACAGAGGAGACGTGAGATGACCGAAGCCCCGCCCGAACTCGCCGAGGAGGTCCGCGCCCAGGTCCGGGACCGCTCGGCCTACCTCAAGGTCATCGAGCGCCTGAACAAGGCGTCGGTGGAGAAGCACTGGGAGGCGTACGCCGACATCCCCTGGGACGACCCCGCGTTCGCCGTGGACAAGGACGACCCGCGCTGGATTCTGCCGCCCGAGGACCGGCTGGGCGCGACCGCCTGGTACCGGTCCCAGCCGGTCGAGGTCCAGGCGCAGATCGGGCTGTGGCGGGTGGCCACGGCCATGAAGATCGGCCTGCAGTTCGAGAACCTCCTCAAGCGCGGGCTCCTCAACTACGCCTACCGCCTGCCCAACGGCCGCCCCGAATTCCGGTACGTCTACCACGAGACGACCGAGGAGTGTCATCACGGCATGATGTTCCAGGAGTTCGTCAACCGCACCGGCCTGCCCGTGCGCGGCATGCCGCGCGCCCTGAGCGCCCTCGCGCAGGTCACCCCGTGGATTCCCCTCATCAGCACCGAGCTTTTCTTCGTCTTCGTGCTCGGCGGCGAGGACCCCATCGACCACGTGCAGCGCAAGGCCGTCAAGGAGGGCCGGATCAAGCACCCGCTCCAGGACCGCATCATCCGCATCCACATCGCCGAGGAGGCCCGGCACATCTCCTTCGCCCGGCACTACCTCAAGCACCGGGTGCCCCGGATGAACGCCTTCCGCCGCTTCCTCCTGGGCCGGCTCACCCCCGGCATCATGGGCTCGATGGCGCGGATCATGCTCTCCCCGCCCGGCCCGATGGTCCGCCGCTTCCGCATCCCGCGCGAGGTCGTGCGCGAGGCGTACCACTCCCCGGAGGCCCGCGCCGAGATCCGCGACTCGGTGGCCAAGGTCCGCGAGCTGATGGCCGAACTCGGCATCCTCAACCGCTGGAACCGCCACCTGTGGCGCTGGTGGGGCATCGACGAGGCCCCGGCCGCGCGCCCGTCGGCCGCCTCCTGACGGCTCGCCGCGAGCCCGTACCCCTGGGCACGAGCCGGCCCGGACGGGGCGTGGGCCTCCCGTCCGGGCCGGTGCTGGGGGAAGAAGTGCCGGGTCAGGCGGCGCAGTTGGTGCTGCGGTACTCCTCGATGGGGCCGCCGGCCGGGGGCGCGGGGCACAGGAACCGCTCGTACCGGGTGTCGTTGTCGACATAGAGCTTCAGCCAGGCCACGGTGTACTGCGCGATGGTGGTGTCGAAGCTGACGGGCGTGGTGTGGGTGCCGTTGTTCAGCTCCAGGTAGGCGCGCTCGGGAGCGCCGAGGCTGGCGTAGAACCGCTCGGCGTGCTGGCCGACCGGGGTGACCGTGTCGTTCTCCGAGCCGAAGATCATGGTGGGGACCGTGGTGTTCGACCAGCTCTTCCAGGTGTGGTACGGCGTCAGCGGCACGGAGGCCTGGAGTCCGGGGTGCAGGAAGGAGGCGCGCAGCGCGCCGCCGCCGCCCATGGAGTGCCCGGCCACGGCGAGCCGGCCGGGGTCGACCCGGGCGCGGACCGAGCTGGTGCCGGTGAGGTAGTCCAGCGCGTCCAGCAGTTGCCGGCCGCGGGAGTCGGGCTGGTCGTAGACGCTCTCGGTGTTGATGGTGAAGACGACGAAGCCGTGGGAGGCCAGGGTGCGGCCGTACCAGGCGATCGAGGACTGGTCCGCCGTGTACCCCGGGGAGATGGCGATCCCGCCGAAGGTCCCCTGGCTGGTGTCGGTGGGGTAGTAGATGGTGCCGCCGTCGAAGGTCGGCCGGTCCGGGACGGTGACCGTCGCGTAGTCGAACGGCCCCTCCTGGGCCTGGATCGCGGCCAGGGTCGGGTCCGGGCCGCGCCGGAACTCCTCGTCCGCCGTCGCCTCGGCCGCGACGGCGCTCCCGGTCAGGGCGGGCAGGCTCCCGGCGAAGAGGGCGGCCCCGGCGACGGCGCCGCTGACGGCGAGCCTCAGCCGGGTTCCGCGAAGGCGGCGGGCGGTGCGGTGTCTCATGGAGAACTCCTGTGTTCATCCGAGGACCGAGTGGGACTTCGCTCTCGCGAGGGGCGCGGCCCGGGGCCGGCGCCATGAGCGCGACAAGCGAGCAACCGGGACGTTACGGCGAGCCGTCGCGTTCGCCAATGTCGAACGCTGTTTACGATAAGCACGTAACTGCCCGGGACTCGCGTGCGAGAAGACGGCGCCGTGGACGGCAGCCGCCGGGCGTGCCTTCGCCGGCGCGATGCCGGCGCGGCCGAGCCCGCGCGGGTGTCAGCGCCCCCGCGTCAGCGGGCCGACCCGGCCCAGGACCGCCGGCTCCTCGCGGTCGGGGACTTCGAGACACCCAGTACGGTCGGGGCGAGGCGCGGGCCCGGCCGCGCGCCGAACGCCCCAGCCCCCACCTCCAGCCGGAGCGCCCCATGCCCCCCGCCCCCGCCCCCGACGCGGCCCCTGCCGCGCCCCGCGCCGCGACGCCCGCCGCGGCCGACGCCGGACTGCTCGTGCTGCGCCTGGCCATCGGCCTGTCCATGGCCGCGCACGGCGCCCAGAAGCTCTTCGGCTGGTTCGACGGCCCCGGCCTCGACGGCACCGGCGCGTTCTTCTCCTCCCTGGGGTACCCCTCGGGCCGGACCATGGCCCTGATCGCGGGGCTCTCCGAGACCCTCGGCGGCCTCGGCCTCCCCCCCCGCGCCGAGGCCGAGCCCCGCGGCCACCTCCTCCCCCACCCCGGCCGCCCCAGCCACTACCAGGCCCCCGACACGGGGGCCCCGGCCTGAGCCCGGCCTCACCGCCCCTCGGCAGCCGGTCCGCCCGCTCCCGCCCGGCCCGGGCGGAACCGGCGCCGCAAAACGGGCCGACCGA